>JAFOPS010000007.1 GCA_017394205.1 Clostridia bacterium | reverse complement strand
TTTCATTGAGCCTTTACAGATTGAAGAACGCGTCCTTGCCCAGATACTGAGCGGCCTCGCTCAGCGTTCCCCGCAAAGCAGGCTTTGCGGGGTGCCCCTGAAATCGAATACGCTTCGGTCGGGCTTCACCGCCCTCCCTGCGCGGACGCCGGCACTCGCCGGCGGGGCGCAGAAGCGCCCGGAAGAGCTGAGCTCTCCCGGGCGTGTGCTTTTCATTGAGCCTTTACAGATTGAAGAACGCGTCCTTGCCCAGATACTGAGCGGCCTCGCTCAGCTCTTCTTCGATGCGGAGGAGCTGGTTGTACTTGGCCACACGGTCGGAGCGGGAGGGGGCGCCGGTCTTGATCTGGCCGGCGTTCATGGCCACCACCAGATCGGCGATGGTGGTGTCCTCGGTCTCGCCGGAGCGGTGAGACACCACGGTGGTATAGCCGGCGCGGTTGGCCATCTGGATGGCATCCAGCGTCTCGGTGAGGGTGCCGATCTGATTGACCTTGATGAGCACGGAATTGGCCACCTTCTTGCTCAGGCCGGTGCGGATGCGCGCCACGTTGGTGACGAACAGGTCGTCGCCCACCAGCTGGACCTTGTCGCCCAGGGCCTTGGTGAGCATTTCCCAGCCCTCCCAGTCGTCTTCGCCCATGCCGTCCTCGATGGAGATGATGGGATACTTCTGCACAAAGCTCTTCCACATATTCACCATCTGCTGGCGGGTCATGGTCTTTTTGGCCTTGGGCAGATCGTAGCAGCCGGTCTCGGCGTTGTACCACTCGGAAACGGCGGCGTCCATGGCGATCATAAAGTCCTCACCGGGCTTGTAGCCGGCCTTTTCGATGGCGGCGACGATGGCCTTGAGGGCGTCTTCATCCTTCTTGAGGTTGGGGGCGTAGCCGCCCTCGTCGCCCACGCCGGCGGCGGGCGTGCCCTGCTCCTTCAAAACGGTCTTCAGGGTGTGGAAGACCTCGGCGCACATCCGCAGCGCCTCGCGCCACGAGGGCGCGCCCACGGGCATGACCATAAACTCCTGGATGTCCACGTTGTTGGTGGCGTGTGCGCCGCCGTTGAGGATATTCATCATGGGGACGGGCAGAGTCTTGGCGTTGGGTCCGCCGATATAGGCGTACAGCGGCATGCCCAGTGCCTCGGCGGCCGCCTTGGCGCAGGCCAGCGACACGCCCAGAATAGCGTTGGCGCCCAGGCGGCCCTTGTTGGGGGTGCCGTCCAGATCGATCATGGTGCGGTCGATGAGGGCCTGATCCATGGCGTTCATGCCGATGACGGCCTCGGCCAGCTCGCCGTTCACGGCGTCCACGGCCTTCATCACGCCCTTGCCCTTGTAGCGGCTCTTGTCGCCGTCCCGCAGCTCCACGGCCTCGTGCACGCCGGTAGAAGCGCCGGAGGGCACGGCAGCCCGGCCGCAGAAGGTGCCGGTGCCGTCTTCCACATAAACCTCCACCTCAACGGTGGGATTGCCGCGGCTGTCCATGATCTCACGGCCCACGACGTCAACGATCTCCAAAAACTTTTTCATGTTCTTCTTTCCTCCTGTTGTATCGAATCAGGTATTCCTAACAAAATCAAACCAGCGGACGCCCGGTCATCTCCGGCGGCTGGGGCAGGCCCAGCAGCTTGAGCATGGTGGGGGCCAGATCGCACAGCGCGCCGCTTTCGATCTTCTCGCCGCCGTCCACCAAAATCACGGGCACCTTGTTGGTGGTGTGCTGGGTAAAGGGAACGCCGTCCTTTTCCATGCATTCGGCGTTGCCGTGGTCTGCGGTGATGATGGCCCTGCCGCCCATCTTCCGCAGCGCGGCGATCACCGTCCCCACGCATTCGTCCACCGCCTCCACCGCCCGCACGGCGGCCTCAAACACGCCGGTGTGTCCCACCATGTCGCAGTTGGCGAAATTGAGGATCACCACGTCGTATTTTCCGCTTTCGATGCGCGCGGCACATTCCTTCGCCACCAGATAGGCGCTCATCTCCGGCTGGAGATCGTAGGTGGCCACCTTGGGCGAGGGAATGAGCACCCGGTCTTCCCCGTCAAACACACGCTCCTCGCCGCCGTTGAAGAAGAAGGTGACGTGGGCGTATTTCTCGGTCTCGGCGATGCGGAGCTGCGTCAGGCCATGTGCCGCGATATATTCGCCGAAAATATTGGTGAGCTTCTGGGGCTTGAAGGCCACCTCCACGTTGGGCATGGAGGCGTCGTACTGGGTAAAGCAAACGTAATGAGGCCGGATGGCGCCGTTTTCCCGGGGGAATCCGTCGAACGCCTCGTCGCACAGCGCCCGGGTGATCTCCCGGGCCCGGTCGGGGCGGAAGTTATAGAAGATCACGCTGTCCTCATGCCGGATGGGTCCCTCGGTGACGATCACCGGCTCCAAAAACTCGTCGGTGACGCCGGCGTCATAGCTGCTCTGCACGGCGGCCGAGGCGCTTTGCGCACGGGGGCCCTTGCCCCGGGCCAGGGCGTCATAGGCGCGCTCCAGCCGCTCCCAGCGCTTATCCCGGTCCATGGCGTAAAACCGGCCGGAGATCACGCCGATCTCCCCGCCGCATTCCTTCAGCTTTTCCTCCAGCGCGCGGACATAGCCGATCCCGCTTTCGGGCGGGGTGTCGCGCCCGTCCAAAAAGCAATGCACCAGCGGGCGCACACCCTCTTTGGCGCACAGGTCGATGAGGGCAAACAGATGGGTCAGGTGGCTGTGGACGCCGCCGTCGGACAAAAGGCCCATGAGGTGGACTCTGCCGCCCCGTGCCTTTGCCTGCTCCAGCGCCTCCAGCAAAACGGGATTTTCAAAGAAATCCCCGTCGGAGATGGATTTGGTGATGCGGGTGAGCTCCTGATAGACCACCCGCCCCGCGCCGATGTTGGTGTGCCCCACCTCGCTGTTGCCCATCTGCCCCTCAGGCAGGCCCACGGCCATGCCGGAGCATTCCATCAGGGCGTTTGGGCAGGTGCGGAACAGCTCGTCCAGCACGGGAGTCTTCGCCGCGGTCACGGCGTTTTCCGGCCCGGCGGGGGCCTTGCCCCAGCCGTCCAGGATCATCAGTAATAAGGGTTTTTTATTCATGTTGTTCTGCCGCCTCTATGATCTTTCCAAAACTTTCGGTTCTCAACGACGCGCCGCCGATCAGGCCGCCGTCCACGTCGGGCTGGGCCAGAAGCTGATAGGCGTTGCCGGTGTTCATGCTGCCGCCGTAAAGGATGGACACGCCTCTTGCCGCCCGGGCCCCGTAATTCTGCCGGAGCACCTCGCGGATACAGGCGCCCACCTCGTTGGCCTGCTGGGGCGTGGCGGTATAACCGGTGCCGATGGCCCAGATGGGCTCGTAGGCCAGCGTGACCCGCCGGAGCTGCTCCAGCATCACGCCCCGCAGCGCGGTCTTGACCTGCATCCGCACCACGTCCAGCGTCACGCCGTTGTCGCGCATCTCCAGCGTTTCGCCCACACAGACGATGGGCCGGAGCCCGGCCTGCAGCGCCGCCAGCACCTTCTGGTTCACCAGCTTGTCGGTGTCGCCCCAGTCGCGCCGGCGCTCGCTGTGGCCCACGATGACGTATTTCACCCCGGCCTCGGCCAGCATCCCGCAGGAGATTTCGCCGGTGTAGGCGCCGCTGGGCTCATAATGACAGTTCTGCGCGCCGATGGCGATCTTGGTGCCCTTGGCGGCCTTCACCGCCGCGGGGATCTGCAAAAAGGGAACGCACAGCACGATGTCGCACCATTTTGCCCGGGCCGCCAGCGGCTTGAGCTCGGTGATGAATCGCTTGGCCTCCTCGGCGTTGAGGTTCATCTTCCAGTTGCCGGCGATGATGGTTTTTCGGTATCTGAGATCCATAAGCTTCCTTCTCTTGCGTTATTCCGCGTCCTGCAGACAGGCGATGCCGGGAAGCTCCAGCCCCTGCAAAAATTCCAAGGATGCGCCGCCGCCGGTGGAGATATGGGTCACCTGACGAGAGAAGCCAAGCTGATCCACCGCCGCCGCGCTGTCGCCGCCGCCCACGATGGAAATGCCCTTGGAATGAGCCACCGCCGTGGCGATGGCGCGGGTGCCGTTGGCAAAATTGGGCATTTCAAACACGCCCGCCGGGCCGTTCCACACCACCGTGCGGGCCTCCTCGATGATCTTGGTATATGCCTCGATGGTCTTGGGGCCGATGTCCATGCCCATGAACCCGTCGGGGATATGGCCGCTCTGGACACACATGATGTTGGCGTCGTTGGCAAAGCGGTCGGCCACGATGTTGTCCAGCGGGAGCATCAGCTTCGAGCCGCAGGCCTCGGCCTTTTCCTTCAGGCCGCGCACCTCGTCCAGCATGGCGTCGTTGCAGAGAGAATCGCCGATGGTGCCGCCCTCGGCCTTCATAAAGGTATAGCTCATGCCGCCCAGCACCAGGACGTAGTCGCAGTGCTCCAGCAGCAGACGCTCGATGAGCGCCAGCTTTTCGTCCACCTTCGCGCCGCCCAGGATGGCCACGAAGGGATGCTCGGGCGATTCCATGGCGCGGCCCATGATGCCGATCTCCTTCTTGATGAGGAAACCGCACACGGCGGGCAGATAATCCGCCACACCGGCGGTGGAGGCATGGGCCCGGTGGGCCGTGCCGAAGGCGTCGTTGACAAAGATGTCGGCCATGGAGGCCAGCTCTTTGGCAAAGGCGGGATCGTTCTTCTCCTCCTCGGGGCAGAAGCGGATATTTTCCAGCAGCATGACCTGGCCGGGCTCAAGAGCGGCGGCCATGGCCTTGGCCTGCGGGCCGATGATGTCCTCGGCCAGCGGGACTTCCATGTTCAAAAATTCCTTCAGCCGCTGCGCCACGGGCTTAAGGCTCATGGCGGGGTTGACCTTTCCCTTGGGGCGGCCCAGGTGCGAGCACAGGATGATCGCGGCTTTCTGCTCCAGCAGATAGCGGATGGTGGGAAGCGCGCTGCGGATGCGAATATCATTGGTGATCTCGCCCTGATCGTTCAGAGGCACGTTGAAGTCGCAACGGAGAAATACTTTCTTTCCGGAAACATCGATGTCCGTTACGGACTTCTTGTGATAATTCATGGCAGTCGTCCTCGCAATCTCTCTGTATTTTGTTGGTTTTCGGCGGTAATCCGTCTCTTTTGATTATAGTATAGGGCTCTTTTTTTTGCAACCGAAAAAAGCTTTTTTCAAATATGCCCGCGGGATTTTTGGTGAATTCCGATAGAAAACCGTCTTTTTTCTGAACATTTTGGCGGGTTTGCCGGATTGCGCTCCGCCTGAAGAAAAAACGGCGGCGGAGCCCCGCGGGCCCGCCGTCATTCTTGCCGAAATTCCGGGGTGGGATTTGTGAATTCTTCTCTCCCCGCGCCGTCCGGCGGGGTCATTTGAGCCGGTATTCCAGCTCCACTGCGCCGTGGCTGATCTCGCCGGTGGGAACAAAACCCATCTTTTCGCAGACGTGCAGGACGCGGCGGTTCTTCGGATCACATTCGCAGATCACCCTGTCGTATTTTTCGGGGTGTGACCGGGCCCGCTCCAGAACAAGGCCAACGGTTTTCTGTCCGTAGCCTTTGCAGGTTTGCTCCTCCGGAAACATGAGCCGCCAGATACAGAGCCAGCGCGCCTCCGTATCCTCCTCCAGAAGCAGAAAACCCACCGGCTCTTCATCCCAATAGACGGCGTAGGGGAACACGTCGCCGTTTTCCCGATAAAGCCACGCCTGCGCCAAAGAATAGCTGTTGGACGCCACGTACTTCTCTTCCGGCGGCCGTTTCATGCGGATAATATCGTCAAAATTGTCTTCATTGATCTCGCGCAAAGATATCATACCCTTTTTCTCCTCTCCCATCCGTTTTTCAGTCGGCCCGTCCGGTGAGCTCACCCTGCTCCTGCAGGCCGGCAAAGCCCTGCTGCCGCAGGATCTCGTAGGCCATCACCGCCACGGCGTTGCTCAGGTTAAGGCACCGGGCCCCCTCCCGCATGGGGATGCGGACGGCCCGGTCGTAATCGGCGGCCAGAAGCGGCTCTGGCAGGCCGTGGGTCTCTTTGCCGAAGAGCAGCCACACATCGTCGCCGTAAGACACGTCGCAATAGCTTTTCGCCCCCTTGGACGAGGCCATCCACGGGCGCACATTCGGGTGGGCCTTTCGAAAGGCCTCCCAGTTTTCGTAATAAAACACCTTCAAAAGATGCCAGTAATCCAGTCCCGCCCGCTTGAGCCACCGGTCCTCGATGGAAAAGCCCATGGGCCCGATCAGGTGGAGCTCCGCCCCCGTCACGGCGCAGGTGCGGGAAAT
>JAFOPS010000006.1 GCA_017394205.1 Clostridia bacterium | reverse complement strand
GGTCCATGAAATCACCAGCTCCGACACCGCTGCGAGAAACGCCGCGAGCACGGTCATTACAAGATTGAACTGATTCTTTCGGAACAGCTCTTTGACAAACGGGCGCCGCAGCGCCTGGATCTCTTTTTTCGTCATCGGATATCCCTCCTGCATGGCTCATCAGTAGCGGATGATGTAGTACAGCACGTAGGCCCAGCTGAGCAGTCCGTGGAAAATGGCCCAGCCGATGGAATGCCACGCGGTATAGCTGATGACCATGGCCAGAGCACTGCCAAAGGTAATGCCGGATTTTACGGTTTTTTTCACAACAGTTTCTTTTTCGTTTTCCATTTTTATATCTCCTTTTTCAAATCTGTTATCATGATTATTCTTCGCTCACCGCGCTCCAAAGAGCAGCAAACTCATCACTGTCAAATTGGCTTACCGCGTTGCGCACGCCGTCCATGGCCGTCGCCCCCAAGTCATCGTGTGCGCTGGCGCCTTCGATGCGGGTGATAAAGCGGATGTCGCTTTCGTCATAGCTGGGAGAGGCGTCAAAGAATGCGGCAAGCTCTTTGGCTTTGATCAGGGTGTCTCGTGCCTCGTCACTCTTCCCTGACAGGAACTGCGAAGCGGCAAGCGCGGCGAGAAAAACAGCGCAGACTTTGTCGAAGTAGTTTGGCTTGTCCGCTTTTCGCAGCCCCTGCAGGAGCCCGATCCCCCAGCTCAGGATCGCCTGTGCGGAAGCGTGATCTCCGCGCTTCAGGTAGACGTTCATATAGCCGACGATCGTGTTGACCAGATCGGAGAGGAGTTTCGCAAGGGCCTCCGACAGAAACGGCACCGCCTCCTCAACCCGATCGTTTTGGGCCAGGATATGACCGATCCGGGGGCTGTACACCCCGTCTGCGTTGTGGGCTTTCCAAAGCGCTATGGCCTTATCCGTTTCATCCAGCCCCAGATACGTTTGGGCGATTCTCCCGTAGATCGTCTGCTCACTGATCTGGGGATCTTCGTTTTGGCTCAGCAGCAGACGGGACTGCTCCAGAAGCTCCAGCGCGCGGCGAAACAGGGCCTTGTCCCCGCTGTCAAAGCCAAAGGCGCGGTAAAGCGCGGCGCTCTCACTGACAATCTGAAAGGAGTGGGGATACTTCTTGAGCGCCTTTTCCGCCTCCGCAAGTCCGTCCCGATCCTTGCTGCGGCGGTATTCCTGCAAACGCGTTACCGTCGCCTCCAGCCGGTTGTCCTTCATCTCATAGCCCAGAAGCGCGTCCACGGAGGTGTCAAAAAAATCCGCCAGCTCCACGATCATGGGAAGCTCCGGGAACGAGAGACCCGATTCCCACTTGTAGACAGCGCCCGTGGTCACACCCAGCACTTCGGCCAGCTGCTCCTGGGTCAGCCCCCGCCGTTTTCGGAAAGCCCGGATATTTTTGGATATCGTCAATCTCATGCGTTGTCGGCTCCTTTTTGTTTTCTGCTTTAATCATATTTGTTTGGGCGGGGAAATGCAAGACATAGCTGGTACTGATAAGATTTTATTTTATATACTGTCAGTATGGATTTTCGGAAATTGCCCGCCGGCGGCAGGCCGGATCGGGGGCCGAGGGAAGCGATTCCGGTTATCGGTTCAAGGCTTTCAGAAAATATAAGCTTATACGGATGCGAAACGGACAGCTTCGCCGCTGTTTTGCGGTTGCGGGAAGCGGCGCGTTCAGAAATTGCGCTCGATCCAGGCGACGCAATCGGCGTTGAGGGTTTCCAGCTGTGCATAAGCGTCGGTCTTCTGGATATCGCGGTCAAGCATCGCGGCAAGCAGCGGCGAGTAGATCGAAAGATCGCACAGGCCCATATGCCCCACGCCCTCGTAGTGGAGGTTGGTGCAGTTCGCCGCGCCGGGCGCCAGGAACTTCACGTTGTTTTCATATTGCGGCAGTTCCCGCAAATGCGGAAAGCTGCTGTCGGAATAGACGTTCAGGAGCGGGATGTCGTAATCCCGGCTGTCGAAAACGTATTTCCCGTCCTGTACACCCTTGATGTCGTACAGGAACGGCGCCTCCAGCGCGATGCAGCCGACGACGTCGGTCCTGATCCGCGCCATGGCGTAAGCCGCGGAGCCGCCGAGGGAATGACCCATGACAAGAAACTGTCCCGCGCCTTCTTTTTTCGCATAGTCGTCCATAACGGCGTTCAGATCGCCGGTGCGGATGTCCATCCACTCACGGAACACCTCGTATAAATACGCGGGGTCGGCCCCGGAGCCTGCGGACATCTGCTTGAGAAAGCGCATGCTCGGTCCCGCGCTTTTCCCGTTTTCATAGGTGACCTTCGCCGCCTGTCCGGGATGGACCACGGCAAGGACGGTGTAGCCGCGGCTTGCCAGCTCTTTGTATAGGGAGAGGTTGTTGTCCGCCGTCCCGCAGGAGCCGTGGGAGGCGACGATAACGATAGACTGCGCCTCGCCGTTTGCGGGATACCACTTGCGGACCTGCAGCTGACGGAGGCGGCCTCCGCCGAGATAGGGATCCTCCTGTTCCTCCGTCACCCAATAGTCTGTCGAGGCGACCTCGCAGCCTCCGGAAACAGGGAGCTCCTTGTGCGGGGGAAACATCGCAAAGCGGAGCGTCAGCAGAAAAACGGCGGCAAAGCACAGCGCCGCCAGCAGGCGGCGCGGCTTTTTCCCATTCTTTGCACGCAGCGTGTGGGCGATCACGAGATATGCCGCGAGCTCAACCAGCGAAATCACGATCAAAAAGACGGCTGTTTTCATGAAAATTCTCCTTTAACGGCCGGGTCGGAGCGGCCCGCTGTTTTATTCTGTTCGCAGCCGGGTCTGTTACCCTTAAAGAGGATACGATTGCGGCTTTCATACTGGTGCATCGAGTGCACCATCGGCGTCCCGGGCTGTCAATCCGGCCGGAAGCGGCGAGCCGTTTGAAAAAATCCCCCGGCGTGCCGGGGGATTTGAAACGGTCCTGTGCAGGGGGCCGCCGGAGAAGGACGGTTACAGGACTTCGTTTTTCGGGGGAAGGATGACGGCGCAGATCAGATAGGGGATCAGACCGAAGCCGCCGGTGAAGGCCAGCACGGCCCAGATCACCCGCACCAGCGAAACGTCGATGCCGAAATATTCCGCCAGACCGGCGCACACGCCGCAGATCTTGCCGTTTTCGGGGTCTTTATAAACTCTTTTCATGATGATTCTCTCCTTTTATGATTTGGTCTGCATCAGACGGGCCGGGTCATCTGCGATAGATCCGCAGATCGCCGGAGACCGACTGCATGCTGTAGGTCCGCTGACCGCCGCTCAGATAGACGGCAGTGCCGTTTTTGGCGTTGAGCGAGGTCTTCAGATCGAAATCCGAGCGGATGTCGCCGGAGACCCGGTTGTAATGCAGGGAAAAGCCGTCGTTATCGGGGATCCAGAGCTTGGTGTCGCCGGAAACGGCGGTGACGTCCAGCGCGTCGGGGACGTTGTCCAGCCGCAGGGCCATATCGCCGCTGGTGGTGGACAGAGAGACCCGGCCGGCGGAGCCGTTGAAATCAAAGTCGCCGGAGACGGTGACCAGGCGCAGCTCCTGAGCGTGGCCGCTGAGCTCCACGTCGCCGGAAACCGTTTCGATCTGCGCCGAGCCGCAGGCCACCAGAGGCAGCTCCAGGTCGCCGCTGGTGCTGTGGATATGCAGAGAGGCGATCTCCATTTCCTTGTCCAGCTCCACGTCGCCGCTGGTGGTGGTGACGGAAAGGCTGTTCCAGGCGCGCTTGGGCAGATAGATCTCGAAATCCGAGGAGAGCATCCCGTAGCTGAAGAGCAGGGTGCCCACGCTGGACTTGTTGCCCTGACGGATCTGCAGAATGCCGTCCACCACCTGGATCTGGGCCATCTGCTCCTCGGTGAGCTCGCCGTTGGCCAGCTCCACGATATAGATGTTGTCGTCCTGCGACAGGCCGAAGGTCACGTCGCCGGAGGCGGTACGGATGTCCAGACCGGTGAGCCCCTCGGAGGGAACGGTGTAATCATAGCGGAACTCGCCCCGCTCGCGGCTCACGGTGATGTTCTTGATGGCGTTTTTCACGGTGCCCTTTACGCTTTGGGCCATGTCGTGCAGGGGGCCCTTGGCGTCGCGGGCGGCGTCCTTGGCGGCGGTGGCGGCGTGGCCGGCGGCGCTCTTCAGATCGCTGACAAAGCTGTTGATGGAGGGGGACAGGTCTTTTGCCAGTGTCCGCATCAGGTCGTCGATGCCGGCAAAGGGATTGGTGTTGCCGGAGCGCTGGTTTTCCTCGCTGCGGCGGTCCACCTCGTTGATGTAGGCGGTGACCTCAGACAGGTCGCCGATGCCCTCCTGCACGCGGCGCATGGCCTCTTCGGACTCGACGCCGGCGGCGGTGAGCTCATTGTATTTTTCCATCAGGTCAGAGGTGATCTCCTCGATCACGTCTTCCTTGGCGGGGCAGTCCTGTGCGCCGGAAAGGCGCTGGGCGATCATTTCACGAAGCTGTTCGTACATGATGTTTTCCTCCTTTAAGCTTGTTCCGTCCCGATCAGACGGTCGATAATGGCCTTGACCCGCTGCCATTCGTCGCGGCTCTCGCGGAAAAAGGCGCGTCCTTCGTCGGTGATGGCGTAGTAACGGCGGCGTGCGCCGCTGCTTTCGTCGCCCCAGTACGAGCGGATGTAGCCCGCCTGCTCCAGGCGGCGGAAGGCGGTGTAAAGAGTGCCCTCTTTTGCCTCGTAGGCGCCGCCGGTGCGGTCGCGGATGGATTTGTTGATCTCGTAGCCGTAGCTGTCGTGCTCCAGAAGCTGGGCCAGGATCATCGTTTCCGTATGACCGCGGATGATATCAGATGTCATAGACACGTCGCTGCCCTCCTTTTTTGTTTCTGGATACATCCTACATCAAATTACTTCGCCTGTCAAGGTATTTTTTCAAAAAAGTATAAAAAATTTTTTAATACCCGAAAACAAACTTATTTTGCGGGGAAGCAGGCTGCCGGGCGGCACAATTCTCCGTAGACGGACGGCGGATTTTGTGTTACAATTGAAAAAAACACAACGGAGGGACGTTTTATGTATATTCCCGCGGAACGCAAGATCTGGCTGGCCACCGGCGAGGGGCCCGTTTATCTGGAGCCCGCCCTTGCCAACCGCCACGGGCTGATCGCCGGCGCCACCGGTACCGGCAAGACCGTGACACTGAAGGTGCTGGCCGAGGGCTTTTCCGAGATGGGGGTGCCCGTGTTCATGGCCGACGTCAAGGGCGACCTGACGGGCATGTGCCGCCCCGGCGTCGAGACCGGGCACATCCGCCGCTCCATCGACTCCATGGGGCTGGAGGATTTTTCCTACACCGCTTATCCCGTCCGGTTTTTCGATGTTTACGGCAAGGCGGGCCACCCCGTGCGGGCCACCGTTTCGGATATGGGGCCCGAGCTGCTGGCCCGTCTGCTGGATCTGAACGAGACCCAGAGCGGCGTGCTGCGCATCGTCTTCCGCATCGCCGACGAAAAGGGGCTCCTCCTGCTGGATCTGAAGGATCTGCGGGCCATGGTGCAGTATGTGGGCGACAACGCCGCCGAATACAAGCTGACCTACGGCAACATCGCCGCCCAGACGGTGGGCGCCATCCAGCGGGCGCTGCTGCGGCTGGAGGACGAGGGCGGAGAGCTGTTTTTCGGCGAGCCCATGCTGGAGCTTGCCGACTGGGTGGACTGGGACGGGGAGGGCCGCGGGGTGATGAACATCCTGGAGTGCGCCGAGCTGTTCCGGCATCCGCTGCTTTACGCCACCTTTATGCTGTGGATGCTCACCGAGCTTTACGCCATGCTCCCCGAGGCGGGCGATCTGGACAAACCCAAGCTGGTGTTTTTCTTTGACGAGGCCCATCTGCTCTTCCGCGACGCGCCCAAGGCGCTGGTACAGCAGGTGGAGCAGGTGGTGCGGCTCATCCGGTCCAAGGGCGTGAGCGTCTGGTTCATCACCCAGAAGCCCAACGATTTGCCCGACAGCGTCCTGAGCCAGATCGGCAACCGGGTGCAGCATGGCCTGCGGGCCTATACTCCCGCCGACCAGAAGCATCTGCGGGCCGCGGCCCAGGCATTCCGGGTCAATCCTGCCTTTGATACGGAAGAGGCGCTCCAGGCGCTGGGCACCGGCGAGGCGCTGGTGTCGATGCTGGACGCCAAGGGCGTGCCCTCGGTGGTGCAGCGGGCAGGCATCCTGCCGCCCCGCAGCTCCATGGAGGCGGTGAGCGAGGCCGAGATCGCAGAAATCGTGCGGCAAAGCCCCCTTTACGGCAAATACGAGCGGGAGCAGGACCGCCGCTCGGCCTACGAGATGCTGGCCGAAGCGCGGGAGCAGGAGCAGAAGCAGGCCGCCGAAGAGGCCCGACAGGCCGCCGCCGAAAAGGAAGCCGCCCAAAAGGCGAAGGAGGCCGCCGCACGCAAGAGCTCTTCCGCCCGCAAGACCACGGGCCGCAGGCGGCAGTCGGCTCTGCAGAAGACGGTGAACTCCGCCGCCACTACGGTGGGAAGAGAGATCGGGAAACGCATCGTGCGTGGCCTGTTCGGGATCAAGCTGTAAGAAGAGAATCATATATTTTTTGCAAAAAGGAGGGCTCCGCCCTCCTTTTTACAGGAAGGGATCGGGAAACGCATCGTGCGTGGCCTGCTTGGAACCAGGCTGTAATATTGAATTATATTCTATAAAAAAGCGGGCTTCGGGGCGGACTCCGTAAAGAAGCTGTTTTGAGGCGGCAATCACCGGCTCAAAAGGATATGAAACCGGCGTGACCGCTGCGGTCACGCCGGTTTTGTCTCTTGGATTTTGTGGGGCAAAATCCGATGCTCGTTATAACTGTGGACAATAGAAGATCTATTCGGCAAACTGGAATTTACCGAGCAGCCAGTTTCAAAAATTTAGTATCGTTCATTTGCTCATTTGTCAAATACTCTCCGTTATAAAACAGCGCATAGGTAGTAATCGGTGTAGGAGCGTTCTGTGCCTGTTCTTTGCTTTCAATATGAATTGCCCTGAACGGGATATTATGCTCTTTGGCAGTCTGTTCCACAATCGGCACATACTTTGCGTTGAACGGGCATTGGCTGGTGTAGAACAGGACATACCCCTCGTCGTTCACATGTGGATGCTTTGCAAAGTCCTTGAACCTTGGCTGTTCTGCATCAGCAGAGAACGGTAAATGCCAGAGTTGGATTCCGTTGTCTGCCTCGTCACACATGGAAAAGCCCTTATAT
>JAFOPS010000031.1 GCA_017394205.1 Clostridia bacterium | reverse complement strand
GGGAGGAACAGCCCCAGTACGAACAGGACGCCCGCCGCTGTCGTCACGTTCTTTTCCGAAAGCTGCGGCAGCGCGCCTGCCAGATGTCCCAACAGCGGTATGCATACGCGCACCCTCCTTTCGCCCTGATGGTATCAGATTTTTCCCCGGGGCGCAACCGAACGGCGGTAGAATTGGCCTCCTTTGACCCACGACAGAGAAAAACGCGGCGTGATTTCGGTCACGCCGCGCTTTGTTTTTTCGGTTTTTACGGGAGCGTTACGCCGTAAGCGTCCAGAATGCTCTGCTGGATGCCCATGCGGACGGTGAGCTGAGGATCGACGATCTGGCAGACGCTCAGATCGCCCTTGAGGCTCAGCAGCATGGCGCAGTCGTACACGTCCATGGGGGTCGTCTGCTGCAAAAATTGCAGCATGGCCCGGGAGGCCAGGCGGGAGGCCTGGTCCAGCGTGTTGGCGCTCTGGATGGAATAGAAGCTGCCCCGGCAGGCCAGCGCGGGGGTGGGCATGGGGAAGCCTTTGATCACCTCGACGGTGACGGTGACCTCGCCGCCGGTCTCCAGACCGCAGATCATCACCTCGCCGTCGCCCATCAGGGCGTGCAGATCGCCCATGGACAGCAGCGCGCCGGGCACGTTGACGGGCAGATAGAGGGTGGAGCCCGCCACGATCTTGTTGCAGTCCATGTTGCCGCCGTGGGCGCCGGGCGTGTGGGTCATCACGGTGTCGGTGCGGGGCGCCGTGCCGATGACGCCGATCATGGTGTCGACGGGAAAGCGGAGCCTGTCGGTAAACTCCACCCAGCCGCCGGTGAGGTCGAACTGCCGCACCTTGCGGTATTCCACCAGATCGCAGAAGGCGCCGGCGGAGGTGCTGGCCCGCATCAGGCCGGTGGGGTTCAGGTCGATCTTTTCGATTTTGACCTTGAGCACGTCGTCGGGCGCGGCCTCTTCGATATACAGCGGGCCGGTGGCCGGATTCTCCAGCGCCAGCTCGGGATGGTCCACCGTCCCGTCGGCATGCAGCCGGTCGTCATAGCAGTCGCGGGTCTGAAAAACCACGGTCTCGCCGCTGCGGCAGCGGGCCGCGGGGGGATTGTGGGGGCTGAGATTGTCGGTGACGTGTTCCTTGCCGATATAAAGCATGGTATCCTCCTGTTTCAGCGCTGCGCCGCTTTCGCGTCGCATTTTTCCTGGAACCGCCGGGCGTCCACGATAAATCGCTCGTGGCTGCCCCGGCCGATGATGCCGCTGCTGTCGCTGGCCTCCACCGCAAAGGTGAGGCGGCGGCCGTCGACGGCGCGCAAAACGCAGGCGACCCGGACCTCTCCGTTGACGGGGGTGGGCGCCTCGTGGGTGACATTGACCGCCGTCCCCACGGTGGTCTGCCCCTCGGCGAGGCCGGGCTGCACGCAATTCAGGCAGCATTCCTCCATCCAGGCGATCATCATGGGGGTGGCGAGCACCTCCAGCGTGCCGCTGCCCAGACGGGCGGCGGTGTGGCGGGGCAGGACGGTGCGGATCTCGGTGTTGGCGGTTCCGATCTCAAGCATGACTGGTTCTCCTTTTCTGCGGTTCGGCTTACAGATGCAGGATGTCCGTGGCGATCCGGAAATAAAGGATCAGCGACAGAGCGTCCACGATGGTGGTGATAAAGGGCGAGGCCATCACGGCGGGGTCGAAGCCCACCCGTTTGGCCAGCAGCGGCAGGCTGCAGCCCACCAGCTTGGCCGCCACCACGGTGAGCAGCAAGGTCAGACAGACCACCACTGCCACGGTGACGGTGATGCCGGGATTTTTCATGAGCAGGCCGTCGATGAGCATGATCTTTACGAAGGAGACCGCGGCCAGCGTGGCGCCGCACAGCAGCGACACCCGCAGCTCCTTCCAAAGCACCTTCCCGATGTCGGAAAACTCCACCTCGCCCAGGCTCAGATTGCGGATGACGGTGACCGACGCCTGCGAGCCGGAATTGCCGCCGGTGTCCATCAGCATGGGGATAAAGGCCATCAGCGCGGCCTGAGCCGCCAGGGCGTTTTCAAAGCCGGTGATGATCATGCCGGTAAAGGTGGCCGACACCATCAAAAGCAGCAGCCAGGGGATGCGCTGCTTCCAGATCTCCCACGTTTTGGCGCGGAGATAGGGATGCTCCGAGGGGGTGATAGCGGCCATCTTTTCAATGTCCTCGGTGGCCTCTTCCTGCAAAACGTCGATGGCGTCGTCCACGGTGACGATGCCCACCAGCCGGTTTTCCTTGTCCACCACGGGCAGGGCGCCGAAGCTGTATTTGGCGAAGAGGTTGGCCACGTCCTCCCGGTCGTCCTGGGTGGACACCGAGATGATGTTGGTCTCCATGATATCCCGCAGGACGGTGTCGTCGTCGGCCAGCAGCAGCTCGCGCACCGACACCAGGCCCAAAAGCTTGCGGGTGGGGCCGATGATGTAGCAGATGTAGATGGTCTCCTTGTCCACGCCGGTCTGCCGGATGCGGGCAAAGGCCTCCCGCACCGTCATGCTCGGGCGCAGGTCCACGTATTCGATGGTCATGATGCTGCCCGCGCTGTCCTCGGGATAGTTGAGCACCTGATTGATGCTCTTGCGGGTCTCGCTGTCCACGTTTTTCAAAATGCGCTTGACCACGTTGGCGGGCATTTCCTCGATGACGTCCACCGTGTCGTCCAGGAACATGTCGCCCATCAGCTCAGCCAGCTCCTTGTCGGAAAAGGCGTCGATGAGCTTCTCCTGAAACTCGGGATCCATCTCGGTAAAGGTGTCGGAGGCCAGCTCCTTGGGCAGCAGGCGGAAGATGCGGGGCAGCTCCTCCTCCGCGATCTCCCCGTCGTCCAGCAGGTCCTCCATGCACTCCGCGATGTCCGCGGGGTTAAGGGTGTCCATGTATTTCTGCAGGGCGCTGTATTTCTTCTCCTGCAAAAGGCTGAGGATCTTCTCCGAAAACTGTTCTTTCTCTGTCATAGCGTCGCTCCTTCCGATTGATGTTCCGGGCCGCCCCGGGGTGGGAAGTCGCGGACTCGGCGCAAGACGTCAGGCTGTGAACACGGGCGCCACAAAGCCATGTGTCCACAGCCGCCGCCCTTTGGGCCGCGTGCCGCCTGTACTTCCGGCGTCCATGTGCTCCACCTCTCTTTTTGCATAAATTTCTGTACTTGCGTACTTTTTTATTTTACCCCGTGAGCCTCCTCGCGTCAAGCACGGGAAACGAAAAATCCGCCCGATTTTTCGGGCGGATCGCGTTATTCTTTTTCTCCGACGCTCTCCGGCGCCGCCCGCCGGTGGAGCAGCTCCTGCGCCGTCTTGATCAGGGTGATGCGCCACCCCTGGGCGGGGTCCTCGGGGACGTATCGGACGAGCCCCGGCCCCTGGTGATAGAGCTCCAGATATTTCCCCGGCCCGGCGGCGCAGCCGGGCAGCGAGCCGTGCCGGAGAAAATGCTCCGCCTCCTCGCCGGAAAAGCCGCCCCGGTAGCCGATGCGCTCCCGGTCCAGCTCCAGCGTGCCCCGGCCCGCCTCCGCGTAAACGAACCTTTTCGGGTCGAAGCGCTGGCAGATCACCCGGAGAGACAGGCGGAAATCCGGCTGCTCCACGGCCCGGGCCAGCTCGTGCTCCTGCCAGGCGTACCAGTCCCGCAGCGTGGAGAAAAACCGGCTTCCCTCTTTCCGGGGCGCGATGTGCATATCCTCCCCCATCACGCCCTCGCTGCCGCAGGAGAGGCAGAAGATCCGGTGCTTTTCCGTGCGGATCGTCCCCTCGCCGCCGCAGTCGGGACAGCGGAACAGGACGTTTTCGCAGCCGCGGGCGCGGCCCCTGCCGTGAAAGCGGGCGCCGGTGCGCTCCTGCCAGCGGTAATCGTCATAGTCCAGCCGCCGCCGGAGGATCCCGAAGATCTCGTCCTCCGACATCGTTTTCAGCATGTCGGGAGTGAAGGTCAGCTCCAGATTTGCCTCGGTGCGGCCCCGGTTGAACCAGGGGGCGAAGCGGGGATAGGTGAAAAAGCCCCCGTTCAGCGAAACGGTGCAGACGTTGACGCCCGCCCGCTTCACCAGATGGGCGATGGCGGGCGAGATCCCCGCCGGGACGCCGCACATGGAGGTCTGCCCCGCGGGAAAGATGCCCACCGTCCCGCCGTCGCGCAGGGCGCGGAAAATGCCCATCACCGCGCGGGCGTCGGTGTGGAACTGCACCTTTGGGATCATGCCCAGACGCGCATAGAACCAGTGGAGCTTCGGGTGGCGGAACTGCCGCTCGGTGGCCACAAACCGGATCCTTCTGCGCCGCAGGGCGGCGATGAGCAGCAGGAAATCCACCATTCCCTGGTGGGCCGACAGCACCAGCAGCGGCCCCTCGCGGGGGATCTGTCCGGCGCCCGTGACCCGCAGGCCGAAAAACAGCCGGCACACCAGTCGGCTCAGCCACCGCAGGGGCAGATAGAGCCACCCCGCGGGCTGTTTGCCGGCGCGTGTTTTCGTCATTGTTCTCCCCTCCCCGTCACGGCGGGTCCATCGCCCGCCCGGTGGTGACCGACAGCTTCCCCTCAGCCACGGCGGCGATCAGGGTGCCCTGAAGATCGGTCCGGTAAACCGCGGTATCGTTTGCCCGCAGGCGCCCCAGCACCTTTTGGTGCGGATGGCCGTAATCGTTGTCCCGTCCGCAGCTGATGAACGCCGCGTCGGGCGTGATGTCCTCCAGAAGGGCCTCGCAGGTGGAAGAATTGCTCCCGTGGTGCGCCGCCTGCAAAAGCTGCACATAGCCCAGCGGGATCAGCCGTTTTTCCACCGTCTGCGTGATGTCGCCGGTGAACAGCATCCGCACGCCCTCGTATTCCGCCAGCAGCACCAGCGAAAGATCGTTGAGGTCGTCGAACTGCTCTCCCGCCCGGGGATGGAGCACGGTGATCCGGGCGTCGCCCAGGGAAAACCGCGCCCCGGTAGAGATATATTCCGTCTTTGCCCCTTCCCGGTCGCCCCAGCTTCCCGGCTCGGTGAGCAGAGCACGGCTCTCGGGGCAGTCGGGCGTCGCGATCACGTTCACCGCCACCGCGTCCCAGATCTCCTCCAGCCCGCCGCAGTGGTCGCTGTGGGGGTGGGTAAGAAACAAAATATCCAGCCGCCGCACGCCCCGACTCCATACGTAATCCGCCGTGCGCCGGGCGCAGTCGTCGGGGCCGGTGTCGATCATGGCGGCATGGCCGTTGCAGGTGAGCAAAAGGGCCTGCCCCTGCCCCACGTCGATCATGTGGAGGCGCAGACCCTCTTGTTCGGAAAGCCCGCGGCCGAAAAGCCGCGCGGCCAGCGTCTCCCAGGATCCCGCCCGCTGCCGCGCAAACAGGCAGAGGCACAGCAGACAGGCCGCCGTCAGCAGGGCAAACAGCGGGATCCAAAGGCTCCGTTTTCGACTCATAGCTTCCGCAGCAGGCCCTCGTAGATCTCTACGGCCAGCCCCAGCGCCTTTTCCGAAAGATTTTCGTCGGCGCCGTGGGCCTTTCCGCCGCCCTCGGGCCCCAGTGTCAGCGGGGAGAAGCGGAGGATGCAGTCGCTCAGGGCGGAATAATGCCGGGCGTCCTCGGCGGTGGGGGTCAGCGTAGCGATGCAGGGCAGCGTGGGATAAAGCCCCTCGATGGTGCTTTTCAGCAGCTTATACATAGGCTGGTTTTCCGAGGTGAGGAAGCTCTCGTCCCCGGCGGAGATCAGCTCGGCCTCCACGGGCAGATCGGCGGTCAGCGCGCGAAGCTCCTCCAGCTCCCGCTCGGGATCCTCCCCGGGCAGCAGGCGGGCGTTGAGCAGCACCGACGCCGTGGCGGGCAGCACATGTCCGGCGGTGAAGCCGCCGTCCACCCGGGTTGGGACCACCGTGCTGCGCACCAGCGCCGAAAGCGCCGGCTCGTTTCGGAACAGCTTGCCCACGAACACCTCCCGCAGCAGCGGGCTGGTGAGCACCAGCCGCTTCCCGAAGGAAAAGCCCGACATGGTGGCGTTGATCTGCCGCCGGACGATGGGCAGAAGATGGTGGTGGGGCTGGGCGCTCTCTACCCGGCAGATGGCCTCGCTGAGCACGCCCAGGGCCGTGGTCCGGCCGGGCACCGCCGAGCGGCCGCCCTCGCAGGCGGCTGTCAGCCGGTATTCGCACAGGCGCTTTTCCCCCATGCCGATATAGGCCGCGGGATAATAGCGCCGCCCGTCGGGCATGGTCTCCCGGAAGGTGCCGCCCTCGTCCAGCACCAGCGAAAACTGCAGGCCCTCTTTTTCCATGATCTTTGCGATGCGCGCGGCGCCCTTGCGTCCGCCGGCCTCGCCGTCGCAGCCGAAGGCGTAATAGACGTCCCGCCGGGGCGTGACGCCCTCGGCCAACAGGGTCTCGGTGGCCTCCAGCATGGCGACCACAGCCGCCTTGCAGTCAGCGGCGCCCCGCCCGTAGATCCGTCCGCCCTGCCGGATGCCGTCAAAGGGGTCGCACACCGACCACCCCTCGCCGCCGGGCACCACGTCCAGGTGGCTGCACAGCAGCGCGGGCTCGTTCTCGCCGGGGTCCTCCGCCCGCCAGCGCAGCAGCAGGCTTCCCCCGGGCAGCGTGGCCCAGTCCAGCGTCTTTGCCGCCAGAGGATACCGCTCCTTCAGCAGGCGGCCGATGGCCAGCATTTCCTCCTCCCGCCCCGTGATGCTGGGGCAGCGGATGGCCATGGCAAGGCTTTCGGCGGCGTGATCCGTCCGCTCTTTGTCAGGGGTGCGGGATGCCAGCGGCGAAGGTGCGATGCGGCTTTTCCGCCCCGCCAGCGCCGCGCGGATCAGCACGGCGGCCACCGCCGCCGCGATCAGCAAAAGGACGATCAGATTAAAGGCCGCGCCGTATTTGGCGTTGAAGTTGCTGTGAAAGATCTGCCAGGAAGCCCCCAGCTCCCGAAGTTTTTCCATGCTTGTTTCCTCCGTATACGGATCGTCAG
The DNA here is from genome assembly GCA_017394205.1 of Clostridia bacterium. Classification (GTDB taxonomy): domain Bacteria; phylum Bacillota; class Clostridia; order Oscillospirales; family Butyricicoccaceae; genus UBA4644. The sequence continues at coordinate 7,768 of JAFOPS010000031.1, read as the reverse complement.
CCGCGGTACGCCAGCGCCTGACGGATATCTTCCCCGATCTGCTCCCGCAGGGCGTCGCCGTCGGCAAAGCCCCGCTCGGGCCGCAGGAATTTCAAAAACCCCACCTGGATCGCCTCTCCGTACAGATCGCCGGAGAAGTCCAGCAGGTAGCTCTCGACGCTGACGATGTCGGCGTCGGTAAAGGTGGGCCGGGTGCCCACGTTGGTGACCGCCTTCAGGCGCTTTCCCTCCACCAGAGCCTCGGTGACGTAGACCCCTCTGCGGGGCAGGAGGATCCCGTCGTCCACACAGAGGTTCACCGTGGGATAGCCCAGCGTCCGCCCCACCTGGAAGCCCCCGACGATGGGGCCCTCCAGCGCAAAGGGGCGGCCCAAAAGCCGCCGTGCCAGCCCCACCTTGCCCTGTCTGACACACTCCCGGATATAGGTGGAGGAGATCACCCGTCCGCCGTAGGTCACCGGCGGGACGGTGTGGGTCTCCAGCCCGAAGCGGCTGAGATCCTCCGGCTTGCCGGCGGCGTTTTTCCCAAAGCGGAAGTTTTCGCCGCACACCACCGCCGCGCAGCGGTAGCGCTCCTTCAGAAGGTCGGCGAACTCCTCCGGCGAGGTTTCGGCCATCCTCCGGTCAAAGGGCAGGGCGATCACCAGCGACGCCCCCGCCTCCTGCAGCAGCGCGCAGCGCCGCCGGAAGGTGGAGATCATGTCGGGGGCCCGCCCGCGGACATAGGCCCGGGGGTGGCTCTCGAAGGTGACGGCCGCGCTCTGCATCCCCTTTTCCGCGGCAAGGGCCGAGGCGGTGCGCAGAATGGCCTGATGGCCCCGGTGCACCCCGTCGAAAAAGCCCAGAGCGATGACGCGCTGCTGTTCCATATCCTTCATTCCTTACATTCAAAATTCACATGGCAGAAGACGGCCGGGCCTCCTCTGTCCAGCGTGCCGCCCCGCCCGATCTGACGGAAGGCTCCCTTGCTGTCGAACACCCGGCAGAGCCCGCCCTCCGGCGGAATATCGCCCGCCGACAGATGCTCCGGGGCGAAAAAGGCCCCGTGATCGGCGCGGACGTCCCCCGCCTCGTTGAGATACACGGCAGGCAGACAGGAAAAGACCCGCTCCACGGGGATGATCCGCTCTTCCAGCTCGCCCCGCTCCCGCAGGGCGGCGATCTGCTCAAAGGTCAGGGCGTCGTCCAGCGAAAAATCTCCGCTGCGCACCCGCCGCAGGGCCGCCATACAGCCGCCGCAGCCCAGCGCCCCGCCCACGTCGTGGCACAGGGCGCGGATATAGGTGCCCTTGGAGCAGGCCACCCGCAGGGCATAGTCCCCCGCGGGCAGCCCCTCCCGGGGCAGGAGCTCCAGCGCGGAGATCTCGATCTCCCGGGCCTGCCGCTCCACCTCGATGCCCCTGCGGGCCAGATCGTAAAGCCGCTTTCCCCCCACGGACAGGGCGGAATACATGGGCGGGAGCTGCTCCACCGTTCCCGTAAAGGCGTCCAGCGCCGCCCGAAGCTGCGCTTCGGTGACGCGGGGCTCGGCCTGCGCCAGCACCTTCCCCGTCACGTCCTGGGTGTCGGTGACAAGCCCCAGCCGCAGGACGGCGTGATATTCCTTTTCCTGCCCGGAGGCATAGCCGGACGCCCGTGTCGCGCAGCCCAAAAGCACCACCAGAAGGCCGGTGGCCATGGGATCCAGCGTCCCCGCGTGGCCGATCTTTTTCTGCCGGAGGATGCCCCGCAGCTTGGCCACCGCGTCGTGGGAGGTGAAATCGGCGGGCTTGTCCAGCAGCAGAATTCCGTTCAGCATGCGGCGATCTCCGCGGCGGCCGCCGCCATCAGGCGCTTTGCCGCCTCCTCCGGCGGGCCGGAAAGGGTGCAGCCCGCCGCCCGGGGGTGTCCGCCGCCGCCGAAGCCCTGACAGATGCGGCTGGCGTCGGCGGGCTTATGCGTACGGACCGAGACCTTGTAGTCGGGGTCCTTTTTGTTCTGGGTCAGGATGATGCCGCAGGCCACGCCCTCCAGCGCCATGGTGAGGGTGGAGAGATTGTCCAGATCGTCGTCGGTGGCGCCGATGGCGTCGAGCCACGGCCGGTCCAGCCAGGAGCAGGCGATCTGCCCGTCGGCGGAAAAGATCATCTTATCGAACATCGCTTTTTCGATCAAAAAGCGGTTTTTGCTCTTCGCCTCGAAAAAGACGTGGTTGTGCGCGTGAAAATCCACCCCCGCCTCGATGGCGTCGGCGGCGATGCGGTGGGCCAGCGGGGTGGTGTTGGAAAACTTGAAGCAGCCCGTGTCGGTGGAAACGGCGATATACAGCGCCTCCCATATGGGCAGGTCGAAGGACGCGTCCAGCGCCCGCAGAACGGCCCACACCACCTCGCCCGCGGCGGCGGCGTGTTCCTCCAGCGCCAGCTCGCGGGCATAGCCCACGTTGGAGGGGTGATGGTCCAGACACAGATCCACCCGCCCGGCGAAGCCCTTGGCCCCGTCGGTGAGCAGGGTGGTGTCCGCGATGTCCACGGCGCAGATCAGTCCGGGGACAAACCCGGGCTCCGCCCACAGTCCTTCCAGCAAAAACCCCAGCCGGGGCGTGATGTCCTCGTTGGGAAACACGAAGGCCTGCTTTCCCATCTGCCGCAGGCCGCGGCACAGGGCGGCGGCCGAGCCCACGGTGTCGCCGTCGGGGCGGCGGTGGGTCAGGATCAGGATGCTTTCGGCCTCGCGCAAGCGCGCGGCGGCGGCGTTTGCGTCAATTCTCCTGCTCATGCTCCTCCCCCTCTTCCGGCTCGTCCGCGGGGATATCCAGCGTGTTGAGCACGGCGGCGATATGGGCGCCGTGGGCGATGGACTCGTCCATCACGAACACCAGCTCGGGCGTATAGCGGAGCTGCACCCGCCGGGCCAGCTCCCGCCGGAGATAGCCCGAGCAGGATTTCAGCCCCTTGTTCAGCTCCTTGGGATCGTATTCTCCCAGAGCGCTGAGATAGACCTTGCACCAGCGCATGTCGTTGGTGACCTCGCAGCGCACCACCGACAGCATGGTCTGAGAAACGCGGGGATCCTTTACGTCCCGCAAAAGCGTGGCGATCTCCCGGGTCACTTCCTCGGAGATCCGCTGAACGCGGTTGGAATTGTACGGCATAACCCTTCTCCTTCTTTTCCCGGCCGCCGGGGGGCGTTACCGGGCGTCGTCCTTTCGCCGGGCCTCCCGCTGGGGAAGCTGCGTCAGCAAAAGGCTGAAAATCATCAGCGCCGCGCCGAAATATCCGCGCGGACGGAGCCGCTCGTCTGCAAGAAAATACGCGACGGCGGCGGAAAACACCGGCTCCAGTGTAAAGATCAGCGCCACCCGGGCCGGCGAGGTATAGCGCTGCTGGGTGGTCTGGATCACGAAGGCCATCCCCGAGCAAAACAGGCCCAGGGTCAGCGCCGCGCCCCACACGGCGGGCGTCTGAGGCAGCCGGGGCTGCTCAAAGAGCAGGGACAGCGCCAGAAACACCCCGCCCGTCACGCCGATCTCCGTTACGCTCATGCCGACGGGGTCCACCTGCGGCCGGGAAACGGCCCGGTCGGTGATGACGATGTCGGAGGCGTAAGCCACCGAGCACAGCAGACAGATCAGATCGCCCGAGGCAAAGCGCAGCCCGTCGCCCAGCGTCAGCAGCGCCAGACCGGCGGTGCATAGGACCAGCGACAGCGTCAGCCGTCCGCCCGGCTTTTTCCGAAAGACCGCCAGCTCGATGAGCGGCGTGATGAGCACGGCGAGGCAGCTGATAAAGCCCGCGTTGGAAAGGGAGGTATACATCACCCCGTAGGTGGCGGCCACGTAAACGATCACCAGCACCAGCCCCACCAGCACGCCCCATTTGGCGCTCTCCCAGCGGAGGGCGCGCAGGTTTTTCCGGTAGATCAGGCTCAGCACCGAAAAGGCGCTGAGAAACCGGAAGGCGTTGAGGGTCAGCGGGCCCAGCTCGGCAAGGCAGATCCGCGTGAGATAATAGGAAACGCCCCAAAACGCCGTGGTGAGCACCAGAAGGCTCTCTGCCCGACGCTGCTTCGTCATGGTTTTTCCTCCTTTGCCCCGGGGGCAAATCAGCAAAAGCGGAAAAACCCTTTCGTTTTTCCGCTTTTGCCCCAACGGTTACCGCTTGACTTCTTCCATGACGAAGGCTTCCACGATGTCGCCCACCTTCACGTCGTTGAACTTTTCGAAGCTCATGCCGCACTCGTATCCGGCGGCCACCTCTTTGGCGTCGTCCTTGAAGCGCTTGAGGCTGGAAAGGTCGCCCTCGTGGATGACGATGCTGTCGCGGACGATGCGCACCTTTTCGTTGCGCTGCATCTTGCCGTCCTGCACGTAGCAGCCGGCGATGGTGCCCACGCCGCTGACCTTAAAGGTCTGGCGCACCTCGGCATGGCCCAGCACCACTTCTTTATAGGTAGGCGCCAGCATGCCCTTCATGGCCTGCTCGATCTCCTCCAGGCAATCGTAGATGATGCGGTAGAGGCGCATATCCACATGAGCCTGGGCCGCGGCCTCGGCGATGCCCGCCTCGGGCCGGACGTTGAAGCCCACGATGATGGCGTTGGAGGCCTCGGCCAGCATCACGTCGCTGGAATTGACGCCGCCCACGCCGCTGTGGATCACGCGGACGCGCACCTCGTCGTTGCTCAGCTTCTCCAGCGACGCCTTGACCGCCTCGGCGGAGCCCTGCACGTCGGCCTTGACGATGATGTTCAGCTCCTTGACGCTGCCCTGCTCGATGGAGGAGAAGAGATTCTCCAGCGTGACCTTCTGCACGGCGGCGGCCTGCTTTTCCTTTTCCTCGAATTTGCGCTTTTCGGCCAGGGTGCGGGCCATGCGCTCGTCCTCTACGGCGTAGAACACGTCGCCGGCGCCGGGCACCTCGGCCAGACCCACGATCTCCACGGGGACGGAGGGTCCGGCGGTCTCCATTTTGCGGCCCTTTTCATCGGTCATGGCGCGGACGCGGCCCACGGCGGTGCCCGCGATGACGATATCGCCGCTGTGGAGGGTGCCGTTCTGGATCAGCACGGTGGCCACCGGGCCCCGGCCGCGGTCCAGCTTGGCTTCGATGACGGTGCCCTTGGCCAGACGGTTGGGATTGGCCTTGAGCTCCAGCATGTCGGCGGTAAGCAGCACCATCTCCAGCAGGTTGTCGATGCCCTCGCCCTTCAGCGCGGAGATGGGGCAGACGATGGTGCTGCCGCCCCACTCCTCGGGCACCAGCCCGTGCTCGGTGAGCTGCTGGAGCACCCGCTCTGGGTTGGCGTTGTGCTTGTCGATCTTGTTGACGGCCACGATCAGCGGCACGTCGGCGGCCTTGGCGTGGTTGATGGCCTCGATGGTCTGGGGCATGATGCCGTCGTCGGCGGCCACCACCAGGATGGCCACGTCGGTGACCTGCGCGCCGCGGGCGCGCATGGAGGTAAAGGCCGCGTGGCCCGGGGTGTCCAGGAAGGTGATGTCCCGATCGCCCAGCTTGACGCGGTAAGCGCCGATGTGCTGGGTGATGCCGCCGGCCTCGCCGGCGGTGACGTTGGTCTTGCGGATGGCGTCCAGCAGCGAGGTCTTGCCGTGGTCCACGTGACCCATGACCACCACCACGGGGGCGCGGGTCTGGAGCTCCTCTTCCTTGTCCTCGTGCTCGTCGAACAGGCGCTCCTCGATGGTGACCACCACTTCCTTTTCGGGCACGGCGCCCAGCTCCATGGCCACCAGCGAAGCGGTATCATAGTCGATATTCTGGGATACGTTGGCCAGAACGCCCAGCTTCATCAGCTGCTTGATGACCTCGGCCGCCGTCTTCTTCAGACGGGAGGCCAACTCGCCCACCGAGATCTCGTCGGGGATGAGCACCTTGAGGGGCTGCTTTTTGATCTGGGCCTGCTGCTCCAGGCGGCGCATTTTCTCCTGCTCCTCCTGACGGCGCTTGTTGCCGAACTGGGGACGGCGGGTGTCCTTCTTCACCAGCTTCTGCTTGTTGCCCTGATTCTGATTGAAGCGGCCGGCCTGCTGCGGCACCAGCGTGTCGAGCCGTTCGTCGTATTTGGCGATGTTGACGCTGTTGCCCCGGGTGTCCACATAGTGGCGCTTGGCGTTGTCGGCCGCGGCGGGCTTTGGCTCGGTCTTTTTCTCCGGCGGCGTATATTGCAGAGTCTGGCTCTGGGGACGCGCCTGGGCGGGCTTTTTGGGCTGCTTGGCCTTTTCGGCCTTTTCGGCGGCCTGCGCCGCCGCCTGCGCCTGGGCGCGGATGCGCTCTTCCTCGGCCTTCTGGGCCTCGCGGATGCGGGCGGCCGCCTCCTCCTGCTGCTTTTTGATGCGGTCCTCCGCGGCCTGCTTCCGCTGCTGGGCGGCCTGGGCCGCGCTGGCGCGGATATCCTCCAGCGACGCCACCTGATGCTGCTGGGTCAGATATTCAAACAGCGGACTTGCCTCCTCGGGCAGGATGCTCTGGGAGGGCTTGTAGGAAAACCCCACCGCCGCCAGCGCGGCGCAGATCTCCTTGCTCTGAAGATCGAAGTCCTTTGCCAGTTCCGAGATCTTGATTTTGTTGTTGACTGCCATAACTCAGTTCCCCCTTTTTCCCGTGACGCGCGGCGTCGGTTTGCTCCCGCGTTTCGCGGAAGCGGTGCGCCGCTGACCGGCGCGAGATGCGGCAGAGCGCGCTCCGCCGCGTTTGACAGCGCCCGTCGGGGGCGCCTGAGGTTCTTTTTTCTGCAATTTCTTGCTTTTTCGCTTTTTTTCCCGCTCCAGCCGGGCCCGAAGGAGCTCGGCTGTTTCGTTTTCGCCCAGCTTTTCGCACAGCGACAGGGCAAAGCCCGTGTCCAGCACGGCGAAGGCGGCGCACTCCTTTACGCCCAGCGCCTCGCCCAGCCGGCCTTTGCTCTCATCCAGCGGCAAAAGCGGGACGTCCCGCTCGCCGCGGGCGTTCTGCATGCCGCTGCGGGTGTTGGCGGAGGCGTCGCTTGCCACAGCAAGCAGACGCGCCTTGCCCAGTCGGGCGGCGTCGTAGGCGTCCTCCGCGCCCAGGGCCATGGCCCCGGCTCTGCGGATAAGCCCTAAAAATCCCAGCACAGCGTCGTTCATGCGTCACCCTCCTCCATCCGGGCCCGAAGGGCCTCGTAAACATCGGGTGTGATCTCGATCTCCAGCGCACGGCTCAGGGCGCGGGATTTGATCGCCTTGTCCAGGCAGACGGCGCTGCGGCAGATATAGGCGCCCTTGCCGGGCAGCTTGCCCCGGGCGTCATAGACCGCCTTGCCTTCCGGCGTGCGGACGATGCGCGCCAGCAGGGGCTTTTCCTTATGCTCCCGGCAGGCCACGCATTGGCGGATCGGGATCTTTTTCGGCATGAGATCAACTCCTAAATCGAGATAACTGCAGGATTGTGGGTTTCTTGCCCTTCGGTTTGCCTCCCTTGTGTAAAGGGTGGCGTTTACGGGCGCGCAATGCCGCCTCTGCTGACCGCGCGGAGGAACCCTTTTCCCTTACTTCGCCTGCGAGGCGGGCTTGATGTCGATCTTGAAGCCCGTCAGCTTCGCGGCGAGTCTGGCGTTTTGGCCCGCCCCGTAAAATCTCCGATTTTTCGGGGGCCCCGGTTTTTCATACGCTCCGGTCGGGCTTCGCCGCCCTTCCTGCGCGGACGCCGGCAAGCCGGCGGGGGTCGCTTCGCTCCCGCGAGGGCCGGCCTTACTTTGCCTGCGAGGCGGGCTTGATGTCGATCTTGAAGCCCGTCAGCTTCGCGGCAAGCCG
>JAFOPS010000030.1 GCA_017394205.1 Clostridia bacterium | reverse complement strand
CTTTCTGCCTCATCCATCACCGCGCAATAGGCCTTCACGGCATTGCGCACGCAGTCGTCACAAGGGCAGAAGATGGCAGAGTCGGTCTTGCCCTTGAGCGTCTTGCAGACCACCGCGCCGCTGTCCCTTTGGAACTGCTCGCTGATTTGCCGGGCAAGGCGCATGGTGCCCTTGCCGCCGGTGCGCAGGCCCGCGATCATCGCCGCCCCCACGAGGGAGCCGCAGGTACCCTCCATATTTCCCATGCCCAGGCCGAAGCCTGCGGCCAGGCGGTTCAGTGTCTCCTCGTCCATCTCCGTCTCGCCGCGCAGCGCGGCGGTCACCGCCTGCGCGCAGTTATAGCCCGCGTGCTTGAGCGCGACGGCCTGCTCGGCCAGCTGTGCTGCGTTTCTCATGGTTTTCTCCGTCCTTCGTCAGTTCTTGGCGTAAATGTCGACGATGTTCAGCAGGACTTCCTGCATCTTCTCCATCGACTGCACGGGGATGTACTCGAACCGGCCGTGGTAGTTGTATCCGCCGGTGCACAGGTTCGGGCACGGCAGGCCGCGGTAAGAGAGCGTCGCCCCGTCCGTGCCGCCGCGGATCGCGCAGATCTTGGCCGTCACGCCCGCACGCTCCATGGCCAGCATGGCGTTGTCGATCAGGTGCATGTGCGGCAGGATCTTCTCCTTCATGTTCTCATAGCCGCGGTACTTGGTGATCGTGACGGTGCCGGGGCCGTACTTGGTGTTCAAAAACGCGGCGATGCCGTCCATGACGGCGGCCTTGTGGCGGATCTTGTCCTTGTCGTGGTCGCGCAGCAGGCAGATCATGCTGACCTTCTCCACGTCGCCCTCAATGGAGTCCACATGGTAAAAGCCCTCATACCCGTCCGTGCAGGCGGGATTTTCCATCGGCGGGATCATCTGCACCAGCTCGCTGGCGATCAGCACGGCGTTTTTCATCACGCCCTTGGCGCTGCCGGGGTGGATGCTCTTGCCCTTGATCTCGATCTTCAGGTTCTGGGCGTTGAAGTTCTCATACTCGATCTCGCCCAGCGCGCCGCCGTCTACGGTGTAGGCAAAGTCCGCATCAAAGCCGTCCAGGTCGAAGAAGTCCACGCCGCGGCCGACCTCCTCATCCGGGGTAAAGGCAATCTGGATGCGGCCGTGCTTCACCTCCGGGTGGGAGAGCAGGTAGGACGCCATCGCCATGATCTCGGCGATGCCGGCCTTGTCGTCCGCGCCCAGAAGCGTCGACCCGTCCGTGACGATCAGGTCCTTGCCCACGTTATCCAGCAGATCGGGATACTCCGCGGGGCTGAGGACGTATTTGCCCTCGGCGTCCAGCGGGATCTCCGCGCCGTCATAGTTTTCGACGATGCGGGGCTTGACGTCCTTGCCGCTCACCGCCTCGGACGTGTCCATGTGGGAGATAAAACCGATGGTCCGGCCCGTCCAGTCCGGGTCAGACGCCGGGATGGTGGCGTATACATAGCCGTTTTCGTCCATGCGGACGTTGGCCGCGCCGATCTGCGCCAGCTCGCCCACCAGGATGCGGGCTAAGTCCTTCTGCTTTTCGGTGCTGGGAAACTGCTCCACGCCGTCGCAGGACTGGGTGTCCACCTTGACGTAGCGCAGGAATCGTTCGATCACTTCAGACATTGCTTTTTCCTCCGTGTGATTTGTTCATGATTTGCCGGGATTTTTCTCTATTATACCTGCCCCATGCGCGAATTTCCAGAGGCAAGGCGCAATTCACTGCAAAAAAGTGCTGTCCCCGCTTAGGGAGTAACAAATGAAGCGCTGCCGTTTTAAGGCATCCGGCCTCGCCGTTTCGAGATGATATCATCCCTTCAACAAATCCGTATTGACTTTGCCGATAATTGTTATATCATAATTATATAGATGTCCAACAGAAAGCGAGGTGTTCAATAATGAAAAATAACAGAACCAGCATAAAATCTGAATATCTATTGAGGGCCTCGGTTGCATTATCATAGTTTTTTATGAGTTTTTTTGCCGTGGTTTATTTGCCACGGCTTTTTTATTTGCTTTTTGATGCAATTTTCTGTCCTTCATAGATGTTCACACAAGAGCAGCCAGCCAATCATGCTGAACAATTTATGGAGGAATTTATGATTCATCTCAGAAAGATCACAGAAGAAAACTTTATTGACGCATTTCATCTAAAACTTGCACCGGGTCAGGAACGCTTTGTTTCGCATCCGATCCGCAGTCTCGCACAGGCATATGTTTATCGGGAGCAATGCCAACCTTTTGGCATCTATGAAGGTGACACTATGGTTGGCTATGTCATGGTGATTTACGATTATGATATTCCTGAATATGATATATGGCATATGATGATTGATGAATCAAATCAGAGGCGGGGCTATGGCAGTGTTTCATTGGAACGGGTGCTTGATTATATCAAAACCAAGCCTTTTGGCTCTTCCAATCGGGTAACCTTAACCTGTAACAGAGATAATATCCAAGCACTTAATCTGTATAAAAGCAAAGGCTTCACAGAGACCGGAGCGGTGGACAAAGATGAGATAGAACTATCTTTGACGATACGGTAACAAATCCGGGTTTATGGGGAAGATCTTCCGTTGTCCATGATCCCAGCGGGCATCGGATCCTGCACCGAAAATCCGGAAAATACAGGCAAAACAGGCGTGGCCGTTGCGGTCACGCCTGTTTCCTAACGTTTTAGATGGTTATGATCCGCCTCAAAACGCTTTCCCTGCGGAGAGTGTTCCGGGCGACAGTTTGATGTTTTGCGCGCTCACAGCAGCGCGGAAAGCTCCTGCTCCAGCACACGCGCCGTCTCCTCCAGCCCGGCCCGGTCGACCTCCGTAAAGCGGCCGACAAACGGGCTGTCAATATCCAGCACGGCGACGACGGCGCCGCGGGCATGGATCGGCACCACGATCTCGGAGTTGGAGGCGCAGTCGCAGGCGATGTGGCCAGGGAATTCGTGTACGTCCTTCACGAGCTGCGTGCGGTCCTCCGCCGCGGCCGTGCCGCACACGCCGCGGCCCACCGGGATCTCGATGCAGGCGACCTTCCCCTGGAAAGGCCCCAGCACCAGCTTCTCCCCCTCCAGCAGGTAAAAGCCTGCCCAGTTGAGGTCCGGGAGCGTGTCGTAGAGCAGCGCCGAAGCGTTGGCCAGGTTTGCCGTCAGGTGCGGCACGCCGGTGATCAGCGCACGCAGCG
>JAFOPS010000029.1 GCA_017394205.1 Clostridia bacterium | reverse complement strand
GCCTGCGTGGAGCTGCGGCTGGGTGGCGAGCTGATCCTGGCCGTCGACTGCATCGCGGTCGAGGACACGGTGCCCCGGAACCTGTACGAGCGTTCCGCGCTGGACTGGCTGGTTTACAACGCGCCGTTGGAATACCTGGAGCTGGTCCTGTCCGGCGAGATCGAGGACTACCTCCGCAAGTACACCGACTATTCCCGGCTGGACTGAATTAGACACCCGATCAGCAAAGGGAGCAGGGCAATCGCCCTGCTCCTGTACTTTCAGATGCAGCTTTGACATATACATTCAGTCCACCCCTGATAACAATCTCAGCATCAGGTTCTGATATCGCAAAGATACGCTTCTACATTCAGATACTGCACATCATCCACCGTTCCGGCTGGGCCGCGGTAAATGACATATTTGCCGGTGATCGGGCCGAAGCGATGTTCGGTCATTCGGCATTTTTCCCCGTCGAGCAAATGATGCATCTGTTCGGGAACGATTTTCGTGCTGTGCTTGATCTCATAGATTTCGCAGCTGCCGGCCGCCGGATCAAATACGACCATATCGAACTCCCCGACGGCAAATTGCAGCACGAAGACCTGCTTTTTGGGCTTGGCCAGCTTCGTCTCCAGGAGAACGGCGTCCTCCATCATGCGGCCCATGATCTCACTGAGGATTCGCTCCTGTATCGCGGTCCGCTCGGTGATGGAAAGGTCGCCGAACGCCGGATCGAGCAGCAGACTTTCGATCAATGCCCTGGCCTGGGCGTAACGAAGACCCGGCTGAGCGATCACGGTGCGCGGCAGTTTCTCTCCGCCCGGCATGGTGACGATATCCACGTTCTGCGTCAGATCCAACAGGGTCAGATACTCCTGTATCTCCGCCGCATGCGCCGGTTCCGGCTCTACGGTCTGTTCCGCCCGATTCCGGATTTCCAGCAGATCCATGAGCCGCCGCGTTACACTTTTCGTGTCCACACGGTCAAGGATGTCGTTGGGCTGCTCCCGGTCGCGCCGCAGATTCCGTGCCGAAAGGGCAAGGTCGTTGGACCTGAACTCCCGTGTCAAAACCTCCACGGTGAAGCGGTGGGTCTGATCCTCCACGACGCGATTGATGGCGCTGGTCAGCTCGTTCTTTTCGAACAATTCCTGCAGCTTGCGGAAATGTCCCGCCTGCTGATAGCAGCGCAGGGAGTGCTGGATGTTGTGGGCGATCGCCGTGTCCACATATTCTCTGGCGTTCTCGCTGTTGGCAAAGGGCGAATCTTCGTTGTAGTTCACGCCGCTCATGCTCATGGTGCCGCCGTAACGGATATACTCGTCGATCCCTTTGACGCCAAGCACCTGTTCAAACTCGCGGTACGGGATGAAGGTCGTGTGGAGCATGATGCAGCGGTCATAGAGCTGCTCGTCCTCGGTGAAGAGGAAGCCCAGGGAATCCGTGCCGGAGAGCACGATCTTCATGCCGCTGGCGGCAAACACATCCGACAGCACAGCCGCTCCGTCGATGAAATCCTCCATCAGGGTGACTTCATCCAGGAACACATAACGGCAGCCGTTCTTTTCCAGCGCACGCAGATCCTTGTTCACATCGGCAAGGGTGTTCTTCGCCGTGATCTGGATGAAGGCGGTTTGACCGAGCATCCTGTCGTCCATGTCCGCAAGGATCTGGCGGATCATCGTCGTCTTGCCGGTCCGGCGAAGGCCGTAAATCACGAACACCTTGTCCTGCTGCGGACCGAACACATAGTCCCGCAAACGGACATAGCACGCGCGCCGACGGTAGTTCAGCGCCGGCGTCATATATGCCCAAAGCGCCGCGCCGCGCCGAACGATCGTGATATACTCGGTTTGATCCTCATGCAGAGCTTTTTCTGGCGTTCTGGGCAGCAGCTTCTTCAGCTTTTTCCGCTGTGCCTGCAGCTCTTTTCGCTGCTCTATCTGGGCACGGAGCTGTTCCAGTTCATCCTCCCGGATGAACTGTTCTCTTTTCTTTTTTCCTTCATACCAACGGTGGTAGAAATATGTGTGTCCGTTGACTTTTTTTGCGGAGATCGAGCCGCGGGGAAGCGCGTCGATCTGCGCATCCAGTCTGGCAAGCTGTTCCTTCAAATCGTTCATGCCCGTCAGTCACCTCCGGAGTGGTCTGAATGAATTATACCCTATTATACCCTAAATTGCAATAGGGATAACAGGGTATAAGATCATTTTTTCTGACTCCGGCGAGTCATATCGTGGAGAAAGTATACTTGGAGGACCGTAAGTATATTTTCTTTGGGCCCTAAGTATATTTTCCGCGGCTTCTATCCTTCGGCAGCCTGGCGGTCTGCCTGATGCTAAACAGACAGACGAGGACGCCGACGGCACAGACCGCGGCAGCAACAAGGAGGGTTACGCGGGTCGTGGTGTGGTCATAGAGCAGGCCGCCGACGAAGCTGGCCCCGACGGCGCCCAGTGTGGTCATGCTGAAGGCCAGGGACTGGGCCTTGGCGGCGTTTTCCTCGGCAATCACCGCGCTCACGTAGGGCACGATCGCGCTGGTATAGAGCGCAAAGGACGGCGCCTGCAGCAGCGTTGCGGCGAACAGCGTGCCGATGCTCGGCGCAAAGGCAAAGGCCAGCGCCTTGCAGAGAAACATGGCAACCGAGACGTGCAGCAGCACGGAAACCCGGCGTCCTTTGGAAAAGCGGCTGAAGAGCAGCATCACCGGGACCTCCACAACAGCCATGAACGCATTGAGGTAGCCCATGGTCTCCTCGTCGCCTCCGACGTTCCGCACAATGTTGATCATATAATTGGTAATGGTATTGTGTGCGAAATAGAGCAGGATCGAGCCCAGAAGGAACCCTGCGAAGCGGGGCTCGGCCTTCAGAAACGCAGGCAGCGACATGCTGCTTTGCTGCGATTCCCTCTGCTTCGGCAGCGGCTGCAGTTTCAGCGCTTCGTCGGTCAGGGCATTGGCTGCCGCCTGCAGCAGCAGCACCGCAAACCCTGCCCAGATCAGCGCGAAGTAGGACCACCGCTTCACGAGCAGGCCCAAAAGCGCCGAGATCAGCACAAATGCCAGAGAGCCTGCTGCGCGAGCCCTGCCGTAGTCCAAAGCCATGCCGCGCTGCTCGGCGTCCACGCAGAATTTGAGGTTCAGAGAGTTCACTGCCATGGTGACCGCGAGATAGAGCGCGTAGAGCGCCGCGCTGACGAATGAGCGCTTCGTGCAGAACAGCAGTCCGCCCAAAAACAGCGCACGCAGCGCAAACAGCGGCCAGATCAGCCCGGCGGTGTGCAGGCGCGGGTGCGTTTCAGCCAGGGAGGCCAGCAGCGGGCCCAGCAGCGCGCCGAGGATATTGCCGACCGCCATCACCAGGCCCAGCTCGGTATTGGAAAACCCCAGCGCCTTCAGATGGACCGCAGCAAAAGAGAGCGTGATGCACACGCTCATCCAGAAAGACGCCTGTCCCAGCCCAAACGGCAGCGTCAGAGAACGGGTTTTGCTCATGATTTCATCTCCCAATCATCGGATGGAACGATCCTATCACATCCCGCCAGTGATGATCTCCATGAAGGCCGCATCCTCGGTCCAGTCGTGGCCGCCGCGCTGACGACCGGTCATCTCGGCCCCGCAGCCCGGGCAGCGATCCGTGGGCCGGGCGACCTTGCACCCGCAGGCGGAGCACTCGTAGTCGTCCTTCTCAAAGAGGTGCGTGTTTTTGATCCAATGGGCGCGATTCATAGATTTTTTCCTCATCTCCAACGCTTCCAGCCGCGGTTCAATCATGCCGTTCCTCGGAATCATAGGTTTCGCAGAACCGGGCGGCAAAGCTCGGCTCCACGCCGACCGCGGAAAGGTGGGCTGTGTCGCCCATGGCGCTGATCCGAAAGGAAGCGACGCCTGCGCGCCGTTCCTCTGTGATGACCGTCGTGACCGAGGAGGTGCGGGGACACAGCCCGTGCCAGAGCACCATCGGAGAGGCCCCGATCAGATGGGCCAGCAGGACGCACTCGACGCCCAGGTGGCAGAACAGCGCCACCGTATCCCGGTTCGGGCGGACAGCGCGGTAGAGCTCTCCTTCCCGCAGGTAGCCATGCCGTGCAAGCAGCTCGTCCAAGCCCCTGCACACCCAGGCGTATTCCTCCGGCACGCCGATGGCCTCCATCGCAGGCGTATGGCACCAGAGGTTCCGGTCATAATATGCCGGCTCCTGCATCCAGCGCTGCGGGAGCCAGTCCCAGCAAACGCGCTCCAACCCTGTATCCGGATCGGTCATGCGCGGCGAGAACTCCCGAAGCCAGTCCAGCTCCGTCGCCTCCATACCCTTGCGCTGCAGGGTAAGCGACGCGGTATCCTTCGCCCGCCCCAAGGGGGAGCAATAGATTTTCGTGATCGCGGTGTTTTCCAGCCGGTCGGCCAGCAGCGCGGCCTCCCGCCATCCTGCCGGCGTCAAGGAATCCACAGCATAGTCCGGATCGGCATGCCGAATGATAAGCAGCTTCATTTCATTTCCCCGACTTTCTTCCGAAATAGCGCCGGACGCGGCTTTTGTATGCTTCATAAGGTTCCCCGAAGGCGGAGACCAGGAACTTCTCCTCCTGTAAAATCTGCAGGTGCAGCATGACGGCCGCAAGCAGGGATGTGAGGATCGTCGCGGGATTGCAGAACAGCAGGCACACGCCCAGGTACATCCAATCAAAGCCCAGGAAGGCCGGGTTCCGGCTCCAGCGGTAGATCCCGTCCTGGATCAGCTCGGTCTTGTCCCCGTCGGGAATGCCGGCCCGCCAGCTGTTTTTCATGGTCACGACTGCGATCCCGAAGATCAAATCGCCCAGCAGGCCCGCGCCGAAGCCCGCCCAGCGTGCGGCGTCCGGCAGCCAGGACCAGTCCAGGACGATGGACAGCAGCTGCGCCGCAGGCGCCAGGAGGGTTGCCGCGCTCATCCACAGCTCCACCCGGTGGAGCTCTTTTTCTTTTCGCTTCCCGATCTGCCGGGTCTGGATGCCCTGCTTCTTCTGGATCAGCATCTTCGTGAAATAGATCCCGTAGAAGAGCAGGAGCACGATCAGAGCTAAGAGACGAAACAGCATGGTCTGCCAGTCCTCCCGTCACAGTTTATACTGCATGAACTTTCCGTTTTTCTCGAATCCAAAGTCGGAATACAGCAGGACGCCCAGATCCGACGCGGTGATCTGCACAACGCCGCCTCCGTAGACGCGGGCTTCCTCCCGCAGCTGTGCGATCCGCATACGGATGAAGGTGTTCAGATCATATTCCGTTTTCTGTACTCGATACTCATTTCGGTCCTTCTTTCGTATCTATGCTCTCCTGCTTTTTCTGCCTACAGCCCCATTTTCGCCATGATGCCGTCCGCCGTGACGCCGGGGTGGGTCAGGTAGAGGCGGGCGATCTGCTCCGCCAGGGCGGGGTCCATTCCGTATTTCTCCGCAGTCCGCTGCGGGGAGCGGCCTTTTCCCAGTTCCCGGACCACCAACTCGATCTGGGCTTTGACGTCCTTCGGGTCGATCCTCGGCGCGGGCGGCGCCTGGGCGATCTCGATTTTGGAAACGCGGAGCTGCCCGTTTTGAAGCTCCGCCAGCGCCATTGTGATGGGTTGGCGGAAGCGCCGCGGCCCGCAGCTGCCCGGATTGAGGATCAGGGTCTTGCCCTGCCCGGTCTCCGAATACTGATGGCTGTGCCCCACCACGACCAGATCCCAGGCGCTCAGATCCTGAGGCAGATCCTTTTTCTTATGGGTCATACAGATCCGCAGACCGTCCAGCGAAAGGTCGAGCATCGGCGGAAGCTCCTCCGCCCACTCCTTATCCGCGTTTCCCCGGACGGCATGGACCGGCGCGATCTCCCGCAGCCGTTCCAGGATCTCCGGCCTGCTGATATCGCCCGCGTGGAGGATCGCGTCCGCGCCCTCCAGGGCAGCCAGCACCTCCGGCCGGAGCAGATCGTGGGTGTCTGAAATGATTCCAAGCTTTGTCATGTTTGCCTTCCTCCGAAGCAGAAGGTGTCCTTTTCCCGTTCCGCAAGGGATAAGCCCACGCGGGCCGACGTCGCGCCTCACACGCGCAGATGCGGGGGTATGTTGTTTTTTGCCGGAACATGCCGGAACACTGCCGGAACAACGATCTGCTTGTCCCGGCTTTGTACCGGCAGCGGGATGGCTGTTTTCAAGCTGCCGGAACACGAAAATCTGAGGCGTGGCAAGGGATTACAGGCCGATGTTCCGGCTGGGACGGCATTTTTACAGGAGAGGTGGCTTTTGTAAAAGACAGCTTAGCAGTTCTTCGATCTGACAGCGTTCACGCATAGCGGAGTCCGGAGGGTATTCAAAACAGTTTTATGCCCGGTTTATATGATTACTTTTCCCAGATACGTAATCGTTGTAATAGTTTTTCCCAAAATAGTATCAAAATCTTTATTTTCAGGAACCAATTTAAAGCCTCGTCCCTGTTTTACATATCGTTTACACATAACTTCTCCATCAACGACAAATAAACCGATTTCATTATGATCAGCTTCCTCCGCTTTCTTTACGAATATCACACTTTTATCCTTTATGGTAGGCTCCATGCTTTTTCCGGAGACAGTAACGGCAAAGTCGGCGGTGCCCGTTGTATCAGGGATTTCAGAATGGGGAATATTGTTGTCCACAAAAAAACCATCACCAGCACAAGCCGCAAACTCATAAAGAGGAATAACTCTCGCCAAGGGCAGTTCTTCTTCAACTACTGCGTCTTCGTGAAATTCGTTCGCGATTGATGCAACTATCTCGGAAAGCCAAGCAAAGATGTATTCGCCCTTCTTGTGCGGGTCGGAACTGATCTTATTATTCAATTCGACATATGCACTTTTGTTTTTATAAACCCCAGTATAAAAGTCTACTGAGTTGAACTTTAAATCTGAGGCCTTAATTGAAAAAATGCGGTTTCCGTTCTCTTGGAGAAAGAATTCATCATCTTGATAATTAAATTCTATTATTCTTTTCATATCGCTTCCACCTCTTCTGACTCGAATCTAATCCACCATCAATATTATCGGCTACCAGCTGCAGGACGTTGTAGTCGTCACATTCATATTCTAATGCACCCGATTGATGTTTTAGTTTCCCGTCTTCTCCGCAATACAAAAAAATATAAATATTGCCATAATAAGACATCCATACCCACAAGAAATTCGTTCCCAGTATATTCGG
>JAFOPS010000028.1 GCA_017394205.1 Clostridia bacterium | reverse complement strand
GTCGTCGGGAAAGACCGTCTGCACCATCGTTCCCGCAAGTGTCTGGATGCTCCCGCCGCCCACCCGGACCTGCAGGCGCCTGATCTCTCTGGCGGACTGCGCGGCGATCGTCACCGGCGTGGATGCGGGGAAGGTGTAGATCCCGTTTCCACTCAGCACGGTCTGCTTGAGCGCCATATACAGGAGAGGCTCGGGTTCGGGCTGCGAAGCGACGGGGACGAATCGCGCGTTCTCCAGGGCTCCCTCCTCGATGATCAGCACCGTGGGCGCCTTCGGACGGAAGAGCATCGCCAACACCGCCGCCAGCAGGACGACGCCCGCCACGGCGCCCACGGCCTTCAGGCGTTTTTCCCTCCTCCATGCGGAAGTGGGCTCCACCGTTTTTTCCATCCAGCTCTCCGCTTGGATCTCTTTGGGGTCCATGACAGCTCCTTTCTCCGCAAAGCAGTCTGCGTGCCGTCCGCCGCGCCGGAGGGGTCCGGCTCTTTTCTACAGATTACCATATTTCCCCAAAAATTTCAACTCCTCCTTTTCCGGGAAATCGTCTTGCGTTTCCGTCGCCTTTTCTTTATAATAACTATGGATTCAATTTGAACAAAGGAGGAACCCCCATGAAAGTTCAGGACATGCCCTATGAGCATATCCCGCTGGAAGAAATGCAGACCGAGCTGCGCGCCGTGATCGACGGCGTGAAGGCCGCCGGGAGCGTGGATGAGATCCTCGCCCTGCGGGATCGGTATCTCAAGCTGATGACCCGGTACGGCACCGCGTCCAACCTCTGCTACATCCGCTATTCCTGCAACACCGCCGACGAATACTACGTCAAGGAAATGGATTATTTCGACGAGATCGGTCCCGCGGTGGCCAATCTCAACACGGAATACGGCAACGCCCTTTTGGCATCGCCCTTCCGGGCCGAACTGGAAAAGGCCCTGTCCCCGGTGTATTTCCGCTATCTTGAGGTGGCGCAGAAGGCCATGTCTCCCGTGATCATGGAAGATATGGTGGAGGAAAACAAGCTGGTTTCGGAATACAGCAAGCTGATGGCCGGCATCGAATACGAGTTCCGGGGCAAGAAGCTCTCCCGCGCCGAGCTGGCCGGTTATTTCAAATCCGACGACCGCGAGACCCGCAAGGAGGCCTATCAGGTCTTCGGCACCGTGATGAACGGCTATGCCGACAAGCTGGACGACATCTATGACCGCATGGTCAAGGTCCGCGACCGGATGGCCAAAAAGCTGGGCTATGAAAACTTCGTGGAGCTGGGCTATTACCGGATGAACCGGGTGTGCTACGGGCAGAAGGAGATCGAGACCTTCCGCAAAAACATCCTCTCCTCGGTCACTCCCGCCGTGTCCCGCCTGCGGCTGAGCAACGCCAGGGATCTGGACATCGACACCTATATGTTCTATGACGACGGCGTCACCGTGCCCGGCGGCGACCCCAAGCCCATGGGCGGCAAGGCCGAGATCTTTGCGGCAGCCAAAGAGATGTATCACGCCATGAGCCGGGAATCCGCCGATTTCATCGATCTGATGATGGAGAACGACGCCTTTGACGTGGACGCCCGCAAGAACAAGTGGGGCGGCGGCTACTGCACCGAGATCCCCGCCTACAAGCAGCCCTTTATCCTGGCCAACTTCAACGGTACCGCCGGCGACGTGGACGTAATGACCCACGAGGCGGGCCACGCCTTCAACGCCTATCTCATCGCCGACAACAAGTTCGCGCTGGAGATCGGCTGCGGCGGCATGGAAACCGCCGAGACCCACTCCATGTCTATGGAATTCTTCGCCTGGAAATACATCGAGAAGTTCTTCGGCGAAAACGCCGCCCGGTACAAGTTCATGCACGCGCTGGACGCCTTCTCCTTCCTGCCCTACGGCACCATGGTGGACGCCTTCCAGCACATCGTCTATCAGCATCCCGAGATGACCCCCGCCCAGCGCAATCAGGCGTGGAAGGAGCTGGAGGCGCAATTCCGTCCCCATATCCACACCGAGGGCATCCCCTTTATCGAAGATGGACGCCGGTGGCAGTATCAGATGCACATTTACGAGAGCCCCTTCTATTACATCGACTACTGCCTGGCCCAGACGGCGGCCTTCGGCTTCCTGCTGGCCTCGCTGGAGGACTACGACGGTGCTTTTGCCCGCTATATCCGCCTGATGAAGCAGGGCGGCGAGCAGTATTACGACAAGCTGCTGGAGGAGGCGCTCATCCCCTCTCCCTTCCAGGACGGCGCGCTGCAGACCCTGTCCGACAAGCTGGAGGCTCTGATGGGCCGTCTGAAAGCCGCGATCTGATCACAAGCCGTTTTTCGGTCTTTTCCAAAAACACGGCTGAATCAAGCGGCCTTTTCCGCGCATACTAAAGAAAACGTGAAAAAAGGAGCTTTGGTATGCAGAAATTTCTTTCCGGTGTGGGCATGGGAATGATCGCCGGCGCCTGTCTGGGGCTGGCGGCCTCCAGCCTTGCCACCGACGCGGAAAAGCGGCGGGCGCGCCGCAAGGTGACCCAGGCGGCAAAGGGACTTTCGTCCGCGGCCGCCGATCTGAAAAACATGATGCGGTCCTGAAGCCGCAGCAAAAGCGCCGGAGCCTCGCTCCGGCGCTGAGACTGGCGAAAAACCCGCTGCGCTGGGCTTTTTCACCATATCGGCTCCGGCCTGCGGGCCGGTTTCGCCGCTTTTTTTGCGAAAAAGGCGGCGGGTCAAGGTGTTTTTGACCATTTTCACACAGAAAACGGTCAAAAACGATCGGTGAGCAAAAGCGCCGGAGCGAAGCTCCGGCGCTTTTGAAATTTCAGATGTGAATTTTTCGCCGATTGTCTTGCCATTTTCCGCCGCCGCGGCTAAAATGAGGTCTGACTTACAGCGGAAAGGAGATGCGCTCATGTCAAAGCTTTACGGGAATACCGGCGCCCGCGCTCACGCGGCCGGAGGCGCTTCTGCTTCCGCGGCGCACAGACAGACCCGCCGTCCCCGCGGGATCCTGCGGCGGCTGGGCACGGCGGCGCTGGTCCTTGGGCTGCTTTACGGCTTCGTCGTATGGGCGCCCGTCAAGCCGGTGCGCCGTCTGCGGGATATGTATATCGAAACGGCACTTTCCACCATGAGCCACAAATGGCTGGCCACCCGGTTTTTCCCCGCCTCCATCGTGGAGCAGGTGCGGCAGGATATGCTGGCTGCCCAGGAGTCCCAGCAGGGTCTGACCTCGGACTGGGGCGACGAAGAGGCGCTGAATCTGGTCATTCCGGAATCCCAAGAGGCCGCCTCCCCCGACGCGACGAACGACCCCGCCATGGAGGCGTTTTTCGCCTTGTTCTGGGAGCTTGACCGGGAAGAAACGCTGGACTGGCTGCGAAGCGAGCCCGCGCTTCTGGAAAACGGCTGGGCTCATCTCTCTGCAAACAGCGCGGGTCCGAAGGATCCCGGTCTTCCCGTCCACACCGTGATGGGCGAACAGGTGCTGGCCATCGACGCCTATCAGCAGGTGCTTCTGGTGCGGGTCAAGGGCAGCGGGTATCGGGGCGTCCTGGCGGTCGCCAAGGATCCCGCCCGGCTGAGCCTGCAGGCCTCCGCCTCCATCGGCGAAAGCGGACAGCCCGCCGGCGTGATCGCCGAGGCCCACGACGGCCTGCTCGCCATGACGGCCAGCGGCTTTTGGGACGACGACGGACACGGCTCGGGCGGCGCCGTCACCGGCTATGCCCTGTGCCGCGGCAAGGAGTACGGACGCCCCTTCGGCACGGCGGGCTACAAGCGGTTCGAGCGGCGGGACGACGGCCTTCTCTACATCATGGACAGCTCCTCGCCCCTGGCGGCCTCGGCCACCGACGCCATGGAGTTCACCCCCGCTTTGATCGTGGACGGCGAGATCACGGTGGACGATTCCTGCGGGTGGACGGCCACCAATCCCAGGGCCTGTCTGGGGCAGTCCCGCAGGCACGAGATCCTGATGCTGGTGATCGAGGGACGGCTGCCTACGGTGTCCATCGGCACCGACGTCATGGAATGCGCCGATATTCTGTCCCTGCACGATTGCATGCAGGCCATGAACATGGACGGCGGCACCAGCGCCATGCTGTATTACGACGGCGCCTACGTCACTCTCTGCTCCAACACAGCCCTGCCCGCCGGACGGCGGCTGCCAAACGCCTGGGTCTATGGGCGGCGGAGCGACTGACCGGACATGAAATCTTCTGAAACAAACCGCCGGAGCTGCGCTCCGGCGGTTTTTCGTGTGTTAAATCAGTCAGGATCGCCGTTCAGGCGGCTTCCTTTATCCTTTTTTCCGTTTTTTCAGCACGTCGGTGAGCTCCCGCAGCCGCAGCAGATAGCACATGGCCACATAGACGGCCAGGCCCACCACACCGATGGCGCCGCATTTGATCACCAGCATGATCTTGCCCTCGCTGCCGTTGAGCACCAGCTCCCGCAGCCCCAGCGCCGCCGCACCCATCACCGCCGAAGCGACAAGGGATTTCAGCGCGGGCCGCAGATCCACCAGCTCCCGGTCCTTCCGGAAGAGCGCGAGGATCGTTACCGCCGCACCTGCGGTCATGGCAATGGAGGTGGTGAGCGCCAGCATCCGGTCGCCGGCGCCGAAGGCACTGTCCAGCAGGAAATTCCCGCCGATGATGCAAAGGCTGATCGCCAGGGGAACGCCCACCTTTTCCATGGTAAAGAACGCCTTGTTCAGCAGGTCGATCAGGCTGAAGCCCGCCATCCCGATGGCGTACATCATAAAGATGCCCGCCGTCTGCGCCGTGGCGGCCGCGGTAAAGCTGCCGCTCTGGAACAGCACGGAGATGATCTGCCGGCAAAACACCATCAGCATAGCGCACATGGGAAACACCACCAGCAGCGTATTGGAGGCCACCGTCCAGACATAGGTCTTGTAGGCCCTGTGATCGGTGCCGGTGTACTGGCGGTTGAATTTGGGGAAGATCACCGCGCTGATGCTGTAAATAAACGTGGTGGTCAGCGGGGTGAACAGCTTGTCGGCATAGTAAAAGGCACTGGTGGTGCCTCCCGCCAGCCGGGCCGTGAAGGACGCGTCGGTGAGATAGCAGAAGAGATACATCGCGCCGGTGATGATGGTGACGCCCACGGTTTTCAGATAGGTGCCGATATACCGCTGGGACAGATCCAGCCGGAAGCGCCAGCGATAGCGCTCCTTCAGCGCGTACGGCACGCTCATCCCAAGCTGCAAGAGCCAGCCTGCGGCCACAGCGATCACGTAAAGCAGCAGATTCCCGCTCTTGCCGAAGATCATCAAAAATCCGATGAGGAAGACGGAATAGGGGATGGACATGCTGCCCTGCAGGGCGTAATGCCCCATGGCCTGATAGGTGGCCACCATCAGATAGGCGCACGCGATCACCGGGAGCGACAGCGTCATGATCCGCATGTACTGCAAAAGCTCGGCGGGAGCGCCCTTGAAAAAGATCCCGCTGAGGGGCGGAAGCGTGATCAGCTCCCAGACCGCCGCCGCGATCAGGCTGAGGAGCAGCGAAAAGGAGGTGAGGTTGTCGGCGGCGCGGACGCCCTTTTTCCGGTCGGCAGCCATGTGCTGGGTGATGATGGGGACCGCTGCCACACTGAGGGCATAGCCCGCCGTGGTGAACAGATAGATGGTCTTGTTGTAGGCGGAATAATACTGATCCGCCGAGCCGAAGGCGTTTGCCTGGAAGGATTCCCGCAAAATGCCGATGAGCCGCGCCAGCACCGAGATCAGCATGACGCCGCCGATGGCGCCGCCGGCGCCCCTCTCCCGTTTCGGGGCCGCGCTTTGATCCATGATGCGGCGCAGAAGGGCGTCGTTCTCGCCCAGACTCTCCACCAGCTTTTCCACATGGGCCGAGGTGCGGTCGAGAATGTCCTCCCGCCGCTCCAATACCTCTTCAAATGCAGGCCGGAAGCGCTCCAGCGTAAACTCGTCGATGGACGAAACCGCCTCGCCGCCGATGGACTTCAAAAAAGCGTCGATCTTGGGGTCGTAGGAGATGCCGATGCAGGGCACGCCCATCACGCAGGAATAGATCAGCGAATGGAGCCGCACGCCCACCAGCACGTCCAGATTGCCGATGATCGAAAGCATCTCGTCGGAAAGATGCTTGTCCGTAATGGCGTACACGTCGTTCCCCAGCCGTTCCGACAGCGTGTGGATCAGATCCAGGTCCTGCTCGTAATGGAAGGGAATGAGCACCGAATCGGCATTGCAGTGCTCCTTCAAATAACGGATGGAGCGGGCGGTCTCCTCCAAAAAGCGGGCCTTGTCCTCGGCGGTGCGGGGGCTTTTCAGCGCCCAGCCCACCAGAAGACGACCCTCCTGCCGCTGCCAGCCCACACCGTTCAGGATCGTGCGTCCCGCGTCAGGGGATGTGCGCTCCAGCCGGATCACCGGGTCGGCGGTGACGCGGATAAGCTCATCCGGGATCTTCATGCTGCGCAAAAGCTCGGCCGACGCAAGGTCGCGGACGCAGATGCCGTCGGCCCGGCGCAGCAGCAGCGACGTGAGCCGCCGGTTGAAGCCCGAGCGGATGGGGCCGATGCCCTGGGAATAGATAAAGACCTTTTTCCGGAACAGCAGCGCCAGAAAGATGATGAAAAGATAATAGAGGATGCTGAACCTGGAGGTCACGTCCTGTAAAAGACTCCCGCCGCCGGAGATCAGCATGTCGCAATTTCTGACGGCGCGGACGATCTTTCCGAATTTCATACGAGGGACAGCATGAACGTGATGCTTTTCCTCGGTGTCGGCGGGGTTCTGGGAGAGGATGGTGAGATCAATGTCATCGAAGCCGGCGCGCAGATTCTCCACCACCGTCCGCAGCACGGCCTCGTCGCCGATGTTGTTGAAGCCGTAATAACCGGAAATCAGGATCTTATACATTGCGCCTCCCTGCGATGCCCTGCAGGATGCACCGAAGCGCCTCCAGCACCAGGATCGCGGCCGCGCCCACCATCATGCCCATCCCCAGGCCGGTGGCCACACGGATCAGGCTGAGCATAAACGGCGTGCGGATGTGAAGAAAGGTGTTGACGATGCTGGTGAAGCCGATGGCCGCGCCGATGGCGAAAAAGGCCGAAAGGCGGGGCAGCTTTCTCCGGCGGCCCCATGCCAGCAGCATCAAAAACGGCGTACCGATGAGGAATTCTTTGGTGCGGGGCCGGGCAGGAAGCCCGTTTTCCATGAAGTTGCGCAGCTCCAGCTCCAGCGTGGAAACGCCCGAGCTGGCGTTGCCCGTGCGGGAGATGTAATAGATGCCCACCACAGCCAGCACCAGCACGGCCAGCACAAACAGCACCGTTTCCCATGCATAGGCCAGCTTAAAGGGCTGTTCCATCAGCTCGCTCCATGCGCCGCGGCGGGTCCTGCGGTCGCGCAGGCCGGCGGTGATGGGAGAGCCGCTCACCTTGGGATACAGATAATCCTTCCACACCAAAATGCAGAAATAGGCGATCACCGAAACGCAGATGGGGATAAGCTGCATGATCTTGACGCCGCGATAAAGCTTCGTTTCCAGCATAAACGCCGTTTCCGACAAGGCTCCCGAGGCAAAGAGCGCGCCGCCCATGGACACCGCCGCGCCCAAAAGCGCCGCCGCCAGCGCCCCGGCCAGCAGCCGGCCCAGCCCGCAGCCGGGAGTGACGAAGCGGCGGATAAAGTGATCGGTGGCCACCGCCGCCAGGCAGGCCATCACGATGCCGCCGCCCATGGAGAGCAGCAGCTTGGACAGATTAGGCGCCGCATACATGGCCCCCGCCACGCAAACGCAGCCCAGGCCCAGAAGGATCCATCTCCACTTGTTTTTCAGCGGGACGAAGACGTCCAGCAGCAGCACCGCCGCGGCGACGGCGCCGAAGCCCATGATCAGCCGCAGCAGACCGCCCGCGTCATATTCCGGATTGGCCCGCACCGCGGCCTGCTCCCATCCGCGAAGCGTCATCCGCTCCTGCAGGTCGCCGATGAGCCGGGCGTAGGCCTCGGGGTCGGTGATATAGGTCTCGCAGTTTTCATCGACGTAGATCATCTTGAGATAGAGCACCCGGCAGGTGCGCTCGTAGGCCGCGCGATAGAGGCAGTTGGTGATCTCCTCAGGGCCGCTGTAGCTGTATTTCGCCCAGCTGCACTGGACGAAGGGCCACATGCTGAACACGCGCACCGCCTGATTGTCCGTCATGGCAAGCAGCCTGTCCTGTCCGGGAGTGGTGAGCACCAGGCTCTGGTCCTGCCGCTCCACGATGCCCACAGACACATCGTTCCGCCGGACATACGACGCGATCCGCTCCAGCGAATCGGGGTCGTCGTCGCCCAGAAATACCTTGCCGTTGTTGATGAGATAAGGGCTTTCATAGCGTTCCAGATCGGAAAGGAAGGCCTCTGCCAGCTTGCGCCCGTTGGCGCCCTTGGTCAACGTGGGCCGGGGAACGATCTTCATGCCGGCGGCAAGGATGCGCGCCTCGGTCTCGGGCCACACGCCAAGATCGATACCTGCCAGCGCATCGCTGCTCTCGCTGTCGCCCAGCCAGACGAAATAGGCGTCATCCGCCTCCAGCGTCTGATAGGGCGCGTCGGAACGGCTGTCCAGCGCATCGGTGAGCCAGCGAAAGGCCTCCCCGTCCCGGGTGACCAGAAGCTGCTCGCTGCCCCGGCTCTCTTCCAGCATCGCCGCCACGGCGGCGGGATATTTCTCTTCCCAGCGGTATTCGTCCTTCACCTCGGCGGCGGGGCGGGACAGGATCACCCGTCCGGAATCCTCGCTGAGGTCCTCGGGCGTGGTGTCGGTGACCGCCACGCGCTCTACGCCCAGCTCGTGAAGATACGACAGCCAGAAATCCACGCTCTCGTCGGACTGTCCGGCCATTTCCAGAAGGCTGGTATAATCCGCCACCAGATCATAGGTCTGCGCCGACTGCTCGATCCGCGCCCGGCCCGTCACGATCACCGCGGCGGCGATCAGTCCGGCCAGCAAAACCAGCAAAAGCGGCAGATGCTCCTTTGTCCAGCGCTTCATAGCGTTCCCTCCATTTGATGCTCCGGCAGGCGGCCGGAGCGGTTTTTTGAAACACAGCCGCATATTGCGGCAGTATAGTTCAGTATACCACGCCGCCCCGCGTAAAGTCAATTGCGGCGGGGCGGCTTTCTCTCCCGCAGGCGGGATTTCAGAATTCTTAAAAAATGCCCGCCGGAGAAGCCTCTCCGGCGGGCGCTTTGCGCATCATACGTGCAGCTCGCCTTCCAGATACAACACGGCGTCGCCGCCGATCATCACTCGCTCGCCCTTGCAGACGCACAGCAGTTTCCCGCCCCGCTTGGAGAGCTGACGGGCGCGCAGCGTGGTCTTGCCCAGCCGCTCCGCCCAGAAGGGCGCCAGCGAGCAGTGGGCCGAACCGGTAACCGGGTCCTCGGCGATGGCGTCCCGCGGGTCGAAATACCGGCTCACGAAGTCACAGTCCTCCCCCGCCGCCGTGGGCACCATGCCCCATTGAGGGATGATCTCCTTCATTTTTTCCAGATCGGGCTCCATCCGCCGCACGGCCTCGGCGCTTTCCACCAGCACCACCATGTCCCGGGACTGCCAGCATCCCAGCACCCTTGTCCCCAGGCATTCCTCGATCCCCGCGGGGATCGCCGTCTCCACCGGCGGACGGGAGGGGAAGTCCAGCACATAACCCCCCTCGGGCGCCCGCAGAACGCTGACGGGGCCGGAGGGCGAAGAAAAGTCCACCCGGTCGCCGCCCTCCAGCTTTTCCAGCACCACGAAGCCGGAGGCCAGCGTGGCGTGGCCGCAGAGGTCCATTTCAAAGGCGGGCGTGAACCAGCGGATCTCCCAGCCCTGCTCGCCCCGGCGCAAAAACGCCGTTTCGGGGAGATTGTTCTCCCCGGCGATGCGCTGCATCATCTCCGGCTCGGGCCAACCGCCCTCCAGCAGGCACACGCCCGCGGGATTGCCGGAAAACAGCCGATCGGTAAAGGCTTCCGCCAAAAAATATTTCATGTCGGTTCCTCCTCTGTCTTTCGCACCGAAACCTCGCCGCTGTCCAGCGCGGCAAGGCTTCCGTCTTCTTTCCTTACGACCAGCCGCCCCGCGCCGTCGATCCGCACCGCTTTTGCAGCATAGGGCTCGCCGCCCGTGGGATACACGGTGATCTCTTCGCTCAAAAGCACGCTTTTTGCCCGATACCGCTCCAAAAACGCCGGGTCCGGCAGCTTTTCGCTCTCCCGCACCAGCGCCGAAACGATCCCGGCGGTCAGCCGCTCCTCGGAAACGCGTCCGCCCTCCGGCGGATACAGAGCGCAGGCAATGTCCCGAAGCTCCGGCGGGAAGCCCTCCTCCGGGCGGCGGTAATTGATCCCCGCACCGAGGATCACGGCTTCGCCCGCGCCCTCGGCCAGGATCCCGCAGAGCTTTTTGCCCCCCAGCAAAACGTCGTTGACCCATTTGACGCCGCAGGTCACGCCGCACAGCGTCTCGATGCTCTCGCACACCGCCACCGCCGCCATAGGGGTGATCAGGCCGCGCTGCCCGGGCGTCAGCGGCAGCCGCAAAATCACGCTGAGATAGATCCCTCCCTCCGGCGAGAAAAACGAGCGTCCGCGGCGGCCCCGGCCCGCCGTCTGCCGGGCGGCGATCACAGCCGTGCCGTGGGGCACGCCGTCCCGCGCCAGTTCCTTTGCCACCCGGTTGGTGCTGTCGGTCTCTTCCAGAAACACCGGCTCGGGCAGTTCCCTGGGCCAGACGGCCTTCAGCCGTTCTCCTTCCACAGGCATCCCCCTTTCGGCTCTTTTTTGTTATTTTATCACGGTTCTTTCCGCTTTTCCACAAAAATATGGTTTTGCCGAAAGGCGCGCGAAAAGGCCGGAGCGTTTCCGCTCCGGCCCGCCGTTTTTGGATGATTTCAATCCTTCGGCTTTTCCGCCAGGATCGCTTCGGCCTCCTCCGCCGTGATCGCGCCGCACAGCCGCAGCGTCTCGATGTTCCCGTCGGAATACAGTCCTTTCCGGTAATAGCGTCTGATCGTCTCGAAGTATCTGCTCATGCCAGTTCCTCCCCTGTCAGGCTCTCAAACAGAAGAGCCGCGTTTTCGCTCTCCAGCGCTTCCTTTTCCTCGCTGAGCGCCGCGTTTTCCATGACGCTGCGGCGAAGCTGCTCCTGGGTGTCGGCCAGCTCCTGCTCTGCCGTCGTGACCTTCGCCAGGATCACGCTGTGGCGTGTCAGCGTATGGTAGCCGCCGTGCTCGCCCTGTTTTTCTCCCGCAGCGTCAAAGATCTCCAGATCGTTTTCTGTCATGGCGGTCAAAAGCGCCTCGTCTGCGGCGCCCTCCAGACGGATCTCCAGCGCAGGCACCTGTCTGGATCCGATCCTCGCGCTGCAGCCGTAAACGCTGCCCGCGACCTCATGCTCTCCGAACTTCAGTTTATCCATGCTTGTTCCTCCTTATTGGGCGTTCCAGACGCCGTTTATTCTGCAGAACGCGTCAGAGGCCTGCTTCCAGACCCCTCCGATCCGGCAGCTCGCTTCGGATTCCTTCCACACGCCGTTTATCTTTCCGTGAAAGACAGGCCCGTTCCCGGCCCGCAGCGTCCCGCTGTCGTCCACCTTCAGCCCATCCGGCACCACGATGCAGGGGTTGCTGTAGCTTTCGGCCGCACCGTAGGTCTGTGTCACGGCGGCGCCGTTGGTCCCCACAGTATAAAACAGCTTGCTGGAGGCGCTTTCCACCGGTGTTCTGAGGCACCAGTTCTCCGCGATATCCTCTCCGTGATACGCGCCGTTCTCCGAGACCCGCTCGGTATGATGTCCGCGCCAATCGGCATACTCCGGCTCAACCGTTCCGGCCTGCACCTGCCGCCAATAGTCAAACAACGCGCCCTCTTTTACATAAAAGCTGTAGGTGCTGCCGAAGTTGCCGCGAACGCCCCGGCTGACCTCGGCCATCGAAGGAAGGAAGATCTTTGCCTCCAGACCGTTGCTTCCGGACGCCACCGTTTTTCCGCTGGTCCCCACGCGATAGGGGATCCTCACCGTTTGCAAAACGGCCTGGATCGCCGGATCGATCCGCCCGCCGAACCGCGCCGTCGTTACCGTCCCATCCGCCAGACAGCCGCTCCGGTGCGCCGTCGTCCCAGCATAGTCTGTTTTGACGCCGTCGCCTTCCGCATCCGTCAGATCAAACGGGCCCATTCCCCGCCACGCCGCGGAAAAGCCCTGCAAAACGGTGCATCCCACGAAGCTCTCGTCATAGCTTTCCTCCGGCTTGCCGTGATGCACCACGTAAAAGGGCGTGGAAGTATAATCGGTGTCGATCCAGCTTTGCGCGGTGTCGTCATAGTCGTGGAACCGGACGCCGATATACACCGCGTCGCCGATATTCAATTCGCCAACCGTTCTCATAGCCGCCTTACGCCTCGTATTTCAGCCAGACGGAGCCGTTGCTCCCGCCCGACGGATTCGCGGAAGACAGCACGATGTTCCGCACCTGCGCCGTGGTATAGGCCGTGTCGGCCTGCGCCGTCACGCGCCCGCCCAGCGTCCCTGCCGTGATATTCCCGGCCGGATGGGTGTGGCTGGCGTTTGCCTTGGCGCTGAACAGCGCCTGATGCGCATTCGCGTCCGTCTTATGCTCTTCCAGCGCGGCCGCGGCTTCGGCAGCCGCAGCGGCAACGGTGCTGCTGCAGCTCTCTGCCGTAACATAACCCTCCTGTGCCAGCACCACCTGCACGGTCTCCGCCGGGAGGATCCGTTCCGTCAGATAAAACGTGATCCCCAGATCGGCCTGCGGGTCGATCTGCAGACCCTCGTCCAGACGAAAGATCTGATACAGCCTTTCCGTCCCGTTCTCCGGTCTTGCGTACACGCCAAGCTCCCGCAGAGTATACGCCGTCTGGGCGTCGCCGCTGTTCATCAGCACCTCCAGCACGCAGGCGCCGTTCTCCGCCTGCTTGCGAATCAGCGCCGGCGTCTGGCAGATGCTCGCCAGCGCCGCGGCATCTGTTGCCGTCGTCCCCGCGCCGGCCTCCACTCTGGTGATGGTCAGCCCGCTGCCGGCAGCCAGCGCCTGGGCCGTCATCTCTGCCCCGGCCGCGGTATAAGTTCCCGTCAATCTCATTCTGCACTCTCCTCCGTGGTATAGATCTTCATCCGAACGCCCGCATGGAGCAGCCGTCCCGGCGTCTCGCTGCCCGTCAGACTTGCCGACGCCCGCAGCGTACATGCCAAATGCGCGGGCGTCAGCTTCCGCAGGGTGCGCTCCACCGCCTCCATGCTGGGCACGGTAAAGTCTGTAATATGTGCATGGACCTGCAGCGCATAACCCGCAAAGTCTTCCGTCACGGTGACCTCGCCCTTCAGCATCCGGCCGATATCCTCCCGCAGCCGCTGAGGCGTACAGGTGCTCCGCCGCTCCAGCGCCAGCCTGAGCAGCGCCTTTCTCGCCTGGAGCGAGAGCTCCTCCGGATGTTCCAGACCCAGTTCCTTTTCCCAAAGCACAGCTCCGGCCTCATCCGCGTTTTCTACCGTCAGCCGTCCGCAGGCGGCGCGCGCTTCTTTCTCCAGCGCATTCAGTTCTCCGTCGATGCTGTCCAGGATCGCCCCGATGCCGAAGGTCCTGCCCACGCTCGGAGGCAGCGTTCGTTTGATATCAGCCATTTGTTCCCTCCGTCAGCGCGACGCTTCCCGGCACGGCGTAGCTTCCCGCCGGCAGTGACAGATTATCTTCTTGCCCGTTCACCGTCACCGCCGTCACATCCGCCACGCCGTCACACTGCATCATCAGCCCGATCAGCCGGCTTCGGCTGATCAACCTTCCCCGGTCCGTCAAGCGGATCTGCGCCAGATAGTCCGCCAGCTTTTCTTCCAGCTGTCCGCGAATCTGCTCCAGTGAAGCGCTCCCGTCCCGCAGCACAGCGGCGCTCACGTTCACCGTCACGGCCGCTGCTTCCCGCACCGACACGTCAGCTCCCACGGGGCGCACCCCTGCCAGATACTCCTCCACCTGCTCCCGCAGCGCGGCAGAGCCCTCTCCTTCCGGGATGTAATAAACGTCCACCGTCCCGTTTCCCCGGGCCAGCGGAACGGCCACGGCGGCGCTCACACCCTCCACGGACATGGTCCACGCCACATAATCCGCCTCGTTCCCGCTGGCTGCGCTTTGCCTAAGCGCCGCCAGCGCCCGGGCGCGCAGTCTGCTGTCGCTCTCTCCGCTCTTGCGGGTCACGCCAAGATCGGCGCAGGCGGCGTCCAGCCATTCGCCCTCCGCCGTGGCCACGAAGCCCCGCTGCGTCACGGTGTCGATCTCCTGCGACCAGACTCTTGCCAGCTCTGCCGCTGCCGCCTGCAGGATATCCCCGGCAAAGGTCCCCTCTATCGTGCTCACACCGCCGCCCACGCCGTCGCGGAGCCGCTTGAGGATGCTTTCATAATCATTGTTCATCGTTCCATCTCACTTTCCGCCGTCAGCGTTCCGTATACCGTTCTCACGAGAAAAGCCGCCCGCAGTGTATTCTCCTCCCGGGTAAACAGAAACCTTTCCGCCCCGGTGATATAAGGACAGACCCCCAGCGTCTCCCGGATCATCCGCGCCAGACGGCTCTCGGCCTCCGGGATCGCCAGTCCGGTCAGTCGGTCCATCTGATGCCCGTAGCTTCCGGTATGCGCGCTGTAGGCAAACCGCACGTTGTCCGCCTGCAGCGCCCGCCATACCCAGACCTTTACCGCCTCCAGACCGGTGACATACCGAAAGTCGCCCGTCTCATCCAGTATCGGCCGTCCTGTGGCAAAATCCACGGCGATCTCCCGCATCACCGGCAGCGACGTCCGGTTCCGCACATAAAACAATGCCATCCTATTCCATCCTTTCTTCCGCCAGTGCGCACAGGGGGATCAAGCCGTCCTCTCCGGTCAGACAGACGTACCGTTTTCCTTCGTCCGCCGCCGTAAGCGTCATCCCCTCCGGCATGGCGGCGGCCCGCACGGGGCCGCCCTCCAGCAAAAACTGCGCCTCCGCTGCATGCGCCAGCAGCGCTACCGCAAGCTCCCGCTGCCGGGTTTTCATCATCAGCGCCGCGATCCGGTAAAAAGGATCCTGCGTCATACGCTCACCATCCCCAGTTCCGTCGTTGCCATCCCCTTCTCCCATTTCTGGCGGACCTGCGTCACCTGATAGGTCCCGAAAACGCCCATCATCGGCCGATCCGGCTCCAGCAGCTCGCCGCACCGCACGGTGCTTCTCCCCGTGACGGTAAGCCTTGCCTGCCGGACAACGCCGCCCTCG
>JAFOPS010000027.1 GCA_017394205.1 Clostridia bacterium | reverse complement strand
TTTTCGACCTTCGCGAGGCTCGTTCCGTACAAGCTCTGGAACAGGCTCATCTGCTTGCCAGCAATCTTTTTGTGAACGAAGCAGTTCCCAAGGAGATCGACCAGCGAAAAGCCTGGCATCGGGCAGCCCTTGCAAGACTTGCGGATTGCGGCATTGCTTTTTTGGACCCTGATAACGGCTTGAATGTGAAGAGCGTCAAGCCGGGCTCACAGAAGAGTCCAAAATACGTTTGGCTCCACGAGGTCTCTGACTACGTTGCATCCGGTAAGAGTGTGATTGTTTACAATCACAGACCGCGAAAGAAGGCAGAGGACTACCTCGCAGAATGTGCCGCACGTTTTTCCGCCGATCCTGTGCTTTGTGGAAAGCGATGCTCCGTGGTGACATTTCCTCGCCGTTCCATTCGGGACTATTTTATAATTCCCGCATCCCAGACACACGAGGAAAGAATATGCCAGGCGATGCAAAGCCTGTTGGATGGTCCGTTTGGGCGTTCGGGCTTTTGCTTTCTGCAGCCGTCTTTTCAAGGATTTGCCGAATAACAATGATGTACCCGGAGCAGGTTTCGGCCTGCTCCGGTTTTTTATCCTCCTTCCTCGGTTTCTTCTCCGTCGTCGCCGCAGTGTGCCTTGACAGGCGCGGCGGGATTATGTACAATAAAACAAATATGTAAAGCAAACATGGCATTTATGAACAAAGAAGGGAGACATATGCCGAAAGTTATCCCATCCCTGCGCGAATCGCTCATTGATGCAGCCCGCAAAAGGCTTCTTTACAGCGACAGCCACGATATCACCATGCGTCAGATCGCCGCAGACTGCAACGCCGCCGCCGGAACGGCCTATAATTATTTCCGGTCAAAGGAGCATCTGATGGCGACCGTCATGATGCGGGATTGGCGTGAGACCTGCCGCAGCCTTACGGAAGCCGCAGCGCAGTCGGAGGATCTGGTCTGCGGGCTGCGCGCCATCGAGGGGCAGCTGCGGGACTATGTAAACCGTTATCGCCCCGCCTGGAACAATTATGCGGGGCACGAGGCTGTTGCCGCCCGTTTGGAGCGGCATCGGGGCAATCTGATCAATCCGGTGGCCGACGCGATTGCGGTGCTGCTGGAAAAGCACGGGCGTCCCGCGTTTGACGGGGAAGCCGCCGGCCTTGCCGAAATCCTGCTGGTCACGGCGCAGCGTGAGCCGGAGGCGGTGGAGCGGCTGCTCCCCGTGATCAAAAAAATCGTCTTCTGAAGCGGCGCGGCTCCGAAAGGTGCCGCGTTTTCCGTCTGCTTCGGCTTCGCCGGAGACGGGGCCGCACAGGATAAAACAATCGCAACGGAAAGGAAGATCGCCCCATGGATGAGCTGATCCGCGCCCTGGCCCGGGAGCTGGGACAAAAAGAGGAATATGTGGAAAACGTTGTGAGGCTTTTGGACGAGGGGAACACCATCCCCTTTATCGCCCGCTACCGCAAGGAGCTTCACGGCTCCATGGACGATACCGTCCTGCGCACGCTGGAAACCCGCCTGAACTATCTTCGCGGTCTGCGGGAGCGGCGGGAGGCGATCCTCCGCGCCATAGATGAGCAGGGAAAGCTCACGGACGAGCTGGCTGCCGCCATTCGTGCCGCCGGGACGCTGGCAGAGCTGGAGGATCTTTACCGCCCCTATAAGCAAAAACGCCGCACACGCGCCACCGCGGCAAAGGAAAAGGGGCTGGAGGCTCTGGCACAGGTGCTCTTCGCCCAGAAAAGGGATTGTCCCGATCCCATGGAAGAGGCGCGAAATTACATCGACCCCGAAAAGGGCGTGGAAACGGCGGAGGATGCGCTGGCCGGCGCGTCGGATATCATCGCCGAGCAGATCAGCGACGACGCCTCCCTGCGAAAGACCCTGCGGGAGCTGCTGGGCAGGCAGGGGAAGCTTCGCACCGGCGCCGCCGCAGAAGAGGATTCAGTCTACCGGATCTATTACGATTTTACCCAGCCCGTTTCCAGACTGCAAGGCCACCAGATCCTGGCCGTCAACCGGGGCGAAAAGGAGAAAATGCTCAAGGTCGAGGTGCTTTTGGATCGTGACCGGGCGCTGCAAGCCGTCTGGCAGGCTGAGGTCATGCCGGGCACCCGCGCCATGGCGTTTGTCAAAGCCGCCGCGGAAGATGCCTACGACCGGCTGCTGTTTCCTTCGCTGGAGCGGGAATTGCGCGCCGAGCTCACCGACAAGGCCTGCGAGGGCGCCATCCGGCAGTTTGCCCTCAATCTCAAGCCGCTTTTGCTGCAGCCGCCGGTAAAGGGCAAGGTCACGATGGGCCTGGACCCCGGATATCGCATGGGCTGTAAAGTCGCTGTAGTTGACAGCACCGGCAAGGTGCTGGACACCGCCGTGGTCTATCCGACCTATGGCGAGCGGCAGAAAAACGAGGCCATTCGCCTGCTTTCCGCGCTGGTGCGGAAGCACGGCGTGGAGCATATCGCCATCGGAAACGGCACCGCAAGCCGCGAGACCGAGCAGATGGCGGCGGAGCTGATCCGTCAGGAAAACGCCGCCGGTGCGCATCTCAGCTATATGATCGTATCCGAGGCGGGCGCCTCGGTCTATTCCGCCAGCCCGCTGGCGGCGGAGGAGTTTCCGCAGTTCGACGTCAATCTGCGTTCGGCGGTTTCCATTGCCCGCCGGCTGCAGGATCCCCTGGCAGAGCTGGTAAAGATCGAGCCCAAGGCCATCGGCGTGGGGCAGTATCAGCACGATATGCCGGAAAAAGAGCTGCGTGAGGCGCTGGACGCCGTGGTGGAGGATTGCGTCAACGCCGTTGGCGTCGATCTGAACACCGCCTCGCCTTCGCTTTTGCGGCGGGTGTCGGGCCTTACGGCGGCCACGGCCCGGAACATCGTGACCTACCGGGAAGAAAACGGTCCGTTCCTCTCCCGGGCGGCGCTGAAAAAGGTTCCCAAGCTGGGGCCGAAGGCATTCCAGCAATGCGCCGGCTTTTTGCGGGTGCCGGAAAGCAAAAACGTGCTGGACCGGACGGCGGTCCATCCGGAATCTTATCCCGCGGCGCAGGCGCTGCTCAGCCTCAGCGGCCATAACGAAGCGGACGCGGCCTCCGGCCGCCTGGCCGGGCTGGACGCATGGCTGAAGACCTACGGCGCCGAAAAGGCGGCGCAGGCGCTCGGCGTGGGCGTTCCCACGCTCACCGATCTGGTTTCCGAGCTGATGAAGCCGGGCCGCGACGTGCGCGACAGTCTGCCCAAGCCCATTTTGCGCACCGACGTGCTTTCCGTCGCCGACCTGAAGCCCGGCATGATCCTCACGGGGACGGTGCGGAACGTCATCGATTTCGGCGCGTTTGTGGACATTGGCGTTCATCAGGACGGCCTGGTACATGTTTCCCAGATCGCCGACCGCTTTATCCGGCACCCCTCCGAGGTGCTTTCGGTGGGCGACGTAGTGAAGGTCATGGTGCTGGAGGCAGATGAGAAGAAAAAGCGCATCAGCCTTTCCATCAAGCAGGCAGGGGAAGGGGAGGAACGGCCTCGCTGATCCTCGCAGGAGAAGCCCGGAAGAACGGCAGCAGAAAGGAGCAGAGCATGTCTTTTTATCACGGGAGCATCCTTGGCGGACTGAATGTCATTCTGGCCAACGCGAAATCGCATACCGGCGGCGGCCGTGTCGCCTATTTTACCACCGACCGCGTTTACGCCCTTGTATGCTGCAGAAGCAGAGGGGAGAATTTCGTGACCATGGGGCCGGACCGGCAGGGGCTCCAACACTATTTTGAACGATTTCCGCAGCAGCTGAAAATCATGTATCAAGGGAAAGAGGGCTTTCTTTATCGGCCGCTTTCAACGGCGC
Organism: Clostridia bacterium; assembly: GCA_017394205.1. GTDB lineage: Bacteria > Bacillota > Clostridia > Oscillospirales > Butyricicoccaceae > UBA4644. The sequence continues at coordinate 24,109 of JAFOPS010000027.1, read as the reverse complement.
AGCTCAAGAATACCAAGGGTCACACCTGGGAGAGTCCCACGGATGTAGAGGTCACCCTGTGCGAGCATGCAGCAAACGTGTATGAAGAGATCCTGCGCGAGGAAAAAGCGGGGAACGTGATCATTCATCGGTATGAAGAGATCGATCCGAAAGAACAAAAAATGCATGCAAATTATATTCGGGATCATATTTCCGAGGAATTGTTCGCCGAATACCGGGATTTTCTGTACGAGCATTTTTCCAAGTTGTGGGATTGAAGACTCCCACACGGAAAAGCCCGATACGGCAGACGGCAAGCCCGTTCCCGCGCGTGGGGATCGCGGTTGAAAAGGTAGCGGGATCCCATTGAGCAAGGTGAGACTATGAATCAACAGGAAAAAAGAGTGTTTTTGATCCGGCGGCTTCTTTCGGAGCAGCCGCGCGCAGGGGGCGTCGAGATCCCCGCTGACGAAAACGAGCAGAAGCGGCTGCTGCGGGGGCTGTTCAACGTCAGGCTTCCCGCTCCCGCGGACGAAGCGTTTCTTGCCGTGCAGGATGAATATCTGCGGGAGGCCATCGCCGAAAAGGGCGTTACGACCCCGGAAGCGCTGACGCCGATCAGGGGCGACCTGTATCTCTGGAAGGGCGATATTACCACGCTGGCCTGCGACGCCATCGTCAACGCCGCCAATTCCGGCATGACGGGCTGCTACGTGCCGTGCCATAATTGTATCGACAACTGCATCCACACCTACGCGGGCGTTCGGCTGCGGAATACCTGTGCCGAGATCATGGCGCGGCAGGGATATGAGGAGCCCACGGGACAGGCCAAGATCACCCCGGCGTACAATCTTCCGTGCAGATACGTGATCCACACCGTCGGCCCCATCGTGCAGGGGAGACTCACCGGCAGGCACAGGGAGCAGCTTGCTTCCTGCTATCGGTCCTGCCTTGCGCTTGCGGCGGAAAACGGCTGCGAAAGCATCGCCTTCTGCTGCATTTCCACGGGCGTCTTCGGCTTTCCCAAGCAAGAGGCGGCGGAGATCGCGGTGCAGACCGTGGAAGACTGGAAAACCGAGAAAAACAGCGCCGTCAAGGTCATCTTCAACGTGTTCGGAAACGAGGATCTTGCAATCTACCGGCGCATTCTGGCATAAGCGCGCATATGAACGGCTTTCCGCCGCGGCGTCTGCGCCCTGCCCGAAGGGAAGGATCCTTGACCGTTTTGGAAAAAAGCGGTATAGTATGTCAAACGGGATCCCCGGACCGCGCCGGGAGAAGGATCGCCGGGCAGCGGTGACCGATCCCGTAAAAGAGGGGAGGGAGCGCCGTGATCATCAACACGGGGCAGCGGACCGACATCCCGGCCTTTTACGCCGAGTGGTTTGCCAACCGGCTGAAAGAGGGCTTCGTCTGCGTCCGCAATCCCTATAACCCGAATCAGGTCAGCCGCTACCGCCTCGATCCGTCGGTGGTGGATGTGATCGGCTTCTGTACGAAAAATCCCGCGCCCATGTTTCCCTACATGGATTTGTTGAAGGATTACGGACAGTACTGGTTCGTTACCGTCACCCCCTATGGGCGCGATATCGAGCCCAACGTTCCGGACAAGTACAAGCTGCTGGAGGATTTCAAAAGGCTCTCCGATCTCGTCGGCCCAAACTCTATGGGCTGGCGATACGATCCGATCTTTCTTTCTGAGCGCTATACGTCGGAATACCATCTGCGGGCGTTTGAGAAGATCGCAGCCGCCCTCGACGGGTATACGGAAACGGCGGTGATCAGCTTTATCGACCTGTATCCCAAGGTCAGGCGGAACTTTCCGGAGGCGCGGGCGGTCCCAAAGGAGCAGCGGCTGTCGCTGGGGAAAGAGCTGATCCGGATCGCCGCGGAACATGGCATGACCGTCAAGCCCTGCGCCGAGGGGGATGAGCTTGCCCCGTACGGCGCCGATTGCGGCGGCTGCATGCGCATCAGCGACTATGAAAAGGCTATCGGCAAGCGGCTGAACGCGCCCAAAAAGAAAGGCGCCCGCGCGGCGTGCGCCTGCTGGCTTTCCTGCGATATCGGCGCATATGATACCTGCCGGCATCTTTGCAAGTATTGCTACGCCAACGCTGAGCCGGAAAAGGTGCTGGCGCAGAGCCGGCTGCACGATCCGAAATCGCCCTTTTTGATCGGCGGTTATCGGGAAAACGACAAGATCCGCGACGTGCCCCAGACGTCGTGGATCGATGAACAAACAGAGCTGCTGAGGTGATCGTTCATGTTTTCAAGAATTCCGTCGGCGCGATCGGCCGGGTCTTATCCGGAAACCGTCAAAAGGCTGAAAAAAGCGCTTGCTGACGCCGACGCGGTGGTGATCGGCGCGGGCGCAGGGCTCTCCACATCAGCGGGCTTTGTGTACAACGGAGAGCGATTTGAGAAATACTTCTCTGATTTTGCCGAAAAATACGGCTTTCAGGACATGTATTCCGGCGGGTTTTATCCCTATTCCACGCCGGAGGAGCTTTGGGCATACTGGAGCCGATATATCTGGATCAACCGCTACACGGACGCGCCCAAGCCGGTCTATGAAAAGCTGCTTGAGCTGGTGCGGAATCAAGACTATTTCGTACTGACGACCAATGTGGATCACTGCTTCCAGAAGGCGGGCTTCGATAAAAAGCGCCTGTTTTACACCCAGGGCGATTACGGACTCTGGCAATGCTCAGAGCCCTGCCACGACAAGACCTATGACAACGAGGAAACGGTACGCAAAATGGTCGAGGCCCAGGGCTTCGTCATCGCCGGCGACGGCGCGCTGACCCTGCCGGAGGGCGTAACGCTCAAACGGACGGTGCCCACGGAGCTTTTGCCCCATTGTCCGGTCTGCGGCAAGCCCATGACGATGAACCTGCGCTCCGACGACAAATTCGTCGAGGACGAGGGCTGGCACCGGGCCGCGGAGCGGTACGAAAATTTCCTGCGCACCCGGGGCGGAAAGCTCCTGTTCCTAGAGCTCGGCGTGGGGTACAACACCCCCGGCATCATCAAATATCCCTTCTGGCGCATGACGGCGCAGCATCCCGACGCCGTATATGCCTGCGTCAACTACGGCGAGGCGGCCTGCCCGAAGGAGATCAAAGACCGCGCGATCTGTCTGGAAGGGGATATCGGCGCGATCCTGCGGGAGCTTTAACGGCGGAGGACCCGCCGCTTGGATGAAAGATCGACGATCATGACCGATTCGAAAAAGGAGGCAACCATGAAAAAGCTCATTCGTTTTGTATTTTGCTGCATGGCGGTCGCCTGCGGCGTGTTTCTCCTGATCCACCGCCGCGCGATCATCGCCTGGATCACGGGCGGCGAAATGCCGGAGGTGCCGGAATGGCACAAGAATCACTGCAAATGCGCAGCCGAGCCGGCGCCGGCGACCGAAGAAACGTCTGGAGGCGGGGAGCATGTGTAAAAAAATCGTTGTGGTCAACGCCGGACCGCGATCGGGCTGGAACACCGACACGCTGATCACCGAGGCCGCAAAGGGGGCCCGCTCGGCGGGCGCCGATATCCAGCGGTTCGATTTGTTTCGTCTGGAAAAATACACCGGCTGCATCTCCTGCTTCGGCTGCAAGCGTAAGGCGAACAAGGGGCGCTGCGTCTGCCGCGACGGTCTGACGCCCGTGCTGGACGCCATCCGGAGCGCGGACGGGCTCATCATCGGCTCTCCGAACTATCTGGGCGAGCTGACTGCCTCGTTCCGCGCCCTGTACGAACGGCTGATTTTTCAGAATCTGACGTATAATGTGCAGGAGCCCTGCTGCAGCCTGCGTTCCGTCCCCGTGCTGCTCATCATGACCAGCAACGCACCCGACACCGCTTACAGCGGATTGCTGCGGAACTATCAGCAGACGCTGAGCCGGTTTGTCGGCCCCACGGAGCTTTTGGTCAGCGGGGATACGCTTCAGCTTAAGGATTACAGCAGGACCGATTGGGAGTGGTCGATGTTTGACCCCGAAGCCAAGAAGCTCCGGCACGAAACGGTTTTTCCGCAGGAGTGCGAAAAGGCGTTTGCGCGCGGCGCAGAGCTGGCGCGATAAAAAAGAAAGCCACCGGCGCGGGCCGGTGGCTTTTTGATATGTGCTTCAGGAAGTGCGGGACATGCGCTTTCCCGGGTCGAGGCGGTTCATCAGGAGGTAGCAAAAGAGCGAGATCGCAACGCCGCCGAAGCAATCCACGATATAGTGCTGTTTCGTCAGCAGAGTTGACAGCCCGATAAGCGCGGCCATTACAAGCGAATAGATCCGAAATCCCCGGGAAATCTCCGGCTGCTTCCGCACGCCAAGATAGCAATAGGTGCTGATCAGACAGTGGTAAGAGGGAAACAGGTTGAAGGCCATGGCGCTGCCGTCGGCCTCGTAGATGGTCCGCAGAAGGCGGCTGAAAAGATCCTGTCCGGCGGCCGCCGTCATCAGATTTTCCTTGACCCGGTCCATATACGTGGGGAGAAAGATGAAAAACAGAAACCCGATCAAATAGGCCAGCGACAGACCGGCGATGTAATTGATGAAATTCCGCTTTTTCGTCAAAGAGGCCGCCGCGGGGGCGCAGATCCAGAAGACGTAAGAGAACAGATAAATCACGGAAAAAATCGGGACAACGGGGAAGAGATCGTCTATGGCGGCGATCTTCCACTCAAAGGCGTAGGAAACTGTTCCCAAAACGCGGCTGAGGTAAGCGCCCAGGCGGTAAAGCCCATATTGCAGGGCAAAATAAAAGAGCCCGATTGCCCAGCCCCACCGGGGGATTGATCTGATCTTCTCGATCCACTGCTTCATACAGCATCCCTTCGATCCCGATCCGTCTTGCGGCGGCGTTATTTGATACGACGAACAGAGTATACCACGCGGGGCGCGAAAAGGCAAGGTGTTTTGCCTGACGAAAGGGCGGGGAAAGCTTGTATTTCGATGGGATTTTGATTATAATCGATTCAGAAACCAACAGGGTGCGGGGGCGACGACACCTGCGATATCTCCGGCAGCACAGCAAGGCGCTGTACACGAAGCTGCAGCTCTCCGGCAAGCTGAACGGTTATCTTGCCGATCTGAACGAGCAGGCAGAGGATATGTTCTTTGAGCTGGTAAAACAAATGGCCGTTCGTAAGAGATTTCGGAATAGCTCAAGGCCCAGGATCAAATGCTGTGGGTACAGCGGATGAATAACATCCGGGATCGGGCTATACCCCGATAAGGATTGGTGCGACATGGGCATCGTGATCTATGCTCCCTATCGTGGCAAGGGCTATGCAGTCCTGGCATTTCCTTGGACAAATTGCATGACCTGGCCGAACGATATGCGCACTTGATCGAACGGCGCTTCAACGATTCTGAAACCGGAGAATAGAAAGACTATTGTACGTATGACCCCCGAAAGGGAAAGGACGCGGCCCGTATTTCTGAAATGGTCTGCGCTTGGGCTCCTGTTGCGGAGAAATACCGTGCGGGCGAGATCAGAAAAGATGAATACGACAAGTGGCGCTACTACTATCCGCAGTACGATGACACGCAGATCACGGCGAAAGTGCCGTCCCAGGAGCTGAGCGACGCTATGGTCAAGGCGCTCAAGAATAAAATCAAAGAGTAATACAAATCAAAAGTTTGCGGAGGAAAGCATAGAGTGAATCCATACGTTAAGAACCTGAAAAAGATCGAGTTTTTTGTAACAAATGCCTGTACGGGGAAATGCAAGCACTGCTCGGAAGGAGATCATGACGGCTGCACGGGACATATCGACGCAAGAGTCGCTTCGGAAGCCGTACGAAAGATCTGTTCTTGTTACGATATTTCGACTGTGATGACCTTTGGCGGGGAACCGCTGCTTTATCCGGAGACGGTTTGCGCGATCCACAAAACTGCAACAAGTCTTGGCGTCGCCAAAAGGCAGGTGATCACTAACGGATTTTTCTCAAAGAATAATGACAGGATCAAAACTGTCGTCTTGAGTTTAGCCGAAAGCGGAGTTAACAATCTGTTGTTGTCCGTGGATGCGTTTCATCAGGAAACCATTCCCCTCGAGATCGTCATGTTTTTTGCCAAGTGCGCCGTTGATTCCGGGATCCCGGTCAAACTCCAACCCGCATGGCTAGTGAGCGCCGAGGACCAAAACTCATATAACGTAAAAACAAAGGAGATCATCCGGGCGTTTGATCCTTTGCATATCCCGCTGAATCAAGGAAACGTGATATTTCCGTCGGGTAATGCGCTCAAATATCTTCGGGAATACTTTGATGACAGCGCTGCGCCGTTTTCTCCCTATGAGGAAGACCCGGAGGATATCAGAACGATTTCTTTTGAAGCAAACGGGGACGTCCTGAACGGAAACTTTTATAACACAGATATTCTTGAGATCATTAGAACGTACCGTCCGTAAGTCGATTATCAAGAACTCAACATATTCCAGCTTGTCGCTCTCTCCAAACGATAAAAAGCCCTTCGCTGCATACCCACAGCGGAGGGCTTTCATAATATGGATCGTTCCAGTCGCAAACCGTCAAGAATGACTCTTTTACCCCTAAACCCCTTGATATGGAGAATAAAGGGAGATTATGCAACTGTTATCAAATTGTTATCAAAGGAACCCTTGCGAGGCCGGAAAGCCTTGATTTTACTGGGTTTTCTGACTTTCGTATCTCATTCCCACTCCACCGTTGCGGGGGGCTTGCTGGTGATATCGTAGCAGATGCGGTTGATGTGCTTGACCTCGTTCACGATGCGGTTGGAGGCCTTTTCCAGCACGTCATAGGGGATGCGGGACCAGTTTGCCGTCATAAAGTCCTGAGTCTCCACGGCCCGCAGGGCCAGCGTGTAGTCATAGGTCCGCTCGTCGCCCATCACGCCAACGCTTCGCAGGTCGGTGAGCACGGCGAAATATTGGTTGATGCTGCGGTCCAGACCGGCGTTCGCGATCTCCTCCCGGAAGATGGCGTCGGCGTCCCGCAGGATCGCCAGCCGTTCCTCGGTCACCTCGCCGATCACACGGATGGCCAGACCGGGGCCGGGGAAGGGCTGCCGCCACACCAGGGCCTCGGGGAGACCCAGCTCAATGCCCAGCTGCCGCACCTCGTCCTTGAACAGACGGCGCAGAGGCTCGATGATCTCCTTGAAATCCACATAGTCGGGCAGGCCGCCCACATTGTGATGGCTCTTGATGACCACACTCTCGCCGCCGACGCCGCTCTCCACCACGTCGGGATAGATGGTGCCCTGCACCAGAAAGTCTACCTTGCCGATCTTTTTGGCTTCTTCTTCAAACACTCGGATGAATTCTTCGCCGATGATCTTGCGCTTGCGCTCGGGTTCGGTAACACCCTTCAGGCGGGTCAAAAAACGCTCCTGTGCGTTGACCCGCACGACCTTGACGCCCAAAACGCCCATGGCGTCCATCACCTGGTCGCCCTCGTTTTTGCGCAGCAGGCCGTGATCCACAAAAATGCAGGTGAGCTGCTCGCCCACAGCCCGATGAAGCAGTGCGGCGGCCACCGAGCTGTCTACGCCGCCGCTCAGCGCCAGCAACACCTTGCCGTCGCCCACCTTGGCGCGGCATTCTTCGATGGCCTCTTTGGAATAAGAGGCCATTTTCCATTCGCTTTTCAGCCCGCAGACGCCGTAGAGGAAGTTTTTCAGCACCTCTGTTCCGTGGACAGAGTGAAGCACCTCGGGATGGAACTGGACGCCGTAAAGCTTGCGCGCGGGATTCTCCACCGCGGCGGCGGAGCAGCCCGCCGTATGAGCGCAGGCGCGGAAGCCGGGCGCCAGGGTTTCCACCTCGACCCCATGGCTCATCCAAAAGACCGAGGTCTTTTCGATCCCGGCGAACAGAGCGCCGCCCTCGTGGGTCAGCTCGATCTTGCCGTATTCCCGCACCGGGGAAAGACGGCAGCTTCCGCCAAGAAGCTGCATCATCAGCTGCTGGCCGTAGCAGATGCCCAGGATGGGCACGCCCAGCTCAAAGATCTTTTTGTCGATGATGGGTGCCCCTTTGTCAAAAACGGTGGCCGGGCCGCCGGTAAAGATGATCCCGTCGGGGGCAAACGCCTCGATCGCCTCGAGGGAGAGCGACCAGGGCTTGATCTCGCAATAAACGCCGCACTCGCGCACCCGGCGCGCCACCAGGAGATTATACTGACCTCCGAAATCCAGGACCAGAACACGATGTTGCTTTTTCATATGTGACCTCGCTCCCCAAAAACTATATGCTCTATTTTGACACAAAGTGTCAGAAATAGCAACCGCTTTTCCGAGAATAAATCAAACTTTCTCCGAAAGAATAAGAGCATCCGAATCAATGAAGAGGGGGAGAACTCCATGCTGCACAAAACAAAAATACGCATATCGGCGCTGGCACTGGCCTGCGGGATGAGTCTGACGCTTCTTGTTCCGGCGGCGTTGGCGGGCGGCGAAGCCCGCTCCGCGGCGGCACATCTTGTAAAAACCGCTCCGCAGGGGCGGACGATCCTGTTTTCCCGGGAGGATTTTTCCGACGGTGCGGGCGACAAGGCGCTTTCCGGCGTCGTGATCCGCACCCTTCCGGAGCAGGGCAGCCTGCTTGCGGCGGGGCTGCCGCTGACAGAGGGGGAGCTTGTTCCGGCTCAGCGTCTTGGAACGCTGTGCTATTCGCCCGACACGGAAGAAGAGGTGGGGGCGGAGTTCACCTTTGTGCCGGTCTTTGCGGGATCCGATGGGGAAGAAGGAGCCGTAACGGTCTCGCTGTATCTTTCCGACACGAAAAACGGGGCTCCTGTGGCGGTGGCACTGGAACTGGAGACCTATGCAGATCTGCCGCTTTGCGGCGTATTTCGTGCTGTGGATCCCGAGGGCGATCCCTGCAGCTATGAAATCGTGTCACAGGGAAAGCGGGGCGTGGCGGAGCTCACCGAGGCCGGCTTTCGCTATACGCCGAAGGGCAAGGCAGGAAAGGATACCTTCACCTATGCTGCGATCGACGATCACGGCAACCGTTCCAAGCCCGCCGCCGTTACCGTGAAGATCGTCAAGCGGGCGGCGCGGGAAACGGCAGCTTATACCGACATGACCGACAGCACGGCCCATTACGCTGCGCTGCGTCTGCGGGAGGCCGGCGTTTTTTCCGGCGAAAGGCTTGGGAGCGAGGCGTTTTTCTACCCGGAAAAGCCCGTGACCCGGGCGGAGTTTTTGACACTGGCGGCGGCTGTGGCCGAGCTGCCCATGCCAACAGCGGCAGTGGCTACGGGGCTTTCCGACAATGCCGATATCCCTGCCTGGGCCCGCGGCTATGTGGCGGCGGGGCTGACCTCGGGCGTGATCCGCGGCATCAGCGACGGACTGGGCAACCGGGCCTTTTACGGTGACAGCACTGTCACCCGGGCCGAAGCGGCGGCGATCCTGGACCGGGCCCTGTCGCTGCCCAGGGACGGACGCACGCCGGCCTATTTCGATGCGGAGGAGATCCCCGCATGGGCGCTGCAATCGGTGTCCAACACGGCGGCAGCCGGCATCCTGCCCGCCTTTTCCGACAATACCGTTCGCTGCGGCAGCGCAGTGACCCGGGAGGACGCGGCGGTGATGCTGTATCAGGCCATGTGCTATCTGCGGGACAGCCGGAGATAAAGAACGGGATCTGCCCCTTGGGGCGTATTCCGTGAAAGGTGCTCTGAGCCAGGCATTTGTCGACTGAAAAAGCAGGAAGCAGGCGTGACCCCGGCGGTCACGCCTGCTTTATCTGTTCTAAAAGCCATATTGATGTGTCCTTCACGAAAGCGTCTGCCTGGTCCCACGTCAGGTATTTGTATGCTCTGTAAAGGTCGCCGTGCGCTTTGCTGTGATAGAGCCCGCAGATATACTGCCGCCTGTTGTCGAATGCATCCCTGCTGAATATGTCCATAAAGACGTTGTCAAACCCCACGGCGTTCTCATAAACGGCAAAAGCTCTAAAGTCCGGATGCTTCTCCAGATAAAGAAAATCAAGATCGTACCAATCCTCTTTTGCAGCCTCGATCAGTTTATGCTTGTTCTCGGCGTATGCGTTCGGGTAGTCCGTTTTCAGCCCGGAAAGGATCGTTTCCGTCCACCGGACATCGGTCAGCAGATGCAGATAATAGCCAAGAAAAAAGGAATACTCTTTTAAGCTGTATGCAGAGATAAGGGGCGGATCAAAATATCTTTTGCAGAAGGAATCCACGTCGATCGTTCTCCCCGAATCCGTCTTTTTATAGAAATGCGTTATAGCCTTGGGCGGATGATACTCCGTCCAGTCCGAATTCGGAACACCGCTGTCCGGGACGATATTGCCCATGACAAATGCCGTTTCATCGATTCGGGGAAGACGCATAAGAAGCTCGTCTGCAATTCTCAGATGGATCATCCACGAGGCCATATCGGTATCTCCTCATTCATCATAACAAAAAAGCGTCAAATCGATTGAATGATACTATCACTGATCAAAGCGGCCGATTTCCGGCATTTGGAGCCCCTGTAAGCGAAGCCGGGGCTTCTTTACGCAGCGTTGCTTTTCGGCGGGCTCTTTTGAAAACGGAGAAAAGCCTTATTCCTTTACAGCCGCTTGTTTGCAAAGAGAAGCGAGCTTTCTGATATGATCCGGTGTGGTGCCGCAGCACCCGCCCAGATACGAGATCCCCAGATCGAGATAAGGCGCAAGCGCGGCGGCGTAAGCCTCCGCCGCCAGAGGGTATTCTCCCGTGCGCCGGTCCGGCAGACCGGCGCTCAGCTTCAGGATCAGAGGCAGCGCGGTGCGCTGCGACAGCTCCTTTACGGCGAAAAACATCCGGTCGGGCCCGCAGGAGCAGTTGATGCCCACTCCGTCGGCGCCCGCTTTTTCCGCGGCCTCGGCCATCGACGCGGCATCCGATCCGCAGGGGGTGCGCCCTTTTTCGTCACAGGTCGCGGTGACGAAAACCGGCAGGGAAACGCTGCTCTTCGCCGCCCTCAGCGCGCACAGGGCCTCGGCCTCATCCACCATCGTTTCAAAAACCAGCAGATCCGCACCGGCCGCTTCCGCCGCCAGAGCAACCTCTCGATACAGCGTGCGGCATTCGGCCAGCAGGGCGCGGTCCGCGCCGTGAGAAAGCAGGCCGCATGGCCCGGAGGACACGGCGGTCTGCACCTCTGCTTCGCCCGCCGCAGCCCTGGCACAGCCCACGGCGGCGCCGATCACCCGGCGGACATCGGAGTCCGAGCCCCTCAGCCGCAGGCGGTTCGCCCCAAGCGTGTTGGTATAAAGGATCCGGGATCCGGCCTCCAGATAGGCGCGATGGATCGCCGTGATCCGGCCCGGCTCGGTGACGCACAGCAGCTCCAGCGGCGTTTGGACGGAAAACCCCTGCCGCAGCAGCAGCGTTCCCATGGCGCCGTCCAGCAAAGTGATGGGTACCATATGCGTCATCGCCTTTCCTCAGACTCTGTGATCATGGTATACCAGATCCCGGCTTCCGTCAAGCGCCGTCACTTTTTTCCGGACGCCGCATAGTATAGTATATCGGAAAGGAGCGATCATATGGAAGAACGGGAACAGGCGGCACAGGACCGCCCCGATATCGACGATCTGATCTTTCGGGACGAAGCGGCTTTCGTCAGCGAGCGGTGACGACCGGGAATTTTTCGATTTAGCACGAAAAAGGATTGACAAATATAAGAAATCGGACTATAATCCCATCTATCAAACCGATGATCCGGGAGAGTAGGCGAAGCCGACGCCTTCAGAGAGCTGACGGGCGGTGCGAGTCAGCGGCGGCACTTCGATGAATGGGCCGGAGAGGGCGGAGCGAAACGCGCAGGCGCAGTAGCGACCGACGGAATCCCACCGTTATCAAAGGGAAGGCGCATGATGGTGCGCCGCAGAGCGGGCGGCATTTGCCGCCAATTTGGGTGGTACCGCAGAAGCGAGAGCTTTTGTCCCGAAGAAAGAAGATTCTTCGGAACAAAGGCTTTTTTCTTTGCTCCGAAGCCGCAAGCGCGAGAAAGGAGACGCTGTATGCGAAAAAAAGAGATCCCATACAAGATTTATCTCAGTGAATCCGAAATGCCGCAAAACTGGTATAATCTGCGGGCCGACATGAAGCATAAGCCCGCACCGCCGCTCGATCCCGCAACGGGACGCCCCGTCACTGCCCGGGCGCTGTCCCGGGTCTTCTGCGACGAATTGGCGGCGCAGGAGCTGGACGACGAAGCTTCCTTTGTCAAGATCCCGCAGGAGGTCCTGGATTTTTACCGGATGTACCGCCCCGCGCCGCTGGTGCGAGCCTATTGCCTGGAAGAGCGGCTGGATACTCCCGCGAAGATCTATTACAAGTTTGAGGGAAGCAATACCTCCGGCTCTCACAAGCTGAACTCCGCTGTGGCCCAGGCCTATTACGCCAAAAAGCAGGGGCTGAAGGGCGTGACCACCGAGACCGGCGCCGGACAATGGGGAACGGCGCTGAGCATGGCTTGCGCCTATTTTGGATTGGATTGTCAGGTGTATATGGTTCGATCCAGTTACGAGCAAAAGGCATTCCGCCGAGAGGTCATGCGAACTTATGGCGCGTCGGTCACGCCGTCGCCCTCCGACACCACGGAGGTGGGCAGGAAGATCCTTGCCGCGCATCCCAACCCTGGCGGTTCGCTGGGCTGCGCCATTTCCGAGGCAGTGGAGCGTGCGGTTTCCCAGCCAGGCTATCGCTATGTACTGGGCAGCGTGCTCAATCAGGTGCTGCTGCATCAGAGCGTGATCGGCCTGGAAACCAAAGCGGCGATGGACCAATACGGCATCGTTCCCGATATCATCATCGGCAGCGCGGGCGGCGGCTCGAATCTGGGCGGATTGATCGCGCCCTTTATGGGAGAAAAACTGCGGGGCGAGCGGGATTACCGCATTGTGGCCGTGGAACCGGCGTCCTGCCCCAGCCTGACCCGAGGCCGATTTGCCTATGATTTCTGCGACACGGGCCGCATCTGTCCCATGGCGAAAATGTATACGCTTGGCGCAGATTTTATCCCGGCGCCCGAGCACGCCGGGGGCCTGCGCTATCATGGCATGAGCCCTATCCTCAGCCAACTTTATCACGACGGGCTTTTTGAGGCCGTGTCGGTGAAGCAGACGCAGGTGTTCGAGGCGGCGGAATATTTTGCCCGGGTGGAGGGAATCCTCCCCGCGCCCGAATCGGCCCACGCCATTCGCGTCGCGCTGGACGAGGCGCTGAAATGCAGGGAAACCGGAGAGGAAAAGACCATCCTCTTCGGCCTCACAGGCACCGGCTATTTCGACCTCAAGGCTTACGAACAGTTTCACGACGGCCGGATGACTGATTACATTCCCACCGACGGGGAGCTTGCCCGCGGTTTTGCCGCTCTGCCGAAACAGCCCTGACCGTCACAAAAGACCAAGCCCGCGCCGGAACATTCGGCGCGGGCCTGGTTGTGTCTTACAGATGATTACAGATCCCGAAGCAGAAACGTCACGGCGTCAAACATCCGGCCGCCAACGCTTCGACATGCGGGCTTTCGGAAAACCTCATGAAAGCCCAGCTTTTCGGCCACACGGAGCATGGATCCGTTGCCTGACCAGGTTTCCAGATAAAAACAGTGGAATCCCTGCTCCCGCAGCTTGTCCAAAAACAGCGAAAGCGCCGCCGTGCCGATGCCCTTGCCCCGCGCCTCCGGCGCGGCAAGGTCGATGCCGACGGCGGGGAACTGATGGGGGTTTGGGAGGAATTCCAAGTCCCGGTACTGCGAAACCCAGCCGACATGGACTCCGTTTGCTTCAATTTCATACTTCCAGCGGGGCGCATCCGGCGGGATCGGGGATGCCTGCATAAAATATTCCGTCCAGTTTTTCCGTTCTTCCTCCTCGCTGCCGTGCTCCAGTGGCTCCCAGGGCGTATCCAGCGCGCACCATTCGGTCTCTGTTGTAAACCAGCGGACATAATTCTCAATATCCGCTTCCACCATATCCCGCAGGACCACAGATTGCTGGTTTTTGTTGTTCATATTCCATGCCTCCTCACAGGAAACGCTTACTGCGCTTTTCCTCTGCTGGTGATAGGCCAGACGTGCAGCGATTCCCCGCAAAGCAGGCTTTGCGGGGGCCCCTGTTGATTTGATACGCTTCGGTCGGGCGTTCCCGCCCTTCCTGCGCGGACGGCGGCACTCGCCGCCGCGGCGCAGAAGCGCCGTCGTGCCGCCTGTCTGGCAATGAATTACTGCGCTTTTCCTCTGCTGGTGATGGGCCAGACGTGCAGCACGTCTTCACCGCGGATCACGTGGATGCGGTCAAAGGTGTTGACGGTGGTGCAGCAATGCCCGGGCACACAGAGCAGCATATCGCCCGGAAGCAGATCGCTGTTTTCGGTGAAGATCGTGGTGTGCTCCTCGCTGAAGCTCAACTCCGCCTCGGGAAAAGCGGGGAAGTAAGGCGCGTGCTGATCCATGGTCAGGGTCTTGACGCCGCAGTCCACCACCACCCGGTCAGGCTTTACCGAGACGACGCTTGTGAGCACGTAAAGCGCCTGCCGGAAGGGGAGATTCAGTCTTTGGTAGCTGCTGTCCATGAAAAGATAGCTTCCCGCCTGAAGCTGTGTATAAACGGTGTCCTCCGGCTTTTCCGCGGCATAGCCCGTGCTCCCGCCGCACACGTTGGGCACAAGCACGCCGCGCTCCTCCAGATATCCCTTGAGCCGCGCCGCTTCGGTTTCGATGCGCAGCACCTCGCGGCGGCGCGTTTCGCCGTTTTCCTCGTGGGAGAGCTGACCCGCATAGGCCTGGATCCCGTGAAAGCTCAGATGCGGCTGCGCCCCGATGAGCTGCGCCAGGCGGAGCACCTCTTCAAAGCTCTCTGCGCCGCAGCGCCGCATCCCAACTTCGTATTCCACCAGCACATGGAGCACGCCGCCGCCCTCGGCCATGGCGCGCTCCAGCGCCAGAATGTTTTCCTCGTCGTCCGCGCACACGGTGAGATGCGCCCGCCGCGCCAGCGAAGCCAGCAGGGGCAGCTTTTCGCTCTGCACCACCTGATTGGCGATGACCACGGTGGGGATGCCCTCCCGCACCAGATCGTCGGCCTCGCCCAGCTTGGCACAGGTGATGCCGCCCGCGCCAAGCTCCATCTGCTTTTTGGCGATCATGGGGCATTTGTGGGATTTGTAGTGCGGAAACAGCCGCATGCGGCTGCCGGCCGTGATGCTTTTCATCACGGCGGCGTTTTCCTCCATGATCGATTGATCCGCCAGCAGGGCAGGGGTCTCCAGCTCAGTGATGGTCATAGGACCGCCTCTTTTCCGATGAATTATCTGCCGCGTCCGCCGCGATGACCGCTCTTGCGCGGGCGGCCCGGGTGACGAGAGGGGCGCTCCTCGCCCTTTGCGTTGACCTGTTTGATTTCTTTTGGCGACCGCATGCCCGAAACGGGCTTGATCTCCACCAGAAAATCGTTCACCGTGCCGTTCTGCATGGTGCGCATCACGTGCCGCGCCACGTCGGGGGCCATTTCCACCAGACTCTCATCGGCCTTTACGGTGATCTCGCCGATCTCGTCTTTTTTGATGCGGGCGTATTTCAGAATGGAATTGACGATTTGACGCTCGGTGATGTCGTGGTTGCTGCCCACGTCAAAGGAGAGGACGGCGTTGCCGCCGTTTTCCGCCTTGCGGCCGCCGTTTTTCCCTGCGGGGCGAGGACGGGAATCTCGCCGGGCGCCCGATTCATTGCGGTTGGTGTTGCGGGCGTAAAACCGATCCTCCGGCGTCTCCTCCAGCCCGGTGAGATAATAGGGCTTGAGCTGGATGCCGGTAGTATCCTGAATATCCGCCAGACTGAAAAACTCGCCGCTGCCTGCGATCAGGGTAAAGGCGGCGCCGGTGTTTCCGGCGCGGCCGGTGCGGCCGATGCGGTGGACGTAATATTCCATGTCCTGCGGGATGTCGTAATTGATGATGATGTCCACGCCGGAGGCGTCGATGCCGCGGGCCGCCACGTCGGTGGCCACCAGAAGATTGGTGGTGCCGTCCTTGAACTGTCCCATGACACGAGTGCGCGCGCCCTGCGCCATATCTCCGTGGAGGCCCTCCACGGCCAGCCCCATCTCGGTGAGCTCCCGCACCAGCACGTCCACCATTCGTTTGGTATTGCAGAAGATCAGGCCGCGCTTGGCTCCCTGCTGCTCGAACAGCAGACGTACGCCCTGGGCCTTCTTGGACTTGGGCACCTCAACGTAGTATTGGTCGATCAGGTTGAAGGCGGTGTCGCCCTCGTCACCCTTTACCATCTCGGGCGCCTGCAAAAACTGGCGGGTCAGACGCAGGATAGGCGGGGGCATGGTAGCGGAAAACAGCGCCGTCTGCCGCCCGGCGGGAGTGTTGTAAAGGATATGCTTGATGTCGTCCACAAAGCCCATATCCAGCATTTCGTCGGCCTCGTCCAGAATGGCCAGACGGATGTTTTTCAGCTTAAGGGTGCGGCGGCGCAGATGGTCGATGACGCGGCCCGGCGTGCCCACCACCACGGCGCTCTGCTTCAGGGCGCGGATCTGGGTGTCGATGCTCTGACCGCCGTAGACGGTGACCACCCGCAGCCCCTCTTTGTATTTGGAGAACTTCCGCAGCTCGTCGCTCACCTGCATGGCCAGCTCGCGGGTTGGGCAGAGCACCAGCACCTGGGGGTCGGTCTCGTCGCCGGCGTTTTCCACCCGCTCGATGGCGGGAATGCCGAAGGCGGCGGTCTTGCCCGTGCCCGTGCTGGATTGGCCGATCACGTCCTTGCCCTGGAGCATCAGGGGGATGACCTTTTCCTGGATCGGCGTAAACTGTTCATAGCCCGTGTCCTCGATGGCGCGGATCATTTCCGGCGAGAGGCCGAGAGCTTCCAAAGTTGTTTTGTCCATAGATCTTCTCTCTTTCAAAAGTTCATACACAATTATTATACCACATTTTTCTTCGGGGCGCAATCCCGAAAGCGGGGCGAAACGAGAAAACGCGCCGCCCGCAGGCGGCGCGTTTTCCTTCTTTTTATTTCACAGGAACTTTCTTCAGCTTTGCAAAGCGGGGAAGGCCGTTCTCCCAGCAATAATCCGGCTGGCCCTGGATCAGCGGCAGGGCATAGTCGTAAAAGGCCGGCTCAATGCCCGCGCCGTCGGGGGTAATCCATTCCTTGGGGAAAACGCTCTCTGCATTGGCAGTGACGGTGAGATCCACCAGCGCCGTCTGGGGACGATAGCCTTCGCCTGCCTGACGGCGGATGGCCACCATTTTGTCGGTGACGCCGGACACGGCTGCCCGCACGGCCTCACGACCCATCAAAACGGCCTCCTCCACGTCGGTCCTGGAGGCCAGATGCGCGCCGCACCGCTGGAGCAAAGAAAACTCGATGGCGCGGGTCTTCACGCCCAGCTCCTCCTTCACCAGCCCGGCGAGATAAGCGCCCGCGCCGCCCATCTGCTTGTGGCCGAAGGCGTCGGTGCCACCCGCCTTGCTGGCGTATTCGTTGATGAAAACGCCGTTTGCGTCGTGGACGCCCTCGGATACAGCGACAAAGCAGTTGTGCCGGGCTTCCCACACCCGCTTTACGTCGTCCAAAAAGCGGCGGGTGTCGAAGGGGACCTCGGGCAGATAGATCAGGTCGGGGCCTGCGCCCTGCAAATTGGCCAGCGAGGCCGCCGCCGTCAGCCATCCGGCGTTGCGGCCCATGCATTCCACAACGGTGACGGCGCCGGTGTCGTACACCATGGCGTCCAGCGCGATCTCGGCGCAGGAGGCGGCGATATATTTTGCCGCCGAGCCGTAGCCGGGGCAGTGATCGGTGCCCGCAAGATCGTTGTCGATGGTCTTGGGCACGCCCACCACGCGGCATTCATAGCCGACCTTCTGCAAATATTTCGACACCTTATTGCAGGTATCCATAGAGTCGTTGCCGCCGTTGTAGAAGAAATAGCGCACGTCGTATTTCCGGAAAACCTCCAGCAGACGGCGGTAATCGGCGTCGTCCTCGTCGGCGCTTTTCAGCTTATACCGGCAGGAGCCCAGCGCGGAAGAGGGCGTGCTCTTAAGCAGCGCCAGCTCGGCGGGATCCTCCTGACCGATGTCGTAAAGCTGCTCGTTCAAAATGCCCTTGATCCCGTGGGCCGCGCCCAAAACTCTGGTGATGCAGCCGCTTTTCAGCGCCTCGTCAAACACGCCGTAGGCGCTGGCGTTGATGACCGACGTGGGGCCGCCCGACTGCCCGAAGATACAGGCTCCGCGAAGTTCCATGATCGTTCCTCCGTTATGTAAAATGATAAAATGATCCGCTGCTTCCAGTTTATCATAGGAAAAGCGCGAAATCAATGTTGCAACAAAAGAAAAGGGATGATAAAATAAAGACAGAACGATCCGGTCACCGACCGATAAGGAGGAATGAGTATGCCACTGGTCACCACCAAAGAAATGTTTGAGAAGGCTTACAAGGGCGGATACGCCATCGGCGCCTTCAACGTCAACAACATGGAGATCATTCAGGGGATCACCGAGGCGGCGCAGCTTGAGCGCTCACCCGTGATTTTGCAGGTTTCCGCCGGCGCGCGGAAATACGCCAAGCACATTTATCTGATCAAGCTGGTGGAGGCGGCCATCGCCGACACCGACCTGCCCATCGCTCTGCATCTGGATCACGGCGAGGATTTTGAGATCTGCAAGTCCTGCATCGACGGCGGATTCTCCTCCGTGATGATCGACGGAAGCAAGCGCAGCTTTGAGGAAAACATCGCCGTCACCCGTCAGGTGGTGGAGTACGCCCACGCCCACGGCGTCACCGTAGAGGGCGAGCTGGGCAAGCTGGCGGGCATCGAGGACGCCGTCAACGTTTCCGAGGCCGACGCCATGTTTACCAATCCCGCCGAGGTCGAGGAGTTCGTCACCCGCACGGGGGTGGACAGCCTTGCCATCGCCATCGGCACCAGCCACGGCGCGTATAAGTTCAAGCCCGGCGTCAAGCCCCAGCTCCGCTTCGACATTCTGGAAGAGGTGAGCCGCCGCCTGCCCGGATTTCCCATTGTGCTCCACGGCAGCTCCTCCGTGCCCCAGGAGTTCGTGAAGATCGTCAATGAATACGGCGGCGCCATGCCCGACGCCATCGGCATTCCCGAGGAGATGCTCCGCCAGGCTGCAAAGATGGCGGTGTGCAAGATCAACATCGACTCCGACCTGCGCCTTGCCATGACGGCTGCCGTCCGCAAGCACCTTGCCGAGCATCCCGACCATTTTGACCCCCGCCAGTATCTCAAAGACGGCCGCGACGCCCTGCGGGACATGGTGCGCCACAAGATCCGCGACGTGCTGGGCTCCAGCAACACTCTGTGACCGATCGAAAAGCAGTGAAAGATCCCCCGGCAAACGCCGGGGGATCTCTTTATTCTGCGGCCTTCAGCATCTCTTCGATGCTGATGCCGTAGCCTCGGGTGGGGTCGTTGACCAGCACGTGAGTCACAGCGCCTGCAAGCTTGCCGTCCTGAAGGATGGGCGATCCGCTCATGCCCTGCACGATGCCGCCGGTCTGCTCCAAAAGCCGCTTGTCGGTGATCTCCAGCATCAGATCGCGACCGGTCTCTCCGCCCGCCGGATAGACCCGCAGGATCCTTGCCTGATATTCTTCCCGCTCGATGCCGCTGACGTTGCAGACCACGGTGACGTCGCCCTCGTGAAGCGCCGCGCGGGGCGCCGTTTCCAGCGCCTCCAGACCGGTGTAAAGGCTGCTGTCCCGCAGCACGCCGAAGATCCCAGCTTCGCTGTTTGCGTAAAGCGTACCCTGATCCCGCAGCAGGTCAAAGCTGCCGCAGAGCTGGCCGGGCGTGCCGCGCTTGCCCTTGTCCACACTGTCCACGCACGAGGCCATCAGCGAGCCGCTCCCGAAGGGGACCAGCCCGCCGGTGTCCGCGTCGCAGATCCCGTGGCCCAGAGCGCCGAACGCACCGGTGGCAGGGTCAACGAAGGTCACGGTGCCGATGCCCGCTACGCTGTCCCGCACCCACGCGCCGATGCGGCGGCAGTCCAGCGCGCTGTCGTAGACGGCGGTCACCGTCACTTCCCGCGCCTCGCCGTTCCGCAAAACGGTAAAGCACAGCGCATCCTGTCCGGCTTCCGCAAGCTGACCGATCAGCGCCTCATTGTCGTCAAGAGGCTGTCCGTCCAGCTGCAAAAGCACGTCTCCCAGCTCCAGACCGCTCTCCTTGGCGGGGCAGGTGCCGGTCGGCTCCAGCTCCGAGAAGCCCACCACCATCGGACCCTGCGAAAAGAGCTTGATCCCCGTGGTGCGCCCCAACGGGATCAGCCGTGTCCCGGCCTGCGGAGCGGCCCCCGACGGCTGTGTCGAAGCGTGCTGTTCCCAGGCGAGCTCCGGCGCCGGACCCGACGTGCTGACGGCCTGCGGCGGCGTCAAAACGATCAGAAGCGAGGCACAAAGCGCCGCAAAAACGGCGACCCTTGCGGCGTAACGCATGATTTTCCAGCGTTGATCTTGCATGATCATCCTCCTTTCATCCAAATTAGTATGGCAATCATAACGCCGTACAACCGAGGAAGCTCAAGTATATTTCTCCAAAATCATGAAAAAATCACAAAGAAATTCCCTCTGCGATATGGACAGCGGCCCGTGGGTTTGGTATACTGAAGAATAAGAAATGGGGGAGGAGGTCTTCCCCGAAAAAAGTCAGAGAGGAGAACAACTATGGGATTGATCAGTGCCGCATTGGGCGCTGCCAGCGGCGTGCTGGCGGATCAGTGGAAAGAATATTTTTATTGTGAGGCGCTGCCCACCGACGTTCTGGCGGTGAAGGGGCGCAAGCGTGCCTCCGGCCGTTCCGGCAACCGCGGGAGCGACAATATCATCACCAACGGCTCGGTGATCGCCGTGGCCGACGGCCAGTGCATGCTCATCGTGGATCAGGGAAAGATCGTCGACGTCTGCGCCGAGCCCGGCGAATACATTTACGACGTTTCCAGCGAGCCTTCGATCTTTGCCGGCTCTCTCGGCGAGGGGATCAAAGAACTGTTCAAGCAGATCGGCAAGCGCTTTACCTACGGCGGCGAAGTTCCCAAGGATCAGCGCATCTATTACTTCAACACCAAGGAGATCACCGGCAACAAATACGGTACGCCGTCTCCCGTGCCCTTCCGCGTGGTGGATCAGCGCGCCGGCATCGACATCGACATCGCCATCCGCTGCTTCGGCGAATACAGCTATAAGATGACCAACCCGCTGCTGTTCTATACCAACGTCTGCGGCAACGTCACTGTGGACTATACCCGCGACCAGTTGGACAGCCAGCTCAAGAGCGAGCTGCTCACCGCGCTGCAGCCCGCCTTTGCCCGCATTTCCGAGATGGGCGTCCGCTATTCCGCGCTGCCCGGCCATACCACCGAGCTGTCTGAGGCCCTCAAGACCGAGCTGACTGCCAAGTGGAGCGATTTCCGCGGTATCGAGATCCAGCAGGTGGGCGTGTCTTCCGTCAAGGCCAACGAGGAAGACGAGCAGATGATCAAAGAGATGCAGAAAGCCGCGGCCTATCAGAATCCCGGTCTGGCTGCCGCCACGCTGGTCAACGCGCAGGCCAACGCCATGCAGGACGCCGCCAAGAACGCGGGCGGCGCGGCCATCGGCTTCATGGGCATGAACATGGCCCAGACCGCCGGCGGCATCAATCCGCAGAACCTGTATCAGATGGCGGCTCAGCAGCCCGCCGCCCCCGCCGCGCCCGCGGCCTCCGGCTGGAAGTGCCCCGCCTGCGGCGCCGAGGCCTTCGGCAAGTTCTGCCCCGAGTGCGGCGCCAAAAAGCCCGAGGCAGCGCCTGCCGGCTGGACCTGTCCTACCTGCGGAACGGTGAGCCAGGGCAAATTCTGCCCCGAATGCGGCACCAGGCGGCCTGCTGTGAAAAAGGTCCGCTGCGACAAGTGCGGCTGGGAGCCTGCGGACCCCGCGAATCCTCCCAAGTTCTGCCCCGAGTGCGGCGATCCCATCAACGAGGCGGATCTGACCGACTGATCGATCAAACGCCTGCACCCTCCGCTTCTTTGCGAGGCGGAGGGCGCTTGAGGCGCGCGTGACCGCGCGCCGTATCTCAGAACAGGAGGTACGCGCATGCCTGCGCAAGTGACCAATTATCAATGCCCGTCCTGCGGCGGACCGCTCCATTTTGCGGGCGCCACAGGCAGGCTGGAATGTGATTATTGCGGAAAATCTTACACCGCGAACGAGATCGAGGCGCTTTATGCCCAGCACGATCAGAGCGCTGCGGAAGCGGCCCAGGCGCAGCAGGAGCAGCCGGTGGAGTTCGCACCCCCGTCCCCGGAAGACGAGGTGTGGGACGAGGCGTCGCAGCAATGGAATACCGCGGGCGAGCATCTGCGGGCGTACAACTGCCCCTCCTGCGGTGCGGAGCTGATCTGCGACGAGACCACCGCCGCCACCAGCTGCCCGTATTGCGGCAATCCCACCATCGTGCCCGGACAGCTTACGGGAATGCTCAAGCCCGATTATGTGATCCCCTTCAAGCTGGATCGGAAATACGCGATCGAGGCGCTGAAAAAGCATTATCAGGGGAAAAAGCTCCTGCCCCGCGCCTTTTCCGACAGCAACCATATCGAGGAGATCCAGGGCGTTTACGTGCCCTTCTGGCTTTACAGCGGTCAGGCCGACGCCGATATGACCTTTGACGCCACCCGTGTTCACGTACATCGCCGCGGCAACGAGGAGATCACCGAAACCGAGCATTTTCAGGTGCGTCGGGCGGGCACGCTGAGTTTTGAGCAGATCCCCGTGGACGCCTCCAGCAAAATGCCCGATGCCCACATGGACGCCATCGAGCCCTTTGACTACAGCGAGCTCAAGCCCTTTTCCACCGGCTATCTTCCGGGATATCTGGCGAACAAATACGATGTGTCCCTGGAAGAGTGCGCCTCCCGCGCTGATGAGCGGGCCACAAACACCGTGGTTGACGCCGTGCGCGATACGGTGGTCGGCTATGACAGCGCGATCCCCGTCGCCCGGCACGTGTATCTCCGCCGGGGCGCGGCGCATTACGCGCTTTTCCCGGTGTGGATGCTCAGCACCCGCTGGAACGGGAAAAACTTCCTCTTTGCCATGAACGGCCAGACGGGAAAGCTCATCGGCGATCTGCCTGTCTCCCGCGCAAAGTATTGGGCGTGGTTCGCCGGAATTTTCGGCGGACTTGCCGCCGCCACGGCAGCCGTGCTGTGGCTGCTGCTGTAAGGGGGTGCGGACATGAAACGAAAATGGATCTGTCTGATCCTCATTCTGACGGCGCTGCTCTGCTTGAGCGTGCCCGCCGCCGCGGAAAGCGACTCTTACGTGCTGTTTGACGACGAGACGTTTTTTTCCGACGACGATATGGTCGTCCTCAAGACCCGCTCCGAGGAGATCGCCCGGCGCTACGGCTGCGGCGTTTACGTGGTGGTGACGGAGGATTATCAGCAATATACCTACGGCGACGTCCGCGATTGTGCCGAGCTGATCTATAACGAATACGAGCTGGGCTGGGGCAGCGGCCGCGACGGCGTGATGCTCCTGCTGAGCATGGCCGACCGGGATTATGCCCTTATCGCTTACGGCGACAAGGCCAACGCCGCCTTTACCGATTACGGGAAGGACGTCCTCGCCGATGAATTCCTGCCCTATTTCCGCTATGACGACTGGATGGGCGGCTTCCGGGCCTATCAGGACGCCTGCGAAGAGTTCCTCCGGCAGGCGGAAGTGGGCGAGCCCGTGGACGATTACGGCTATTCCGACCCCGAATACAGCCACGAGCCGCGCGGAATGTCCGACGGGACAAAAGCGGGCATCACCGTGGCGGGCCCCGGTCTCATCGCCCTCGGCGCATGCCAGGGGATGAAGGGAAAAATGAAGTCAGTCCGCCGTCAGACCGGCGCGAGACGGTACGTCTCTCAGGACCTGAAGCTTTATATCAGCAGGGACGACTTTACACATCGTACCCAGACCCGCCGCGTCATCCATACCGAGCAAAGGAACCATTCCGGCGGCGGGACGACGGTCAATTCCGGCGGATTCTCCGGAAAGACCGGAAAGTTCTGATCGAGTCGCTTCGGCGGGCGCGTTTGCGCCCGCCGCTTTTTGCAAAAATCAGC
>JAFOPS010000005.1 GCA_017394205.1 Clostridia bacterium | reverse complement strand
CCAGTTGTTCCGCCAGGAGCACAGCTGGGTAGCTAAGTTCGGACAGGATAAACGCTGAAGGCATCTAAGCGTGAAACCAACTCTAAGATGAGACTTCCCATCCGAAAGGAGTAAGGCCCCACGAAGACTACGTGGTAGATAGGCGGGAGATGTAAGTTCAGCAATGGATTGAGTCGACCCGTACTAATAGGCCGAGGGCTTGACCTAACGTTGGAATCGTTATGGCAAACCTCAACAACTGTTCCTTTCCTTCGTTTTCTCCTTCAGTTTTCAATGTGCTGGTTGCACAAAGTAGGTGTTGATTACGGTGAGGGTCCACCCGTTCCCATTTCGAACACGGTAGTTAAGCTCACATGTGCTGACAATACTTGGCTGGCGACGGCCCGGGAAGATAGGTAACGCCTACACAAACGCAAAGCCCGTTTCGAACGGGCTTTGCTATTTGCCTCCTTAGCTCAATCGGTAGAGCACGCGGCTGTTAACCGCGGTGTCGTAGGTTCGAGTCCTACAGGAGGCGCCATGAAACCTCTTTTGCCGGTATGGCAAGAGAGGTTTTTTGTTGACTGTAATCACGAAAAATGGTAGAATCAAAGCTACAAAGTGATGAAAAGCGACGGCGTCCCGGCGATATGCTTGCGGCATACGGCAGGATGCCGTATTCACAACGGCAGGAGGAAGATGGCGTTGATCTATCCGGTGGCAAATGTGGAATCATTGTCCCGCCTTTGGCGAGCGCTGGATTCGGCGGAGCACTTTTTAGACCGGTTTCATTTGGGTGAAACAGATTTGCGATTTGACGAAACGGATCAAATCTGCTTTGTTGCCCAGCAGGGCGGCGAGCTTGCCGGCTTTTTTGTTTTTAACCGGTATGAGAATGAGCACATTCTTGAAAAGAGCAAATGGTTTTCGGATTCCGAGCGTTCGTGCCGTGAAATGCTGGAGCTTCTGAAAACACAGTATTCCGCCTACCAAAAGGAGTTCACGTTTCAGCCGGAGAACCGCCCTTTGCGCGATCTCCTGCCGGAATACGGTGCGGAAGTCTACTCCGAGCAGCAGAACATGGAGCTGATTTCATTGCCCGAGCCCCGGAATACCGAAGGGGTCGAACTGCTGACCGAGCCGTACACGGCGCAGTACCTTGCCTTGCATGACAACAGCGACGATGCGTATTGGACCGGTGAAAAGGTGCTGAAGATGCCAGAACAGTTTCGCGTATTCGTTGCGGTGGAGGAAGGTCGCGTTGTGGGGTATTTGGACGTTACGTGCTGCGATGCAGTCAACAACATCTCCGACCTGTATGTGCAGGAGCAGGCGCGGAAAAAGGGCTGGGGGACCAAGCTTCTGGCGAAGGCGATCGAGCAGAACGCCCCCAGCGGCATGATGCTTCAAGTCGACCTGGACAACACGGCGGCGATCCGGCTGTATGAGCGGCTCGGCTTCCGGAAAATCGAGGGCAAAAACATGGTGGATGCGATATGGCGTGTCTGAATACCGTCCATCTGTACAAGGCGTATCCGGCGGAATCAGCCGCGGCGCCGAAACAGTAAGATCCAATTTTGCTGCCCGGCTGCATTTCGCAGCCGACAAAAGAACATACCATCCCCTTTCAGGTGATCCGCCTTGCAAGCCGGACCGACGGGCAGAATTCACCGACACCCAACACCACCCATGCGCTGTTTTATGACGGGAATATCTGCCGCATGAGCAAATGAACGCCGCAAGGGTTTTGAAGCTTGCGGCCCGATAATGCCTGATTCAGGAGGAAGCGATGAACATCATCATAATCGATCGGCAGAGAGCCGATCAGATCGCGCCGCTGATGGCGGATTTTCGCGTGGCTTTGTGCGCGTTCCGAGGGATCGAAACGCAGCCGGACCTTGGAGCCGCCCATGAAGAGCTGAAGGAATATCTGGATCGGGGATATCCTGTCTTTGCCGCGGAGGATCACGGGCAATTTATCGGCTTTGTCGTCTGCAGGATCGATGAGCCCTGCCTGTGGGTAGAGAGCCTCTTTGTGCGCAGTGAATATCGTAGACAAGGCGTTGCGTCGATGCTCTTTCACAAGGCCGAAGAGCTTGCCGAAGCGATGGGCGAAGATACGGTGTTCAACTTCGTTCATCCGAATAACGAAGGAATCATTCGATTCCTTCGCGCCAAGGGATATACCGTTTTGAACATGATCGAAATCAGAAAACCGTACAAAAATGAAGAATTGCGCACGATGATCCGCGTCGGGAACAATGCCTTCGATTATTAAATTTTTCCCCGCGTGAAGCCTTTTCCAATATTCTTCCGGAGGTGAACCATCATGTCATTGAACGAACGATCGTTGGACACCCTCTGCGCTGCGCTGTGCGCGGTCATGGGGGTCGAGCCGCCCGCCTGCGCCGCGGCTCCTTGCAAGGAACTGGTGGATTACGCAAAAAACGCTCTTGGCGGAAAAACTGCCGACCGGATCGTCATGTATAATCCCGATGCCGTCGCCCAGTGGATCTATGAAAAATATCCGCAACTGATGAAGGAGGTCATCGCTGAGACCGACCTGCGGCTGCCTCTGCGCACGGTGATGCCCTCCGTCACCCCCGTGTGCTTCGGCACCATGTACACCGGCGCCCAGCCGGAGACCCACGGCATTCAGGCCTATGTAAAGCCCGTCATCCGGATCGACACCATATTTGATGCGCTGGTGCGGGCTGGCAAACGGGCCGCCATTCTCTCCACCGCGGGCGACAGCCTTTCTCTCATCTATCTTGAACGGCCCATTGACTATTTCATCTACGACACGGTGGAAGAGATCAACGCCAAGGCCGCCGAGCTGATCCTGGCCGACGAATACGATTTTCTCGTGATCTACAACACCAATTATGATTATCAGATGCACCGTTCCGGCCCCGAGGGACTGGAGGCGCTGGCTGAGCTGCGGGCCAACTCTGAGACCTTTGCCATGTTCAACGCTCTCATCAAGAGCCATTGGAAGTGTCACAACACGCTTTTGGGCTTTGCCATGGATCACGGCTGTCACGCCATCGACGGCAGCTGTGGCTCCCATGGGCTGGCGATGGATGAGGATTTGAATATCGTCCATCTGTACAAGGCGTATCCGGCGGAATCAGCCGCGGCGCCGAAACAGTAAGATCCAATTCTTCTGCCCGGCTGCATTTCGCAGCCGGGCAATTCTTTTTTTGCAAATAAAAAATATAAAGATGATTTGCAAAATATACTTGACAAATGCAAAGCACAGTAGTAGGATATAGCAAGAGGTGAGAACATGCGCAATCTGAAGATGAAATTCCGCCGGATCGAGCTGGAAATGTCTCAGACCGAGCTGGCGCGGCGCGCCGGCGTGACGCGGCAGACCATCGGCATGATCGAGGCGGGGGAGTTCAATCCTTCCATCAAGCTATGCGTGGCCATCTGTCGGGCACTGGAGTGCACGTTGAACGACATTTTTTGGGAGGAAAAAGACAATGAAGCAGAAAAAGAGTAATCTGGACGAAATGCAAGAGCAGAAATTGCTCAAAATCGAGCACAACGGCTGTTGGATCGCCTTCTGGGGACTTTTGGCCGTCATTTTGGCACAGGTCGTCCTGACGCCCGACGAGCTGCGGGAGCACCTGCCGCGGATCATGACCGGCGAATGGATCGTCTTTATGGTCCTTTCCCTCTATCTTGGCTTTGCCTGCATGAAAAACGGCATCTGGGACCGCAAGCTCAAGCCCAACGCAAAGACCAATCTGCTGGCGTCGCTCCTTGCCGGCGGAGCGGTGGCGGTGTTCCAGGTCCTGTATTCCTACTTTCGCTTTCACCGGCTGGTGGTTGCGCTGGGTGTGGCGGGCGTGAGCGCGCTGATAACCGTGATCCTGTGCTTTCTGACGCTGACGGTGACGGCGAGGGTCACCAAAAAGCAGCAGGAAAAGCTGGAGGAAGAACCGAAAGACTCCGCCGAGGAGCAGTGAGCTGACATCACAGAGAAAAGAAGGAGAACACCATGATTCTGGAATTCAAAAACATCCATAAATCCTTCGGAGACAAGAAGGTGCTGAAGGACGTTTCCTTTACCGCCGAGAGCGGAAAGGCCTTCGGCCTGTTAGGCCGGAACGGCGCGGGCAAGACTACCTCGATCCGCATTTTGATGAACGTTTTTCCCGCCGACAGCGGTCAGGTGCTGGTGGACGGCTGGCCCATCGATTACGATCGGCTCGGGCTGGGCTATCTTCCCGAGGAGCGGGGCATGTACCCCAAAAAGAAGATCATCGACCAGCTCGTGTATTTCGCGGAGCTCAAGGGCATGAGCCGCAAGGCGGCGGTGACCTCGGTGGATCATTGGCTGGAGCGGCTGGGCATGAGCGAATACCGCGGCAAGCGGCTGGACACACTCTCCAAGGGCAACCAGCAGAAGATCCAACTGGTGACGGCGCTGGCCCACGATCCGGAGATCGTGATTCTGGACGAGCCCTTCTCCGGGCTGGACCCGGTGAACGCCATATTGCTGAAGGACGTGGTAAAGGAGCAGATCGCCAAGGGCAAGATCGTGCTCTTTTCCAGCCACCAGATGAATTACATCGAGGAGTTCTGTGACAGCATCGCCATCATCCACGAGGGAAAGGTGGCCCTGTCCGGCGACCTGCGGGAGATCAAACGCAACTATCCCCGCGACCGGCTGGTGATCCGCACCATCGACCCGCAGCCCATCCGGGCGGCCTTCGGCGATGCCTGTACTGCAGCCGACGGCGGCGGGCTGATGCTGCGGATGCGCGGCCCGCAGGAAAAGCAGGCGGTGATGCAGCGCCTTGCGGAGCAGTTCGACGTCGATGAGATCAAGGTGTTCGAGCCGTCGCTCAACGATATTTTCGTGGAATACGCCGGAAAGCAGGACGAGGAGGGAAAACGGGTATGAAACAGTTTGGAAAGATCCTGAAATTTGAACTGAACGGCTATTTGAAAAACAAAATTTTTGTGGGCGTGACCCTGTTTTTGATGCTTGCCATCGCCGTGGTCATGTTTTTCCCCAATATTCGCGATCTGCTGCACCCGGATAAGACGACGCCCGACTCTGCCGACCGGCCCGTCATGCTGATCTATGCAGCGGAGGACGGTCTTGCTTCCGACCTGCGCGAGGCCTTTGCGGGGGCCTTTGCGGACTACGACGTGCAGACGGCGCAGGGCACGCTGGAAGACGTGCAGACCTTTGTCAAGACAGGTGTGGCCGAATGTGCCTTTGCGCTGGACAGCCTTTCCTCCTACACCTATTACGTCAATGACCTTTCCCAGTTCGATTACAACCGTGATACCGCGGATGCGGTCCTGCAGGAGATGAACCGGGCTGCGGCCATGGTGCAGGCCGGTCTGTCCCCCGAGCAGGCGGGCGAGATCCTGTCGGTGCAGGTGACCGGTCGGACGGAGACGCTGGGCAAGGACCAGGGCGCGACCTTCCTGTACACCTACGTCATGATTTTTGCCCTGTATATGGTCATCATGCTCTATGGGCAGATGGTGGCCACCAATGTGGCTACCGAAAAGAGCTCCCGGGCCATGGAGGTGCTGATCACCAGCGCCAACCCGGTGAGCATGATGTTCGGCAAGGTGCTGGCCTCGTGCCTGGCAGGTCTGGGACAGCTCGTGGCGGTCTTCGGCACGGCGCTGGTGCTCTATCGGGTGAACAAGGGCGCCTGGGGCGAGAATCCCGTCATTTCCTATTTCTTCGACATTCCCACGGAGCTGTTTGTCTATCTGCTGGTGTTCTTCGTGCTGGGATTCTTGCTGTATGCCTTCCTGTACGGCGCCATCGGCTCCACTGCTTCCAAGCTGGAGGATATCAACACCTCGGTGATGCCCGTGACCTTCCTGTTCATTATCTCGTTTCTTGTTGTGGTGATGGCGGTCACGGGGGCGGGCAGCGTAGACAGCACCCTGATGAAGGTCTGCTCCTTCATTCCCTTCTCTTCGCCCATGGCGATGTTTGCGCGGATCTGTATGAGCGAGGTGCCCGCGGCATCGATCGCCCTGTCCATCGGACTTTTGGCGGCCGCCGTGGTCTTCATCGGCGTGCTGGCCGCCAAGATCTACCGCGTGGGCGTGCTGCTCTACGGTACGACGCCCAAGATCAGCGAGGTGGTCAAGGCCGCGTGGAGGGCTTGAAAAGGCGGAAGGAGGAGAACGATACTTGAAAAAGAGGAAAAAGAGCGCGAAAGAGCTGCTTTCCGGCGCAGCGGGGTTGCTGATGAGTGCGGTGCTGGGCGTAGCGGTAGGGCTGCTGCTCAGCCGCATCCGCCCAAACGGCGGAACACTGCCTGAATTGCTGCTGATTCTGGGGATGCTGCTTCTGGGGTATATCCTGCAGGTCCCCATCCACGAGGCGGGACATTTGGTGTTCGGCCTGCTCACCGGCTATCGTTTCGTTTCTTACCGGGCCTTCAATTTGATGTGGATCCGGCAGGAGGGAAAGGTGCGCTTTCGCCGGATGAGCCTGGCCGGGACGGCCGGTCAATGCCTGCTGGGGCCGCCGGAGTGGCGGGAGGATCTGCCCTATTTGCTGTATAATCTGGGCGGCGTGCTGTTCAATCTGCTGTTTGCCGCCATCTGCTGGGCGCTTTCGGGCCTTTGTCCGCCTTGGGCATCTGCGGCGCTGCGGTTTTCCGCGCTGTGCGGCCTGGTGACGGCGCTGACCAACGGTATCCCCCTGCGGATGGGCGGGATCGATAACGACGGGAAAAATATCCGCTCCATCCGCCGTGAGGCGTCTGCCAAACGGGCCTTCTGGCTGCAAATGAAGATCAACGAGCGCACCGCCGCCGGAGTCCGCCTGCAGGATATGCCGGAGGAATGGTTTTCGCTGCCCGGCGACGAAACGTCAGACAACACCCTGATCTCTTATATTGCGGTGCAGCGCGCGTCAAGGCTGATGGAACAGCACCGCTTTGACGAGGCGGCCGCCCTGCAGGAGCGGATTTGCGCGCAACCGAATGTTTTGGGGCTGATCCGCAATCTTTTGGGCAACGACCGGATCTTCTGCGAGCTGATGGGAGCGGGGCGGCGGGAGCTCCTGGACGCGCTGCAGGACAAAAAGCAGGCGGCCTTTTGGCGGTCGATGAAGCGCAGTCCCGCTGTGCTGCGCACACGATACGCGCTGGCCCTGCTGGATCACCGGGACAAGGCAGAGGCGGAACGGTATCACGCCGCATTCGACAAAGCGGCCCGCCGATATCCCTATCCCGTGGAGATCGAGAGCGAACGGGGTCTGATAGCCCTGGCTGACGAGCGGGCAAACCGGACATAACCAACAAAAACATCAAAAGGGCGCGGCTAAGCCGCGCCTTTTTGCCGCCCTGCAGTGCCGAAAAATCGCCGTTCAGGCGATTCTTCTCTCATCTTTTCAATCACAATCAAAAAGGCGCGGCTGAGCCGCGCCCTTTTGCCGCCCTGCATGGTGAGGACGGATATAGGAAAGGAGTGGGAAGCAGAGCATTGCGCGCTGCTGTGGCGATGCGCTCGGTGACGGAGTGCACGGCTTCCACCCTCCCTGATAACAGCATAGCAGACTTTCTTCAAATTGCCAATGGGCAAAAAACGGCCTCTGCCCGATTTTCGGGCAGAGGCGGAAGATCGGCTGAAATTCAGACAGACGACAGGAAAGAGTCCTCCGGCCCAAAGGCGGCCAGCCCCTCGTCCATCTGCTGCAAAAGCGAGCGCTCCTTTTCGGTGAGGACGATTTTTTCAAACAGGTCGGGCCGCCGCTCCCTGGTGCGGCGGAGGGACTGCAGTCTGCGCCACAGGGCGATGTTTTCATGATGTCCCGAAAGCAAAACCGCCGGCACGGGCCGCTCCCGCCAGACCTCGGGGCGAGTGTACTGGGGATATTCCAGCAGGCCGGAAAAATGACTCTCATCCTCAAAGCCCGCCTGCTCGGCCAGCACGCCGGGCACCATGCGGCACACCGCGTCGGTCACTGCCATGGCTGCCAGCTCACCCCCGGTGAGAACGAAATCCCCGATGGACAGCTCCTCGTCCACACATTCCTCGATGAAGCGCTGATCCACGCCCTCGTAATGGCCGCAGATCAGAATAAAGCGCTCCCGCGACAGAAGCTCCTTTGCCTTTTGCTGGTCAAAAACGCTGCCCGCGGGGCTGAGCAGGATCGTGTGGACAGTCTCGCCTTGCGTCACGTCCTCCAGGCAGCGGGCCAGCGGCTCGCACTGCATGATCATGCCCTGCCCGCCGCCGTAAGGGTAATCGTCGGTGCGGCGGCGCCTGTCCGGGGAATAGTCCCGGATATGGTGGCAGCGAATGTCAATAAGGCCGGCCCGCCGGGCCCGCCCGATGATGCTCTCGTCCAGCGCACCGTCCACCATCTGGGGAAACAGCGTCAGAATATCAATCCTCATTTGGTAGCATCCCTTCGATGGTGGCGACAAGCAGCCGTTTTTCTTCAAAATTCACCCCTTGGTAAAAGGGAGGCGCGGCGGGGATCAGGATCTCGCCCAGCTCCCCCGTGACGCGGTAAAGCATGGAGGCGGGACGCTCCAGCACCTCCGCCAGCGTTCCGATGACCTGCTGTGTGCGGGCGTCAAACACGTCGAAGCCGTAAATATCCGAAAAGAGATATTCTCCCTGCTTCAGGGGCAGGGCGTCCCGTTCGGCGGTGACGGATCTGCCCTTCAGCGGCATGGCGGCCTCCACGGTGTCCACCCCTGCCAGCGTCAGCAGCAGGAAATCCCCATGTCTGCGAAAGGACTTGAGCGGATAAGCCTTTCCGCCCACCGTAAGCATTTTCAGCCCCCGCAGCAGGGCGGGATCGCAGTAGATCTCCGCTTTGACCTCCCCGCGGATGCCGTGAGTGTTTAAGATCTTTCCGATCTCGATCTGCGCCATTTTCGATCCCCCAGTTCAGGACAATTCCGAAATGATCTTGTAAAGGGCCTCCGGCGGAACGGCGGACCCGGAGTCTTCGCCGCCGTCCGGAAGTGCCTTGAGAAACGCCGGCGCGCTTTGTCCGCCCACGATCTCCATGGCCTCCAGCCGCTGCCGATCGTTGCCGTCAAAGTCCAGCCCCATGGCGGGCAAGACCTCCTCCGGAAACAGGAAGGGCGAGGCCGTGGCCATCCACAGTGCGGGCGTTTTATCGCCGGTGAGGGCGGCGTATTGCCGCAGCGCCGCGGCCGCAAGGCCGGTGTGAGGCGCGGTCAGAACGCCCCGTCCCTGCCACAGATCCTCCATGGCCCGCTCCCGGCGCTGACCGTCGATCAAAAACGCGCGGACGCCCGCTTCCTCCATGGCCCGCGCCCATGCGGGATCGGAGGGCAGCGTGCCCGTCTGCTTCAAAAGAGCCGCTTTTTCCGCCGTAGAGGCAGCGTCGCGGGTCAAGAAAAACAAAAGCTGTTCCAGCCCGGGCGCGATCCGGGGCGAAAGCGACGGGTCGCAGGCGCTCTCCCGGGCACGGGGCGCCCAGCCGCCGGTCTGAACGAAATGAGGCAGAGCGCTGTCGGCCTGACAGGCGCAAAGAATTTTGCCGACGGGCAGACCGCAGGCCTTTGCCGTCAGCGCCGCCAGGAGCTGATGTCCGCCGCCGCAGGGCAGGACCAGGTTGACGGGCTCGCCGCCCTCCAGCGCCTCGGCACGCACCAGACCGGCGTACAGGACGAAATACCGAGCCGTCTGCGCCGCCAGCCAGGCCCAGTTGTCTGGCCCAGCCCACACCAGAGGCCGCTCGGGCGAGGTCTGCCGGACGCATTGCTTTTCCACTCGAGCGCGCAGCTCGTCCCATCCGGCCTGGACTGTGAGCGCACGGCGGCCTTCGTCCTGCAGGGCTTCCGCCTGACGGCGGGTCAGAGAAGGCGTTTCCTCCTCCGCAAAGAAGGCAAGAACGCTGCCTCCTTCTTCTGCAAAGGCCGCCAGAGCGGCCCGCCCGGCGTCGACAGAAGCGCACAGCGCGGCAGGCGTTTCGGAAAGACCCGCAGCCTTTGCGGCGTGCGGCAGCAGACGGACCAAAACCTGCATGGGCAGATCGTGAAGGGTCCCGGTAGGGCCGAAAAACAGCTCGGCGGACCAGATCCCCGGCCGGACGGGGCGGGGCGGCGGGTCGCCGGCGGTCTCCCAGGCGGCAGCAACCGCCTCTTGGAGCGCGCTCTCCGCAAAACCGGGCAGAAGCTCCGCCAGCACGGTCTGCATCACCCGGGGCCCACGCATAGCGGCCATGGCAAGGATCCGGTCGAAAGAAAAGACCGGCAGCGTTTCGGGGAAAAACCGCCCGCCCTCGGGCGAAAGGCCGCAGGCCACAGCCTGGGCGGCGGAATAACGGGCAACGGGGTCGCGGGTCGAACAAAACAGCATGGATATCCTCCTCGGGCGCGCAGCGCCCCTGTGATCTGCCCCTATCATAACAAAAAACAGGGGATTTGTCCACGGGTCGCGGGGGTTTTTCCGGCAAAAGGGGCGATTGCTTTTCCCGGCGGGCTATGGTACAATAAAGGCAGTCCGCACATATGCGGAACAACGATCGCGCCGCGCCGCGAGAGGGAGGACGTCTATGGACAAAAATCTCACGATGCTCACCGACTTTTACGAGCTGACCATGGCAAACGGCTATCTGAAAAACGGACTGGCCGACACCATCGCGTATTTTGATATGTTTTTCCGCAAGATCCCCGACAAAGGCGGCTATGCCGTGATGGCCGGCGTGGAGCAGTTGGTGGATTATCTGAAAAGCCTGCATTTTTCCAAAGAGGACATTGATTATCTCCGCAGCAAAAACTGCTTCTGCGAAGAATTTTTGGAGTATCTGGCGAACTTCAAGTTTGCCTGTGACGTGTGGGCCGTGCCAGAGGGCGAGATCATCTTCCCCGGCGAGCCCATTGTCACTGTTCGCGGGCCGGTGATCCAGGCCCAGTTCGTGGAGACCATGGTGCTGCTCACCATCAACCATCAGAGCCTCATCGCCACCAAGGCCAGCCGCATGGTGCGGGCCGCCGCGGGTCGGGCCGTGATGGAGTTCGGCTCCCGCCGGGCCCAGGGCGGCGACGGCGCCGTTCTCGGCGCACGGGCGGCCTATATCGCAGGTGCCGCCGGCACCGCCTGCACCATCTGCGACCGGGAGTTCGGCGTCCCCGCGCTGGGCACCATGGCCCATAGCTGGGTGCAGATGTTCCCCACGGAATTCGACGCCTTCAAGGCCTATGCCGTGACCTATCCCAACGCCTGTACCGTGTTGGTGGACACCTACAACGTGCTCCGCTCGGGCATCCCCAACGCCATCCGTGTGGCAAAAGAGGTGCTGGAGCCCATGGGCTGCCGCATGAAGGGCGTCCGCATCGATTCGGGCGATATCACCTATCTCAGCCGCAAGGCCCGCCAGATGCTGGATGAGGCCGGCATGGAGGACTGCAAGATCGTGGTGTCCAATTCGCTGGACGAGTTTCTGGTGCGGGATCTGCTGGCACAGGGCGCCTGCATCGACTCCTTCGGCATCGGCGAGCGGCTGATCACCTCCCGCAGCGAGCCGGTGTTCGGCGGCGTTTACAAGCTGGTGGCCATCGAGGACAAGGACGGCGAGATCATCCCCAAGATCAAGATCTCGGAAAACGTGGAAAAGATCACCAATCCCCACTTCAAGCAGATCTGGCGTCTCACTGACAAGGCCGACGGCAAATACCGGGCCGACGTGCTCACCCTGCGGGACGAGGTCATCGACGACACCCAGCCCTATCTGCTCTTTGATCCGGAGCACACCTGGAAGCGGCATCTCACCACCAATTTCACCGCCCGCCCCCTGCAGGTGCCTCTGTTTGAAAAGGGCGTCTGCGTCCACAAGAGCCGGGACATCGAGGAGATCCGCGCCTTCTGCGCCTCGTGCCTGGACAAGGTGTGGGAAGAGGTGGCCCGCTTTGAAAATCCCCATCCCTATTACGTCGACCTTTCCCAGAAGCTCTGGGACATCAAGCGCCGCCTGCTGGAAGAAAACAGCCGCTGAGCAAGGAGAGAACGAATATGAAAGACCGTTACGAAAAGCAATATCAAGAGTATGCCCGTCTGTTGGTGGAGGTAGGCCTCAATGTGCA
The DNA here is from genome assembly GCA_017394205.1 of Clostridia bacterium. Classification (GTDB taxonomy): domain Bacteria; phylum Bacillota; class Clostridia; order Oscillospirales; family Butyricicoccaceae; genus UBA4644. The sequence continues at coordinate 10,625 of JAFOPS010000005.1, read as the reverse complement.
GAAGGGGCAGACCCTGGTCATCGCCTGCCCGGTGGACTGCGCCTGGTTTGCCCGGCTGTGCGCCGGGGCGGCCTATGACGTGGGCTGCCGCGATGTGGTGATGAACTGGCGGGACGACGCCCTGACCCGCATGAAATTCCTGCGGGCCGAAGACAGCGTGTTCGATACGATCCCCGAATGGCAGTCCCATTTCTTCAACGATTACGCCCGGGAGGGCGCCGCCTATCTTGCCGTTTCGGCTTCCGACCCCGAAAATCTGGCGGGCGTCGATCCCGACCGGATGGTGCGGACCCGCCGGGCCGTTGCCCGGGGACAGGAGCTCTTTTACCGCAGACAGATGGCCAACGAGATCCCCTGGTGCGTGGCCTCCATCCCCATCCCCGCGTGGGCAAAAAAGGTCTTTCCGGACATCAGCGAGCACGAGGCCATGGATCGCCTGTGGGCCGCCATCTTTGAGGCGGTGCGCATCGACGACGAGGGCGGCGCTGTGGAGCGGTGGCAGGATCATCTTGCCCTGCTCAAAGAGCGGATGGAAAAGCTCAACGCCCTGCGCCTTGTCAGCTTGCACTATACCAACAGTCTGGGCACCGACCTGACGATCCGGCTGCCCGAGGATCACCTCTGGGCCGGCGGCAGCGCCTTTACCCCCGCGGGGCAGGAGTTCATCGCCAATATGCCCACCGAAGAGATCTTCACCGCTCCTCTGCGGGACGGGATCGACGGCGTAGTCTACGCGTCCCTGCCTCTGTGCCACGACGGCGCGCTCATCGAGCGGTTCCATATGGTGGTCAAGGAGGGCAAGATCACGGAGGTCCACGCGGAAAAGGGCGAGGACGTGCTCAAGGCCGCCGTTTCGGTGGACGAGGGAGCCTCCCGCTTCGGCGAGGTGGCGCTGGTGCCCTACCACAGCCCCATCAGCAATCAGAAAATTTTGTATTACAACACCCTGTTTGACGAAAACGCCTCCTGCCATCTGGCCTTCGGCGAAGCCTATCCCGAATGCATCCGGGGCGGCGAGAGCATGAGCAAGGAAGAGCTTGCGGCCCACGGCCTCAACGACTCCGACACCCACGTGGACTTTATGGTGGGCACTGCCGATCTTTCCATCACCGGCCTGACCCATGACGGCCGGACCGTGCAGATCTTCGAAAACGGCGATTTCGCCCTGTAAGAAAGGAGCGCAGTTATGGAATTCCGCGATGCGATGCTGGCCCGCCATTCCTGCCGGGCCTATACCGACCGGCCGGTGGACGAACGGGAGCTGGGCATGGTGCTGGAGGCGGCCAACGCCGCCCCCATCGGCCGCCGCCGCTATGAAAACGTACACCTTACCGTCATCCGGGACAAGGCGCTTTTGCGCGAGATCACCGAAAATGCCCGCAGGGTGATGGGCGACCCCGAGGCCGACCCCCTGTACGGCGCGCCGGTGATGATCCTGGTCTCCGTGCGGGAGGAGGAGGGGCAGATCCGTCCCGTGAACATCGCCAACGCCGCCTGCGTGGTGGAGAACATGCATCTGGCCGCCGCCGACCTGGGGCTGGGGAGCTGCTATCTCTGGGGCGCGATCCAGACGATCCAGCAGAGCTTTGAGCTGATGTACAAGCTGCGGCTGGACGAGGGCTTCTGGCCGGTGAGCGCCCTGATTCTGGGCTGCGAGGCCGAAGCACAGCCCGCCCGCACCCCTACGGTGAAGAAGCTGGAGCTCCGCTTTCTGGACGGAGAGTAAGAAAAGCAACTAAAAAGCGGGAGTGAGTTTTTGCTCACTCCCGCTTTTCGAATTCCTGACGCGGTTTATTTTCCGTCCATCTCCACGGCCACGGCCAGCGCCAGCTCCATCATTTGAGTAAAGGTGTTCTGACGGGCGTCGGCGTCCAGCGCCTCGCCGGTGACGATGTGGTCGGAAATGGTGCAGATGGCCAGAGCCCGCTTGCCGGCCCGGGCAGCGTTCATATACAGGCCCGCGGCCTCCATCTCCACCGCCAGCACGCCCATGTCCATCCAGCCCTGATTGGCATCGGCAAAGGCGTTGTAGAAGGGATCGGAGGACAGCAGATTGCCCACCTGCATCCGCAGACCCATCTCGCGGCCGTGACGCACGGCGCTTTCCAGCAGGTCGAAGCTTGCGATGGGGGCAAAGGTGCCGCCCAGGCGGAACTGCGAGGCAAAATTGGAGTTGGTGCAGGCGCCCATACCCAGCACGATGTCCCGCAGCTTGAGATCGGTGGACAGACCGCCCGCCGAGCCCACGCGGATGATGTTTTCCACGCCGTAGAAGTGATACAGCTCGTAGCTGTAAATGCCGATAGAGGGGATGCCCATGCCGCTGGCCATCACGCTGACGGGCACGCCGCGGTAGGTCCCGGTGTAGCCCTGAACGCCCCGCACGTTGTTCACCAGAACGGGGTTTTCCAGATAGTGCTCGGCGATGTATTTTGCCCGCAGCGGGTCGCCGGGCATGAGAACGGTCTTTGCGAAGGCGCCTTGTTCGGCGGCGATGTGGGGAGTAGCCATAATCAAATCTCCTTTATTCTTTTTCGTTCAAAATCAAGTCCTCGGTCTTGCGTTTGGGGACGTAATGCACGTCGTTTTCATCCCGGTAATAGCGGTGGTCGCCGCCCTCCTCCAGATCGGTGATGACCACCGTTTCGTCCGGCTTGCCCAGGGCGATCACCAAAAGAGGCTGATAGACGGGATCGAGGCCGATGGCGGCGCTTACCTCGTCGGGGCGGAAGTTGCCGATCATGCAGCCGCCCAGCCCCATCTCCGCGGCCCGCAGCAAAATGGTGTGGGCGCAGATGCCTACGTCCTTCCAGAAGCGCTGGGCGCCGGGGCCGATGCGGGTGTCGTAGCACAAAACGATGAATCCGGTGGGGCAGTGACCCGGATGGGGGAGGGTCAGCTCCGGCAGATCCCGGGCCCAATGGGTGCAGGGCTGAAGCTTGTCGCAGTCCTCCTTCGTCCAGGCAAGATAATACTTAAAGGCCTGGAAGTTTTGGGAAAAGGGGGCGTAGCGGACGCAGTCGATCATGTCGGTGAGCATCTCGCGGGTCAGGCGGACGCTTTCGTCATAGCCGCGATAGCTGCGGTTTTGCTTGAGCAGATCTTTCAGCATGGGCAGTCTCTCCTTTTCAATAAAATCGCGATCCGCTTATTCCGGGATCGTCCAATCCACCGGCGCTTCGCCGTGACGCTGTAAAAACGCGTTTGCCTTGGAAAAATGCTTGCAGCCGAAAAAGCCGCTGTAAGCCGAAAGGGGGCTGGGGTGGGGCGCGCACAAAGCCAGATGGTTCATGGAGCGGATGAGGGGCAGCTTGCTCCGGGCGTTGGCGCCCCAGAGCAGAAAGACCAGAGGCTCAGGACGGTCGTTCAGATGGCGGATCACGCTGTCGGTAAATGCCTCCCAGCCCTTGCCCTTGTGGGAATTTGGCTGACCCGCCCGCACGGTAAGGACGGCGTTGAGCAGCAGCACGCCCTGCTTTGTCCACGCCTCCAGATTGCCGTGGGAGGGGATGGAAAAGCCCACGTCGTCGTGCAGTTCTTTATAAATGTTTTGCAGCGAAGGGGGCACGGCCACACCTCTTTGCACCGAAAAGGCCAGCCCGTGGGCCTGCCCTTCGCCGTGATAGGGATCCTGCCCCAGAATGACCACCTTTACGGCGTCGTAATCGGTGTACCGCAGGGCGTTGAACACGTCCCGCTCCGGCGGGTATACCGGCCCGGCGGCATATTCCGCCCGCAAAAATTCCTGCAGACGCCGGAAGCTCTCGCTTTCCAGCTCGTCATGCAGGATCTGGTTCCAACGGTTGCCCAGGAGCGCCATTCGCCTCGCCTCCTTTTCTGGAAAGAGTATAGCACAGTTTTTTCCGGCTGAAAAGCCTTTTTCCCGGCGAGGAGGGTTTTTCTTTCCCCGGGGGTTGCTTTTTCGGGAAAGTGCGTGTATAATGCCTTTGGCAGCGGAAAGCTGCCGACAATTCCATAGTGATCATGACCGGTGCCGTCCGGACCTCCGGACGGGTAAAAGGGAAACGGGTGAGAATCCCGTGCGATCTCGTCACTGTAATCGGGGAGCGCGCCGCATCGTGTGATGCACAGCCACTGACTCTGCTTGAGTTGGGAAGGCCGCGGCGCGCGGCGATCCGTCAGCCAGGAAACCTGCCGTTCATTGGTACAGGGATCCCGGATCCCGGACCACGAGTGATTGGTCGTGCCGTGCTGCGTCTTTTTTGCGCGCCTTCGCTCGTTTGGGGAAGGCGCTTTTTTCATCCCCAAGCAGGCGGCGGAGGGATGCCTGTGCCGTTTTCTGACGTAAAATATCCGATTACGGATAAAAGAAAATGGAGGTAACCTTATGAAAAAGACCATCGCGATTCTTCTGTGCGCCGCCATGCTGCTGGCTCTGGCAGCTGCCTGCGGCAAGACCGCCCAGAAAACCGATCAGGAGCTTGCCGACGAGGTGGCTGCGCTGATCGACGCCATCTATGTTCAGGAGCGTACCGATAAGACGGACGAGCAGTGCGCCGCCGCCAAAGCTGCCTGGGACAAGCTCACCGACGAGCAGAAAGAGCTGGTCGAGGGCGAAGAGGCCGATCCCGATTACTTCGGCAGAGATACCGGCAACGCCGGCCTCGACGATCCCCGCAACGGCGACGAGATCGGCGAGAAGGAGCTGCTGGTGGTAAGCTTCGGCACTTCCTTCAACGACAGCCGCGCCCTGGACATCAAGGGCATTGAAGACGCGCTCCAAGCCGCGTTCTCCGACTGGTCTGTCCGCCGCGCCTTTACCGCGCAGATCATCATCAACCACGTCCAGGCCCGTGACGGCGAGAAGATCGACAACGTGGAGCAGGCGATGGAGCGCGCTGTCGCCAACGGTGTCAAGACCCTTGTGATCCAGCCCACCCACCTGATGCACGGCGCCGAGTACGACGAGCTCAAGGAGGTCGCCGACCGCTATGCCGACAAGTTCGAGAAGATCGTTATCGCCGAGCCCCTGCTGGGCGAAGTCGGCGCGGACGCTTCCGTCATCAACGAGGATAAGCAGGCCGTTGCCGTCGCGCTGACCGCCGCCGCCGTGAAGGAAGCCGGCTTCCAGACCCTTGACGCCGCTGCCGACGCCGGCACCGCCTTCGTCTTCATGGGCCACGGCACCGCACACACCGCTAAGGTGACCTATTCCCAGATGCAGTCCCAGATGAATGAGCTGGGCTATAAGAACGTCTTCATCGGCACCGTTGAGGGCGAGCCCGAGGATACCGCCTGCGAAGCCGTGATCGAAGCGGTCGCCGCTGCCGGCTACAAGAACGTCGTCCTTCGTCCCCTGATGGTCGTTGCGGGCGATCACGCCAACAACGACATGGCGGATCCCGAGGATGCCGAATCCTGGGTCTCTATGTTTACGGCTTCCGGCAAGTTCGAAAACGTCGATTGTCAGATCGCCGGCCTCGGCAGACTCGCGGACGTCCAGGCGATCTACGTCGCCCATACCCGCGCCGCCGTCGATTCCGTCAAATAAGCAAACGGATTTATGAATGCGAAAAAGAAGCTGCTTTTCGTCGTTCTGATCGCTGCGCTCTGCCTTCTGCTCGCTTCCTGCGGGCAGAAGGCGGAGGAAAAAGCGCCGATCCCGGACGGCGTGTATTCCGCTGATTTCAAAACAGACGGCAGCATGTTCCACGTGAACGAGGCATACGGCGGAAAAGGCGTCCTCACTGTGGCCGACGGAAAAATGACCATCCACGTCACCCTGCCGTCGAAAAACATCGTCAACCTGTTCGTCGGGACTGCCGAAGAGGCCCAAAAGACCGGCGCCGTGCTGCTCCAGCCCACGCTGGACACGGTGACCTATGACGACGGCGAGACCGAGGAGGTATACGGCTTCGACATCCCCGTCCCCTATCTGGACCGGGAGTTCGACTGTGCAATCATCGGCACCAAGGGCAAATGGTACGACCATAAGGTCACGGTTTCCGATCCCCAGCCGAAGGAGGATGCCGCAAAGGCTGTGGAGGACGGCGAATACACCTGCGCCGTGACCCTCTCCGGCGGCAGCGGCCGCGCAAGCGTTGAAAGCCCCGCGAAGGTCGTCGTTCTGGAAGGGCGGGTGACTGCAGAGATCATCTGGTCCAGCAGCAATTACGCTTATATGACCGTGGGAGAGACGCAGTACGACCCGATCGGCACCGAGGGCAATTCCACCTTTGAGATCCCGATCAGCTTCGACACCGACATCCCGGTCTCGGCGCTGACCACCGCGATGACCGAGCCCCATCTGATCGAATACACCCTGCGCTTCGATTCCGCCACACTGCAGGCCCGCTGAGCCCGCGCCGCCGTTGGTTTTAACAAAATAGAAACAGTTTTTTGCGGCTGCGGCATGGATTTTTTCGATGCGGTATGCTATACTGGTAACAGACCCCAAGAACCGTTTTATTATCGATCATAAGGAGGAGTTACCATGGCATTTCTGGACAAGCTGACCGCCGCCGCCAAAAGCGCGGGCGACAAGGCCAACGCCGCCATCGAGATCGGCAAGCTCAACATGAAGATCAAGAGCGAGACCGCCAGCATCGAGCAGTTCAAGGCGCAGATCGGCGACCTGCTGTGGGCCCAGTATCAGGCCGGCAGCGTCACCGATCCTCAGATCGTTGCCCTTTGCGAGAGCATCGCCGCCGCCAACACCACCATCGACGACCTGCAGGCCAAGATCGACCAGCTCAAGGTCGAGCCCGAAGCCGAGGCGGCTCCCGTGGAGCGGCACTGTCCCCAGTGCGGCGCCCCCGTGGCGCAGGACGCCCGTTTCTGCAACAGCTGCGGCGTCCGTCTGGAGTAAGAGAAGAAAGACAAAAAGAAAAAGACCGCTTGGGGCGGCTTTCGCAAGGAAGCTGCTTTGCGGCAGAGCATTGCAGGCAAAAAAGAGTTGAAACAGGCGTGACCGCAGCGGTCACGCCTGTTTTGTCTGTCTGTCCCGGATTTTGGGGTGCAAAACCCGATGCTCGTTATGAGTGTGGACAGAAAAACACAATTATGATATGATAGTATGCAAAAATAATGGACTATTATTGGATTTATTGGAGCGGTATTATGAAGTATACCAACAAGGCAAGTATTTCTAAAAAAGAAAAAACGACCGTGACACGAATCATTACTGCGGCGCTGATACTATGCATTATGGGGATACTATTGCCGGTTATCTATTTTACAACACCAACTGTTCCTTACGAAGATTTGACGGAAACTCAGATTACAATTCAAAAGATTGTATTTCATCGGCGTAGCCGTTTGGGCGGCGCTTATTGGAGTCTGACCACAACAGACAACAGGACATTCAACCTAACAGGAACCTACCGGGCGCAGGAGATTGAAGAATTGCTAACACAAGGAAAACATGCAACCGTTAAGTATTGTGAAACTTGGCTTGGAAAGCTGTTTGGAATGCGGTATGCCGAAGAAGTCGTGATCGATGGGCAAGCTGTAGTTTCCTATAACAGTCCAGAGGAGCACCCCACCATTGTCCTCATTGCTTCCGGCCTTTTGCTTCTTCTTGGGCTGCTCGGTTTCTTTTTTGCTCATTCGTGCGTCAAGGACGCACGAAGAAAGGCAGAAAAACAACGACTGAGAATGGAGAAAAGACAGAAAAAGAAGATGCGTCAGCAGAATTAGTTTCTTTGCTCGTTTCAAATAGAACAAATCTCTAAACGGTCGCAGGTGTAACCCTGCGACCGCTTGTGTTGTACTTTTTCGTTAAAAGCGTAGAATGATTAGCTTGCCGGAATTTAATGTGCGAATAGTCGGTTCCAGAGGAGGCACTTTCTTGCGAAGTACTTCTTTCGGCGGCCTTTTTTGCTGTCCGCAAGGTTTTTCATTCCTGCGACACGGTGTAAAGGGAATAGAAGTAGCCCTTTTTGTCCATCAGCTCATCAAAGCTGCCCTGCTCGGACACCGCGCCGTTTTTCAGCGCGAACAGCCCGGTGCAGCGGCGCAGGATGTTTTCATCCAGATCGTGGGTGACGATGACGCGGGTGTAGCCGTCCAGCTTCAGGATGGCGTCCAGCACCTCAAAGGAGGTCTCCGCGTCCAGACTTGCCGTGGCCTCGTCCACGAACAGCACGGGCGTTTTCCGCAGAAGCGCTCTTGCGATGGAGATCCGCTGCCGCTCGCCGCCGGAGAGGCCGGAGCCGTTCTCGCCGCAGAGATAGTCCGAGCCCTTCTCGTCGATGAGCTTCTTCAGCCCGGACAGCCGCACGGCCCGGTCGATCTCCTCCTCCGGGAATTCGGAGAACATGGTGATATTGTCACGGATGGTGCTGTTGAAGACGAACACGTTCTGCTGAATGATGGACACGAGATCGTAGAGCGAGCTTGTGGAGATATCTTTCAGCTCCTTCCCGTCGTAGAGGATCTGCCCCTGATAGTTGCGGTAGGACGCCATCAACAGATTCAGGATCGTCGATTTGCCGCTGCCGGAGCCGCCCACCAGCGCGTAGCAGCCGCCGGCCTTCATGCCCATATCGACGTCAGACAGAACGGTCTTGCCTTCCTCATAGGCGAAGCTCAGATCGCGGAGCTCGATGCCTTCCGCGAGCTTCGGCTCAATGGATTCGCCCTCGTCTGGGATGTTTTTGTTCAGCGCCAAGGCCAGCTTGTCAATCAGCGAGTAGGCAGACTTCTTACCGGCGTAGAACGTCGGGAAGACCTGAATCGGCGCAAGCACGTAGTTCAGAAGCTGCACAAAGACGATCGCCGTACCGGCGGTGATGCCGCCTTTGCCGGAAAGCGCCAGGGCTGCGGCCACAAAGAACACGCCGAACTGCAATACGCCGCCCGCGAGGCCGGAGGCATAGGAGACGTGGAGCTTGACCTTCTCCCGGCTGTTTGCCGCATCCGCAACGCTGTTGTTGCTCTCGTCGTGGAGGGAAGAAATACTTTTCTCCGCCTTGAAGCTTTTGATCACCGCGAAGCCCGAGAGCACGTCCTTGAGCATGCCGGTGTAGCGTTCTTTCCTGTCGGACACGTCCTTTTCAGCCACGGCCGCCTTGTTGCCGAGCACAACGGACACCATGATCGGCAATAGCGAGAAACCGATGGCGATCAGCGTCAGCAGCGGGCTGTACCACAGCATCAGTCCCAGCGCGCCGACAAAGGTGATGCCGACCTGGATCGTGTTTTGCAGCATTCTGACGTAGTCCTGCTCGATGGTGTTCGCGTCGTTGGACAGAGCGGATAGGTAACGTGCGCTGTTCTCGCCGGAGAAGGCCTGAATGCCTTTTTCCAGCAGCCGGTCAAAGGCGTATTTGCGGTATTGCTGCATGGCCCTGGCACGGAATCTGGAGAGGAACGTCCGGTCGAGCGCCCAGGCGATCAGCAGCAGCGCAAAGCCGATGCCCGCGACGAGCAGCAGCGTGCCGAAGCGGAGCGTGGTATCGCCGGAGATCAGATCGGATATTCCCTTGATGGTCCATGAAATCACCAGCTCCGACACCGCTGCGAGAAACGCCGCGAGCACGGTCATTACAAGATTGAACTGATTCTTTCGGAACAGCTCTTTGACAAACGGGCGCCGCAGCGCTGTAATTTCTTTCTTATCCACGATGATTCTCCTCCTCTTTCTCGATGCAGTTCCAAAGAGCGGTAAACTCTTCATTTTCAAATTGGCTTACCGCAAGACTGACGCCGGCCATTGCTGTCACTCCCAGGTCATCGTGAGCGCTGGCACCTTCGATGCGGGTGATAAAGCGGATGTCGCTTTCATCATAGCTGGGAGCAGCGTCAAAGAATGCGGCAAGCTCTTTGGCTTTTACCAGGGTGCCGCGCGCCTCGCTGTCCTGTCCTGACAGAAACTGCGAGCCGGCAAGGGTGGCAAGCAAAGCGGCGCAGACTCTGTCGAAGTAGTTTGAGTTGTCTCCTTCCCGCAGTCCCTGCAGGAGCCCGATCCCCCAGCTCAGGATCGCCTGTGTGGAAGCATGATCACCGCGTTCCAGGTATACGTTGATATAGCCGACGATCGTGCGGACCAAATCGGAGAGGATTTTCGTAAAAGCCTCCGACAGAAACGGTACCGCTTCCTCAACGTAACCATTTTGAGCCAGAGTATCACCGATCTGTGAGCTATACTGTCCACCGGCGTTATGGGCTTTCCAAAGCTCTATAGCCTTGTCCGCTTCGCCCAGCCCAAGATACGTTTCCGCTATTCTTCCGAAAATCGTCTGCTCATTGATTTGGGGATCTTCGTTTTGGCTAAGCAGGAAGCGGGACTGCTCCAGAAGCTCTAGCGCGCGGTGAAACAAAGTCTTGTCCCCGCTGTCGATACCAAATGCACGGTACAGCGCTGCGCTTGCATTTACGATTTGAAATGAGTGCGGATACTTCTTAAGCGCTTTTTCTGCCTCCGCAAGTCCGTCCCAGTCTTTGCTGCGGCGGTATTCCCGCAATCGCTTTACCGTCGCTTCCAGGCGATTGTCTTTGACCTCATAGCCGAGCAGCACATCCACGGAGACATCAAAAAAGTCCGCCATTTGGATAATCAGCTCCAGCTCGGGGGTCGAAAGCTTTGCCTCCCACTTATATACCGCTCCTGCCGTCACCCCCAGCGCCTCGGCAAGTTGCTCCTGGGTCAGCGACCGCTCTTT
>JAFOPS010000026.1 GCA_017394205.1 Clostridia bacterium | reverse complement strand
TCGGAATACAGCACGGCGATCACGAACATGGTCACCGTCGCGATCGTGGATACGCCGCAGGCGAGTCCGTCGAGCCCATCGATGAAATTGACCGCGTTGGTAATGCCGACGATCCAGATCACCGTAACGGGGATCGCGAATACTCCCAGAGAAAGATAGCCGCTTTGTGAAAAAGGATTGCTGAAATACGTCACGACCACTCCATTGAGCACGGGAATGAGCGCGGCGACGATCTGGCCCAGAAACTTGATATGGGGCTTAAGGGCCACCACGTCGTCCACCATACCCAAGGCCACCAGCAGCAGCGCGCCGATCAGGATCGCACGGCTTTGCGCCGTGAGTTGACCGAACAGCAAAAATCCCACCAGAAAGCCCGCAAAAATCGCAAGCCCGCCCGCGCGGGGGATCGGCACCTTGTGCATTCTGCGGGAGTCCTTCGGTACGTCGATGGCCTTGATCTTGATGGCAAGCATCTTGACCGCCGGGGTGACTGCAAAAGATACTGCCAGCGCCAGCACAAAAGCAAAAAGACTCGTCAGCGTAACGCTGTCATTGATCATACGAAACATGAATGCTTCCCCTGCTTTCCAAGGTTACGGTCTGGGCACGAAGCCCACCTTTTTCTGTACTTTCGAAAGAGTCCGGAGCGCCAGCCGTTCCGCCCGTTCTGCGCCGGCAGCAGCGACCTGATCCAGATAATCCCGATTTTTCATCAAATCCTCTACCTGCTCGCGGAAGGGGCGCAGCAGCTCTACCACAGCTTCGCCGCAGGCACGCTTGAAATCGCCGTAGCCCTTTCCTTCAAACTCCGCTTCGACCTGCTCGGGCGTTTTTCCCGTAGCGACGGAATAGATGGTGATCAGATTGTTGATGCCCGGCTTGTCCTCGCCTCGCTTCACCTCTCCGTAAGAGTCTGTAACGGCACGCTTGAACTTCCGCATGATATCATCCGGCCCGTCCATCACCAGGATCTTGGCATTCTCGTTGGCGTCGGATTTGCTCATTTTCCGCTCGGGTTCGGCAAGGCTCATGATCTTAGCCCCCACAGCGGGAATATAAGGCTCCGGCAGACGGAAGGTGTTCCCATACAGACCGTTGAAACGGCCGGCGATGTCACGGGCGATCTCCACATGCTGCTTCTGATCGGCGCCCACGGGAACCAGATCGGCCTGATACAGCAGGATATCCGCCGCCATCAATGCGGGATAGGTAAACAGACCGGCGTTGATATTGTCCGCATTTTTGCTGGATTTATCTTTGAACTGCGTCATGCGGGAAAGCTCGCCGAACATGGTATAGCAATCAAGAATCCAGGCAAGCTCCGCATGAGCCGGAACGTGACTCTGGATGAATACGATGCTTTTCTGCGGATCGATCCCCGCGGCAAGCAGACTGGCGAGAGCGCGGTATGTATTCTCACGCAGCTTTGCCGGCACCTGCCGGACCGTGATAGAGTGCTCATTGGCCACCATATACAGGCAGTCGAACGATTCCTGCATCAACGCCCAGTTGCGGATCGCCCCGATATAATTACCCAGCGTAAACTGATCGCCCGAAGGCTGGATCCCGCTGAGAACGATCTTCTTTTTTTCTTCGGCAATTTCAGGCATGATGGCCGCTCCTTTCGTCTTGCCATAATTATTTGTATTATATCACCTTTTTTCCCGTTCAGCAACAGGGATTCCCACGGAAAACCGCATATTTCCCGAAGTTTTCAAAATACTAAGAAAAACAGGAGGGATTTATGATGAATCACAGATCACTTCGGCATTTTGCCGGATTTGCGCTGGCATTGGCTGTTATTTTCTGCGGCAGCACTCTGTTCTACGCAAACCGGGCCTCCCGATATGCCTCCCATCTTCAATCGATTTATCAAAGCGCTTTATCACAAATGATGGGAAGCCTGTCTTCCATGGACACCGCCCTGGAAAAGACGCCGTATGCGTCCGACGCCATGCGGCAGTCGCTGGCGGCCGACATCTGGAGAGAAAGCTCATCCGCAGCAGCCCTGCTGTCTTCCCTGCCCGTCTCGTCCGACGGCACGGAGGCCCTCAGCGCTTATCTGTCGAAAACCGCAGATTTTGCGCATTACCTGCTGAGAAGCGAGCTTTACGGCGGTGACGGCGCGTCACAATGGGACACACTCTCGGCCCTGCGGCGCAATTCCCGGGAAATGCTTGACGCGCTTGCCCCGCTGAAGGAGCAGCTTGACGCAGGCGAGCTGCTGTTCCCCGACCCGGTTCTGCCGGGCGACGGGACGTTTGAAGCTTCGCTGACTGCGCTGAACGACGGATTCCCCGCCTGTCCTTCTCTGAATTACGACGGCGCCTGCTCCGACCATATGGCATCCCGCACTGCTTCTGCTCTGGCACAGGAAAAGCCGGCATCCCGGGAGGAATGTGAAAAAAGTGCAAAGAAGCTGCTTGGCGCGCAGGCAGAGTTTTCCGGCGCGTGTGAGGGCCGGATCCCGGCATATCTGTTTACCGACGGCGAGCGCACGGCGTTCTTTTCAAAAGCCGGCGGGATGCTGCTCTCCTTCTGCGATCCCCGTGATGTAGGAAAAGCTCAGATGGCACAGGCCGATGCGATCCGCAGTGCAGAGGACTTTGTAAAGTCGATTGGCCTTACAACTTTCCGTTCCGGTGACAGCACGATGAACGGCGGCGTCTGCACGGTCGTGCTGTCTGATGCCGAAAGCGGCGCAAAAGCATACGGTGATTCTGTCCGGGTGGGCGTAGCGATGGACAACGGCGATGTGGTGCGGTTTGACGCGTCAGACTATTTGATGAATCACAAAGCCAGGCTTCCCGAATCACCCGCATTTTTTGCCGCTGACGCCCGCGCTCTATTGGATCCGGAGCTTTCCGTTGCCTCAGAAGAGGCCGTTTATCGCCTTTCTGCAGGCCAGCAGGACGTTCTTTGCTGGGAATACGTCTGCAACGACGAGTCTGACGGCTCTGTCGTTTATTATATCAACTGTGAAACCGGGCAGATCGAAGCCCTGGAATTGCTCACCGAAACTGAGAACGGAACACTGCGCCGGTGAATCCCGTGTCCGCAAAAAATGCGCCTCCACCGAGGCGCATTTTTCAGGTCAGGGCACTATTCCGTCAAAATCCGATTCAGCTCACGCAGCACCTTTGCACCGCTCAAGCCGTGAACCCGGCATGCCTCAAACAGAGTTTCACCGTGAGCCGCAGCGCAACCCACACAGTGCATGCCGATGCTTTGCAGAAAGTCCGCCGCCTCCGGGTAAAGATTCACGATCTCCGCAATCAGATCATCTCCGGCGATCGGCCCCTCTTCCATTTCCCAGGCGTCTGTCATTCTGCGTGAAACTCAGATTTGGCAGCGCCGCAAAGGGGGCAGACCCAATCCTCGGGGATGTCCTCAAAGGCCGTGCCGGGCGCGATCCCGCTGTCGGGATCACCCACAGCGGGGTCGTAAACGTAACCGCAGGGCTCACACACATACTTTTTCATTTGAATTCTCCTTTCAAATATGTTCTGTTGTAAAACGAATCCTGATTTCTTTTGTTTTCCTGCTTTTTATCGTCGCGCATCGCTCATTTCAAAAACCGCTTCAGATCTACTTCATCTTCCCCGGGAACAAGGGTTTTCAGCAGCTTCAGCAGCCGCTGATAAGATTCCTCCGGCGTCCGATCATACACATGTGACGCAAAGGCTTTCCCCAACTGCCGCTCGGCGGTGGCGTATTCCGCAACGCCCCAGCCGTATTGCTCGCCTTTTGCCGTTGTCGAATAAACAAAGTCGCTGATAACCACATATCCCTGCTCCTGCAGGCGGTTGACAGAGGTGTCGAAGCCTTTTTTCCCGCCCTTGCGGTAGTCGCCCATCTGCTTGAGCCTGCGAGACAGGATCGGTCCGTTTTTCTCGATCAGATCAAAGAGCTCCTTATCGCCCCAGGAGGCAAAGCCTTCATCCCAGCGTGCGTCGAAATCGTACCCGTCACGACGGTAATTTGCCAGATCCGGAAACCATTTGCGGCTGACAAACGCCGCTTTTCGCTCAAAAAACTTTCCGTAAGCGCAGCCGGTCTCGCGGATCACCGGACCCTTCCATTCCCACACGCCCTCCTCGGACTGAAACCACGCCTCCGGCGCGGCGTGCTCTTCCACGGAAAATCCCGGAATGGAATTCCGAAACAGCGGCACGATGCCGAAGGTTTCCACTGCCGCCTTCAGATCCTCTTTCGTCCGGATCAGACAGTCAAACCGTTTTGCCACAATGTCACCTCTTATTCAAGCTCCAATCGCTCCAGAAGGCGGCGCAAACCGTCCCGATCCGTCACGCAGTTCAGCACGTCCAAAAGCGCGTTTGCGCTCAGATTTTCCGGCAGCGCCAGCTCCCGCATGACCGCCTTTCGCCGCAGAGCACTGCCGTCGGTTCCGGAAAGCCCCAGTTCAAACAGATCGCCTTTTGTCAGGTCGCCTCGGATCCGCGGTGCGATATCCATCGCGCCGCTGTCGCGTACCGCCTTTACGATCAGCTCGTCAGACACGCCCTCCACACCCAAAAGTCCTTCGCCGGAAGGACGTGACTTGCGTCGCTCCTTTCCCTGCACCGGCGGCAGATAGGCATGATAAACCGTTCCCGAAGAGATCGCGCCCTTGAGATAATTGCGGATCACCAAGCCGGCCCCGTCGGCGTCGGTAAAGACCAGAAGGCCGCAGGTTTCGGCAAGCCGCCGCAGAAGCGCAGTCTTTTCCTTTTGTTTAAAAATGCCGAATCCGTCCGTCGTCAGGATCGTAGCGTCAAAGATCTGCGACAGCTTGATCTTGTCATATTTCCCTTCTACCAGGATCACAGGCTGCAGCGGGATCATCGGGACGCCTCCCCCAGTCGGAACAAAAGCAGCTCCAGGGTACGCTGATCATCAGGAAGATTGCTCTTCATCGCCACATCCGTTTCCAGGCACAGCTGCTGTGCCCGCCGGAGCTGCGGCAATGAAAACCGCCGCGCGCTCTGCATGGCGCGCTTTGCGGGATAAGAGGAGCGGTATTCCAAAAGTTCCGCCGCTTCGCGCTCATTCTTTCCGGCAGCCGAAGCCAGCTTTGCGCCGTAGAGACGCTGAAACTGCTTCGTTACCGCCGCAAGGATCGCCACAGGCTCCTGCTTCATGTCGAAAAGGTCCCGCAGGATCGCCAACGCTTTCTCCGGACGCCCCTCAGCAAGACTGTCGGTCAGTTCAAACACCGTGGCCTCAAGCACGCGGGAGCCCAGCGCATCGATATCGCTCTGTTCGATCACCGTGCCGGGCGTACCTGCAGAGATCTTGTCGATCTCCGTGAGCAGATTGTCCATGGACGTTCCGCAAAGAAACAGCAAATATTCGCACGCAGCGCTGTCGATGGTCTTTCCGTGGGCCTCAAAATGACTTTTGATCCATGGGATCAGACTTT
>JAFOPS010000004.1 GCA_017394205.1 Clostridia bacterium | reverse complement strand
GCCGGTCCCGCCACCGAGGATTCCTTTGCCGATCTGGCCAGGGAATACAGCGCCGACAGCAACGCCTCCAGCGGCGGTCTGTACACCGGCATTTATCTCGGCCAGATGGTGCAGGAATTCCAGGACTGGTGCTTTGACGAAAGCCGCCAGCCCGGCGACACCGGCATCGTCAAGACCGATTACGGCTATCACGTGATGTACTTCGTGGAAAACGAAGGCCCCCGGTATCTCAGCACCATCCGCGACACGCTGCAGGCAAACGCCTATAACGAGTGGATCACCGAGCAGAAAAACGCCTATCCCGCCACCTTCCACAAGTTCGGCCTGACGCAGGTCTGACACATTGTCCGATCATAAAAAGATCCCGCGGAGCACAGCTCCGCGGGATCTTTTTCTATGCTTCGGTCAGGACAGCAGGACGCCTGTCCCCTGCCGCAAAAACCAGACCCACTTTTCCCGGACGGGCAGGCCGAACACCTGCTCCGCGGCCCGGGCGTAAAGCTCCAGCTGAAGCCGGTGCTCTTCGGCTTTTTCCCGCTCGCCGCCGGGCACTACACGGTCGGTTTTGAAATCCACGACGGTCAATCCGCTCTCCTCAAAGAGCAGCAGGTCGATGGCGCCGTTGAGCAGGATCTGTTCGTCGGCAGGGCCGTCCTTCAGCAGGCTCGCAGCATCCAACAGAACGCCGAACTCATATTCCCGCAGCACGCGGGAGGCGCGCTTCATCCGCTTCGCAAGCTCCGACGAGGCAAAGGCGACGACCAGTTCGGGAATGATCAGCTTCTCCTCTTCCTTCGTGAGGCGGCCGTTCTCCACAAGCGCTTTGGCCTGTCGGCGCACGGCGTCGGCGTCGGCGCAGTCGGAAAAATCCGCATACCGCAAAAGCACGTGCATAGCCGTTCCTCTTTGCGTCGCCGCAGGATCGGTGCGACGGACGCCGGCCTCCCGATGGTCCCGCACAATGGGTTTTTCAGACCGGCCGAAGATCTCGCCTGCCTCGGGGATCAGCTTCCGCAGACCGGTGGGCGTCAGTTTAGAAGGAAGGCGCGAAGCCGCAAGATGGGCATATTCCTCCTCGCTTTTGGCCAGATACGGCGCAAAGCGGGAGGCGTCCTCCCCTTCTGCCGCCGCCCCGGCGATCTCCGGCTGCACCGCAGGCTCCTGACCGGCTTTCTCCTCAGGCAGGGATACCAGACGGACGATCAGATTCTCCTTCGCCGCGTCGGCTCCGACAGGCGGCACGAAGCCGCAGAGCTCCCGCAGCACGCCGGCAGCAGGATGGGAGATCAGCGCCGCCAGCAGCCAGTTCATCATGTTCGATTGCAGCGACAGCCAGACCGGCGCAGGCGCTCCGGCCGTTTCGTCGGCGATTTTTTTCACCTTGTTCTCCAGTTTGTTTTCGGCCAGGATCAGGATCAGCTTTTCTCTGGCGCGGGTCATGGCCACGTAAAGCTTCCGCAGCTCTTCGGACCGCATCTCGGCCTGGGTGCGGAGCTTGACGGCGTTCCACTGCCAGGTGGGCACCTTTGCGCCGATCGTTTCGTCGGGCAGCCTCATGCCAACGCCCATCGACGGGTGGAACAGGACGTCTTTTCTCAAATCCTCTTCATTGAACTGCCTCGCCAGATCCGCCAGGATGACAAAGGGGAACTCCAGCCCCTTTGATCTGTGGATCGTCATGAGCTGCACGCCTTCGCTTTCGCTCCCGCTGTCCTCCGGGTCGCTCCCTTCCTCAAGCTTCCGGTCGATCCAGCGAAGGAAGGCGCTCAGACCGCCTGTGATGCTGCTGTCGAAGCCGCCGGCAAGTCTTTCGATCTTGCGGAGATTCCGCACACGGGCTTTTCCGCCGTCCATTGCTGCAAAAACGCCCTCGGCGCCCGTTTCGTCATAGATCAGCCGGATCAGACGGGTCAGAGGCAGCTCCAGCGCCGCCTGGTCCCAGCGGTCCAGATCGGCAAGAAAGGCGGCGCAGCGGTCGTCGCCGTCCTCCGCGGCGGCAGCCACACATTCGATCAGATCGACGTTCTCTTTTTTCAGGCGGAGCCGGGCGAGATCGTCGGCGGAAAAAAGATACAAGGGCGAACGCAGCGCCGAAACCAGCGGAATATCCTGCCGCCGGTTTTGCAGCAGACGGAGGAGCGACAGGATCACGGCCGTTTCGATGGTCCCGAAAAAGGCGGAGCTTCCCCCGCTGCAGGGGATCCCCTCGCGCAGCAGTGCCTGCCGGAATACCTCCGCTTTCCCGCGGAACGCACTGAGCAGGATCGCCACGTCCTCGGGCCTTGCCGGGCGGTCACCGCCGTCTTCGGGGACGGTTTCTTCCCGCAAAAGGCGCTTGATCCTCAAAGCCGCCAGACGGGCTTCCTTTTCCAGCCGGCGCTCCTCTTTCTCATCCTCGCTTTCCGACTCGTCTTCCTCCGGATCCCCGCTGTCCGTCGTGTCCAACAGCAGGACCTCGGAGGGAACGATCCCCCGCTGATCCCGATGGGGATTGAGCCGCTGCTCTTCGTCGTATTCCACGTCGCCGAAGCGGCTGCTCATCAAGCGGAAAAAGACATAGTTGCAAAGCTCCAGCACCTCGGGCCGCGAGCGGAAATTGGTGTTGAGCGACAGGCGGCGATCACCGCCGTCTGTCCCGTCGTATTGCTCGGAAACGGCGCAGCGGTCGAGAAAAACGGTGGGGTCCGCCAGACGGAAGCGGTAAATGCTCTGCTTCACGTCGCCTACGAAAAAGGCGCTGTCTCCCTTGCGCCGCAGCGTGCGGAAGATCTCCTCCTGGATCTCGTTGGTGTCCTGATACTCGTCGACGATGATCTCGCGGAAGTGCTCGGTCAGCTCTTCCGCAATATCCGACGGCGTGCCGTCGCCGTTTTGCAGCAGATGCAGCGCCATATGCTCCAGATCGCTGAAATCCAGCACGCCCAAGCGGCGCTTCTGCCCGTCGTATTCCGCCGTAAAGTCGGTCACCAGACGGCAAAGCGCCCGCACGGCCGAAGCCTGCCGCGCCCCGTCGCGAGCCATCGTCTCCGGCGACATGGAAAAATAATACTGTTTCAGATATCCGATCTGTTTTTTTACCAAATCCCGTCGTGCCTTGATCCGCTCCAAAAAGGCCTTATCCTCATACCGACAGGATTTCAAGTCTTCAAAGCACAAGGATCCAATGCAGGCACGGGCGCTTTCCCAGCCCTCGTCGATGGCCTCCAGCAGACGAAGCGTGCCCTGAACACAGCTATCCAGGGCAAGAGCATATTTTTCCTCCACCTGCGGAACGGCGGCCACTTCTTCCCGGGCGGACAAGGCGATCCCGTGGGCAAAATCAGCCAATCCCCGTGCCTGGCGCAGCATCTCCCTGCTGTAACCGCTGTCTTCCAGATCGGCGGCGCACAGCCCGGGCATCAGCTCCAAAAGCCGATCGGGATGCGGATGGCTGCGCATTTTTTGATAAAGGCCCAGCACGGTTTTGGATAGCTTTTCATCGCTGCGATCGTCGCTCAAAATGCCGCACAGCTGCCTGAAATCCTCGTCATCCGCCTCGTAGGCGCGCTCCATCACGGCATCCAGCGCGTTTTGCTGCAAAAGGGCGCACTGTGGCTCGTCTGCCAGGCGGAAATCAGGATCGACGCCGCAGCGGGAAAAGTGCTCGCGGATCAGGCTCTGGCAAAAGCCGTGGACCGTCTGGATCCTGCTGCCGCCCAAAAGGGCGAGCTGCCGCCGCAGATGGGCGTTTCCGCCCGACAAAAGCAAGCGCT
The DNA here is from genome assembly GCA_017394205.1 of Clostridia bacterium. Classification (GTDB taxonomy): domain Bacteria; phylum Bacillota; class Clostridia; order Oscillospirales; family Butyricicoccaceae; genus UBA4644. The sequence goes on along the minus strand of JAFOPS010000004.1, from coordinate 23,618 downwards.
CGTGCAGCGCGCTGCCGATCCGCTGCCGCATTTCAGCGGCGGCAGCGTTGGTAAAGGTGAGCACCAGCAGGCGATCCACGTCGCAGGGATCATTGGGATCGGACAACAGCTCGATCACACGGCGAGCCAGAACGAAGGTCTTTCCCGAGCCGGCCGCAGCCGAAACGATCAGGCTGGTGTTCCGGCAATCCACAGCCAGCTTCTGCTGCGCCGTCAACGGTTTATCGCTCATCGTGCATTCCTCCCTTCGCTGCTTCTTCCCGGAGTCGTTCAAATACAAGTGCGTCTGAGAGAGATTTCACAACGCGGAACTTATCCTTCCGCATCGTGGTATCAAACTGGCAGGCATCTTTGAAATCGCAATATCGGCAGCTGGAGTTATCCTTTCCCTTGTTGCGGGACGGATTGGCCTCCACGTTTCCAGCCCCGATCTCCGCGGCGACTTTTTTAAGCGTCGCTTCCGTTTTGCGCAGCAGCAGTTCAAACTGCTCGGGCGTGGCGATTTTTGATCCTTTCGAGAAAGTTCCATTTTTATTGCGTTTTACAGGTAAAAAGCGGTAGGTCCCGCCCCGCTCCATCGCTTCGATCAGCCCGTCGTCGCCCAGTACAAGGCCGATCCGTCGAAGATTGTCTTCGCGCTTCTTGCGGATTTTCTCCGGCGATTCGCCGCTGTCCGCCGAAATGGAAGGATTCTTTGCAGGGATATACAGGGCGGCGCAGGGCTCGATCTGTTTGGCCTCCCCCGCGTGCAGCAGGCTGCGCACCTGCTCTCCTTCGCCCTGCTTCAGCATCATCAGATATAGGAACATCTGAAGGTTGCGGCCGTCGAGCACGTCGGAAAGCTGAAAATCCTTACTTCCCGTTTTATAATCGACCACCTTATAATAGAACGTATCGCCGCGCCGATAGCCGTCGACCCGGTCGATTTTGCCCTTCACCGTCAGCTTCATTCCGTCCTCCGTCAGCTCAAGCGGCGGAAGATCTCCCCGGCGGTCGAAGTTCAGTTCAAAGCACACGGGCCGGAAATCTCCTGCAACGATCTCTTCCCAGACGTTTTCCACAATGCTGCAGGCCATCTGCCCGGCCCGTCGGAAGATCGCCCGGAACCGCGCCGTCTGCTGGGTCCGGGGCAGCTCCTGCTCCAGATAGCGATTGACGTATTTTGCGGCGACAGCCCTTGGGATCCGCGTTTCGTCGCTGCACAGCTCGCGCACGGCGTTCTCCACCACATAGTGGACAAAGGTGCCGATCTGCAGCGCGCCGAACTCTGCGGTGCTGCGCTTCCTGGCCCTCAGTCCGTACTGCATAAAATAAGAGAATCGGCAACTTGCGATCTTATCAAGCTGGGTGGCCGTCAGACTCAAGCGCCCGCGATACAGCTTCTGCACCAGCTCGGGGGAACGAATGGGGCCGCGAGGAGCTTCCGCGTAACGCCGCAGGCCCGCAAGGCGCTCGTGCAGGCTGGGGATCGTTTCGGCATACGCCAACGCGGCCCGGGCGGCGGCGGTATCGGCATGCTCGGCGGCGGCGCTGGCCTCCTGATAAAGAGGCAGCTTCGCCGTCAGGCGAAGGGTCTCCAGCAAAGCCGCGCCGTCCTGCCGGGGCAGAGCCCGCAGCTTGCACAGCCGTTCCAAAAGATATGCCGTTTCACATTTTCCTCCGTCGTCCATGCGACGGGGGGCGGTCAGCGTCAGCGATTCGGTGGCAGCCGCCACAGTGCGGCATACGGAGCACTGCTGCTGATAAGCGCGCTCCAGCGCATTCTGGGTCAGCTCGACGCCGCAGGTTTCCAGATAGACCCGCTCCTTCTCCGAAAGCAGATCGGATTCCGCTTTGTACGGCGGAAAGGCGCCGTCCCGGCAGCCGACAATCACCACATGCCGCAGACGCTCGGCGGAAAACCGCTCGAAGCTGACGGCAAGTACACTGTCCAGCGAAGGCGGAATGGTGGAAACATCATATTGCCGAAGGGTCAGCCGGAGCAAGCGCAAAAACTCCCGCCGGTCCATGGAAACGTCCTGCATGGCGGCGGAAAACTGCTCCAGGGCGGTTTGCAGGATCTGATAAAGCTGTGCGGTTTCGGCGGCCTCCCTTCCTCGGTTGGAAAGGCGAAGTGCTTTACAGCGCTCATCCAGGCGGGATTCCAGATCGATGCGTTCCAAATGACGGACCAACGCGGCGGCATAGTCGCTGCCGCGGGCACACTTTCGAAGCTCTTCCCGCAGGGGCATCAGGATCGCCGCGACGCGCTGACGCAGGGCCTCGACGTCGGCAAGGCGTTCCTCCTCATCAGCTGCGGGAGCGTCATAGCCGCAGGTCGGACTCTCAAAGGGAGAAAACCAGGCGCTCCCCCGGATCCGCCAGAGAATGCAATAGTTTTCCAGCCGGTCGATCTCGTCCCGGGTCAGGCCCGCAAGCCCTCTGCGAAGCCAATCGATCACAGCGTCAGCAGAGAGGCCGTCCTCCAGCGCCGTCAGCGGACCGAGGGCGGCGGCGATGGCCGGCTTTTGCAGAAGATCGGTCTTTTCGCTCAAAAACAGCGGGATCCCGTATTTCTCAAAGGCAGAAGACAGCATGGGGCCATATTGCTCAAGATCGCCGCAGACCACGGCGGTCTCCCGCAGTCGCACGCCGTCCAGCGCCAGCTGACGCAGCAGCGCCGCAGCAAGCTCGCATTCTCCCTCCGCATCAGGCAGTTCATAGACCGCAAGGCCGCTATTCTCCCCCGCTTTTTCAAGAGAAAAGTCAAACAGCTCCTCCGCAAGGCCGTACAGCCCGGTCGTTTTTTCCGCGGCATCCTCGTCGGGAAGCCGGATCTCATTCACGGGAACACCGTGCCGTTCCGCCATGCGGCGCAGCCGCTCAAGCGTCTTTTTCTGCTCGGTGTAAAGCTCCTGATCTTTTCCTAAAAGCAGGGCTGTCGTCACGTCTTCCGCGCAAAGAAGAAGCTCCTCCAGCATGGCGCTGTTTTGCGCGGTAAAGCCTTCAAAGCCGTCGACCAGGAGCGTGACGCCGTTCAGCAGACCGCTCTCCCGCAGATGCTCCCGGGCAAGATCGATGCGGGTCGCGGGGTCGAGCGCTCCCTCCCGGCACAGGCCGCAATAGCGGGCGTAGATCAGACTGAGATCCCGCAGCTTGGGCGATTCCCCCGCCGCCTCCATCAGTGTCTCCGGGGCGATCGAACACGCCTGAAGCTCGCCTGCCAGCTCCACCAGCTTTTCGGTGAGCTGCGGACGGCCTGCGCCGCGGTAATAGTGCAGGAGCGAGCCGACCTGAGCAAGAGCTCGGTGCATCGTCAGGATCCTGCCGCCTGCGTCCAGCGTTGCCGGGCGGAGCCCGCAGGCCTCAAGCACGTCGTCGGTGAGCTTGCGGAAGGTGGTCACCGAAACATATTCGCCGGCCCGATTCCCGCAGCGCGCGAGCACATTACGCTCCGCCTGATGCGAGGCGCTCTCCGGCACAAGAAGAAGTCCTTTCCGGCCCGCTTTGGCAAGCTGATCCAGCCGGTCAAGCAAATGCGGCGTCCGTCGGCTCTCCGGCCCGCCGGTCAAAATGGTGAGCATGATCGTTCCTCCCGCATAACGCAAAAATAACAGCAGCGCTGTTACTCATCGATAATCCTGTGTAGCTTTTGAAATTTTATCATACGCTCCGACATGTTGTCAACTAATTGTGTTTCGGTCAAAACCGATGAAAAAGAAACGGAAAAAACCACCCCGGAAGAGTGGTTTTTTCACTTTCGTCTTTTCGCTTTTGAGTTGTTCAAAATTCCAGAACAATGACGGGCTCTTTTGCGGCGGCAAGATCCTATCTGCTTTCGTCCTGCTTTTTCCCGACCAACAGCAACACCGCAGAAAACAGAAAATGGATCGCAAAAATCAAACCCGCAGCGGCTGGTTTCGGCGGTGTGCCGTGCCAGGTGAAGGAATAGCTCCCGAAAGCAGAACCGGTTGCTATGGCTGAAAGAATCGCGGAAACCGCCGCACAGGACCACAGCAAAAGCTTTTCCGCTGTTTTTGTACCGTTGATCGAATAGATCAGTTTCCAAAAAGCGTAAAAAAGCCACTGAAGAACAGCCGTAATGATTGCCGGGACAAATAATTCCCATTTACCGCCCCAGCGATCGACATGATGGGAGATATCCGCATGGACCGCGACCCGGGCGGGAAGCATGCAGCATATCACGATTGCCGCTGCAAAGGTGAGGCAAATATTCACGACGATTATGCTTCGCATGATCCTGCGCTGTTGAATCGGCATATCGTATCACATTCCTTTCAGTCCAGCAAAGCTCCGTTTTATCGTCTCCGACTCAAAACGCGCCGAACAGGTCGAGCTGATTGCTTTCGGGCAGGCCGTTCAGCGCGCCGACCTCTTTCAGCGACTGGACCACGGCGGTGGACGCCTTGCCGCAGCGAACAGAGATATCCTCCTGCGACAAAAACGGCTCTTTTTCCCGTTCCTGCGCGATGGAGACCGCCGCCGCCTCGCCCACGCCGCTGAGCGCCATAAAGGGCGGACGGAGGGCGTTGTCCTCCGGCAAAAACGCCTTGGGATCGGAGCGGTAAACATCCATGGGCAAAAAGCGGAAGCCGCGTTTGTAAAACTCGTGGGCGATCTCCAGCGTGATCATCACGTCGTCCTCCACGGCGGTGCGCTTGGGACTGCTCTTGTATTCCCGGTATTTGCGGCAGACGGCATCGTCGCCCATCAGGATCGTCGCGCAGTCAAAGGAATCCAGCCGGTTGCCGAAATAAACGCTGTAATAGGCCAGCGGATGATGGACCTTGTACCAGGCGATGCGGAAAGACATCAGGGTATAGGCCACCGCGTGTCCGCGGGGGAACATATACTTGATCTTTTTGCAGGAATCGATGTACCAGTCGGGCAGACCGTGGGCCTTCATCTCCTCTTCCCACTCGGGCTTGAGGCCCTTTCCCTTTCGCACAGACTCGGAAATGGTGAAGGAGAGCTTCTTGTCCAGCCCCATGGCGATGAGCTTGGTGGTGATGTCGTCACGGACCGAGATGACCTCGTTGATGGTGGCGAGACCCGCGTTGATCACGTCCTGCGCGTTGTTGCGCCAGACGTCGGTGCCGTGGGACAGGCCGGAAATGCGGATCAGGCCCTCCAGGGTGGTGGGTCGGGTTTCCATCAGCATGCTCCGGGCGTTTTTCGTCCCGAACTCCGGCACGCCGGCCGAGCCGGGCTGCTCCAGGATATCGTCGGTCTCGATGCCCAGAGGCGAAATGTCGGTGAAGACGCGCATGGTTTCGGGGTCGTCCAGCGGAACATCCCGGGGATCGACGCCCGTCAGATCCTGAAGATGGCGGATGATGGTGGGCACATCGTGGCCCAGCTCATCCAGCTTGAGCAGATTGTCGTGGATGGAATGAAAGTCGAAATGAGTGGTGATGATATCGGAATCGGGGTCGTCCGCCGGATGCTGAACGGGGGTAAATTCATAGATCGAGCGGCCGTTCGGCACGATGATCAGACCGCCGGGATGCTGCCCGGTGGTGCGCTTGACCCCGGTACAGCCGGTCACCAGACGGTCGATCTCGGCGCCGTTGGCCGTCTTGCCCCGCTCCTCCAGATATTTGCGGACAAAGCCGTAGGCGGTCTTTTCCTGAATGGTGCCGATGGTGCCGGCCTTGAAAACCTGACCGTTGCCGAACAGATCCACGGTGTAGCGATGGATCTGGCTCTGACATTCGCCGGAAAAGTTCAGATCGATATCGGGAGTCTTGTCGGCGTTGAAGCCCAAAAAGGTGGCGAAGGGGATGTTGAAGCCGTCCTTGACCATCTTTGTGCCGCACTTGGGGCACACCTTGTCCGGCATGTCCACGCCGGTCTGATAGATGGGATCGTTGTCCCAGATGGAATGGCGGCATTTGGGACAGCGATAATGGGGCTGCAAGGCGTTGACCTCGGTGATGCCGCTGAGATAGGCCACGAAGGAAGAGCCTACCGAGCCCCGGGAGCCGACGATATAGCCAAGCTCATTGGAGCGCGCCACCAGCTTTTGCGCGCTCATATACATCACGTCGAAGCCGTTGTTCACGATGGGGATGAGTTCGGCGTTGATCCGGTCGGCGACGATGTCCGGCAGCTTGCCGTCTTCTTCATAAAGCTCTTTGGCTTTTTTCCAGCAAATTTCCTGCAGATCCTCGGCGCTGTGCTCGATAGATGGCGGATAACTGCCCGAAAGTACCGGCTCGATATCCTCGATCTGGTCGGCGATAGCGTTGGGATTCTCCACCACCACCTCGTGCGCACGCTTTGCCCCCAGATACGAAAACTCCCGCAGCATCTCGTCGGTAGTCCTGAAGTAGAGCGGCGCCCGCTCCTCGGCGTCCTTGAAGCCCATTCCGGCCTGCAGGATCTCCCGATAGATGCCGTCCTCCGGCTCGAGAAAATGGACGTCGCCCGTGGCGCACACCGGCTTGTGCAGCGCGTCGCCCAGGCGGAGCACGGTACGGTTGAATTCCCGAAGCTGCTCCTCGTCTTTCGCCATCTCCCGGTCGATCAAAAACCGGTTGTTGTCCAGCGGCTGGATCTCCAGATAATCGTAGAAGGACGCCAGCTCCATCAGCTCACCCCAGGGACGGCCGTCCACAACGGCGGAAAACAGCTCGCCCGCCACGCAGGCCGAGCCCAGGATCAGGTTTTCCCGATTGGCTGCGAGCTCGGACATGGGGATGATGGGACGGCGGTTGAAATGCTTCAGATGGGCGTCGGAGATCAGCTTGTAAAGGGTGATGAGCCCCGGACGGTTTTTCACCAAAATGATCAAGTGCCAGCTTTTCAGTTTTTTATCCGCGCCCGTTCCCGTGGAAAGCGCGGCAAGGGCAGCGTTGATCTCGCTGAGCTTCGTTATGCCGCACTTTTCCTCCAGCATGGGGATAAAGCGCAGAAAGATCTCCGCCAAAACGCGGGCGTCGTCGTCGGCGCGGTGGTGTTGAAACCGCAGTCCCATGGCGTCGGCGATGTTGTTCAGCTTGTGCTTGTTGAGATTGGGCAGCAGCGCGCGGGCGATGGTGACCGTGTCGATGGAGCAGGTGGGACAGCTCAGCCCCAGCTTCTCGCAGGCAGCCGCCAAAAAGCCCATATCAAAAGCGGCGTTGTGGGCGCACAGAGGCCGCCCGCCGCAAAACTCCAGAAAACGCGGCAGCTCTTCTTCTATGGGGCGGGCGTCCCGCACGGTATCATTGGAGATGCCGGTAAGCTCGGTGATGCGCGGCGGGATCGGCTGCGTCGGCTTGACATAGCAGTGGAAGGAATCGCGGATCTCGCCGCCGGACACCAGAAAAGCGGCGATCTCGATGATCTCACAGTTGACGGCGCTCAGGCCGGTGGTCTCGGTGTCAAAGACCACGATCTCGTCGGTTAAAAGCGCGTCGCTTTCCCCTTTCACCGCATTGCTGCGGCCCAGATCGTCCACGCAGTACGCCTCGACGCCGTAAAGGACCTTGATCTCTTTCCCTGCTTTTTTCAAATCGGCCTGGGCTTTCATAGTGTCAGGGAAAGCCTGCACCACGCCGTGGTCGGTGATGGCCACAGCCTTGTGGCCCATGGAGGCCGCCAGCTTCAGCGTCTTGTCGGGATTGCACAGGCCGTCCATGCTGGACATGGTGGTATGCAGATGGAGCTCCACCCGTTTTTCATCAGCCTTGTCCTGCCGCACGGGCTTTTTTCCTTTGATGATGGCGCTGAAATTGAGAGAGATATCCTGCAGATAGGTGTCGTAATGAGCCAAGCCCTGCACGATGACGTAGGCCCCCTTCTTGATGTGGGACTCAAGCGGAGCCGCCTCTTCATCCGGCAGCACCTTGGAGGCGCGGATGGACCCCGTGCCGTCGGAAAACTCGAAATTCACCACGGTCTTGCCGCGGCCATTGAGCTTTTTGAACTCCACGCGGAAGATTTCGCCCTGCACCGTGATCTTTCCGGAATCCAGATTCACGTCGCCCAGCCGGATCATCTCCCGGGAAAAGGGCTTTCCGTAGATCACATCGTCCTCGTCCTTCGGGCGAAAAACGGCGGCGTTGGGATCCCGCTGGCGGGTGAAGGAGCGCCGCTGCTGCGGTTTTTGCTGCTGGGTGGGCGCAGTCTGCGCCGGGCGGTATTCCTGCCGGAGCTTCGAAAGGGTCTCTTCCCTGCTGCGGGCAAAGTCGTCTGCCGACGATCCGTTGCTTTCGCCGGTGACACGAATCTGCACCGGCCTTTCCAAAAGAGCGGAGGCCTCTTCCCCGAGGACTTTTTCCAGTTGCGAAAGGCGGGTCAGATGCCATTGCTCCGCGGCGCGAAGAGTCAGGACGCTGCCTGAAAGCGAAAGCTCCGCTTCCCGCAGACAGGGCGCTGCCGACGGGTGTTTTTTGGAAAAGACCTGCCGCAGCACCGAAAGGATCTGCGCATCGCGCCCGGTGTCCTCCGTTTCCTCGGCAGCGGACACGTCGGAGGGTTCGTCCGAATCAGCAAAAGCCTGTCCTTCGGGCGGCGCGTCGCCGTCCGTGAAAAACGGCGGCGCCTCTTCTTCATCCTGTTCAACCGGGGCCGCCGTACGAAGGCGCACGCGGGCCACGCCGTAAGTCCGGCAGACGGCGGCCTCCGCCGCAGAAAGCGCCTCGGCGGAAACACGCGCTCCCGGCGCAAGGGTGACGCTCAATCCGCCGTCCTCGGACGAAACGCTGTCCACCGGCGTTTCCCACACCGGATCGCTCAGGTCGGGTACCGCGGAAAAGATGTCTTTCAATTTTGCCCGCTCGCTCATAAGGTCTCCCCTGTCATTTTCTCGATCTCTTCTACAAGACGGGGCAAAAGCTCCGTTTCGGGCACGCGGCACAGGACCTCGCCCTTTTTGATGATGACGCCCTCGCCTCTGCCGCCGGCAATGCCGATGTCGGCTTCCCGGGCTTCGCCCGGACCGTTGACCACACATCCCATCACCGCCACCGTCAGACGGGTCTGAAGCTTTTCAAGCCGCTTCTCCACTGCCTCGGCCAGTGGGATCAGATCGATCTGCGTTCGTCCGCAGGTGGGGCAGGACACGATCCGCGCCCCGCTTTGATGGAGATCCAACGCTTTCAGAATATCTCTGGCCGCGTAAATCTCCTGTACCGGGTCGGCGGTGAGGGAAACGCGGATGGTGTCGCCGATGCCGTCGCACAGCAGGGCGCCGAAGGCCGCCGCAGAGCGGAGCGTCCCCATATGGACTCCGCCCGCCTCGGTGACGCCCAGATGGAGCGGTCTGTCGCATCGGGCCGCCATCAGACGGTAGGCCCGGATGGTGGAAAACACGTTGGACATTTTCAGCGAAACGCAGGTGTCGAAAAAGCCGCATTCGTCCAGCATGGCCAGATTGCGCAGGGCGCTTTCGCAAAGGGCCTCCGGCGTAACGCCGTATTTTTCCCGCAGGTCCCGATCGATGCTCCCGCTGTTGACCCCCACGCGGATGGGGACGCCGTTTGCCTTGCAGCATTCGGCCACGGCGCGCACCTTCTCTTTGTCACCGATGTTTCCGGGATTGATGCGCACCTTGTGCACGCCGCTCTTTACGGCGGCCAGCGCAAGGCGATAGTCGAAATGGATATCGGCCACCAGCGGAAGCCGTACCTGCGTCCGAATCGCGGAGGCCGCTTCGGCAGCCTCTTGATCCGGAATGGCAAGCCGAACGACTTGACAGCCGGCTTCTTCCAACGCGTTGATTTGTTTTACAGTGGCGGGGACATCCCGTGTGTCGGTATTGCACATCGACTGGATCACCGGAGGCGCTCCGCCGCCGATGGTCACGCCGCCCACAAGAATTTTCTGTTTGCTGCCCATAAAACAAGCTCCCTTCTGCGGTAAAAAGCCGAGCGGGCGGCAAGCGCCGCCCGCGCAGGATCAATGAATGATGCGAAGCACGTCGTGATACGTAATGAACAGGAACAGCGCCAACAACAGCACCATGCTCACCAGCGAGGCCGCCACCTCATATTTTGGGTCGAGCTTTTTGCCCCGAATGAGCTCCAGCAGCAGGAACAGGATCTTTCCGCCATCCAGCACGGGAAGCGGCAGAAGATTGACAAAGGCCAGATTGACGCTGATATAGGCCACAAAATACCACATGGAGGGCAGCGACGTGCGGGCAAGCTCGCCCATTTCGTTGGCAATGCCCACCGTCCCCATCATGTCGCTGGTGGGCACCTGCCCCGTCAAAAGCATTTTCAGCCCCAGCACCGCCGATTGCAGGTCGCTCATGGCATTGCGGAAGGCATAGCCGACCTTGCCTGCCAGCCCCATTTCCACCGAAGCCAGGCGGAAGCCGTAAAGATAGCTGTCGCTCTCGGCATCGTAAACGGTGGGATGCATCTCATAGTTCTGCAAACGGATCGTTTCGCCGCCGCGCCTGAGGGTGACGTCGTAGTGCGCGTCGGCGTCGTAAGCCATGGCCATGGAAAAATCGCCCATGGTATAAATATGAAAATCGTTGATCTTGATCAGCCGGTCCCCTTCCGCAAAGCCAACGCCGCCGTTGTCCGCAGCGGCATAGGGAAAGCCCTCCATAAAGGAAGCCAGCACCGGCTCGACCTTGTATTTTCCCGGCAGGATCAGGAGAAACAGGATGACCACCGCCAGAAGGAAGTTCATGGTCACGCCGGCGATCATCACCAAAAAACGCTTGAGCTTGCCGGCCTCGGCGTAGCTGCCGCCGGGCGAGAGCTGGGACAGATCCACCTTTTCGCCGCCCACCAGAAGATCCTCTTCGTCGGCGCCCTCTCCCTGCATCATCACGGCGCCGCCGATGGGCAAAAGCCGCAGGGCATACAGGGTATGGCCGATCTTTTTCTTGAAAATGGCGGGGCCGAAGCCGATGGTGAATTGCAGCACGGTGATGCCGCAGGCCTTCGCCACCAGAAAATGGCCCAGCTCGTGGACAAAGATCAGCAGTCCGAAGACCAAAATCGCGATGACATAATTCATGGGATCAAAAACCGCCTTTATTCCAAATTCACTGCCGCCCGCGCAAGACGGTCGGTCTCGTAGATTTCTTCCAGTGTAGGTTCCGGCAGCCAGCGGACGGCGTGCGCCGCCTTGCAGACCAGCGGCGTGATGCGCCCGAAGGGGATCTTTTTTGCCAGAAAAGCCGCCACAGCCGCCTCGTTTGCGCCGTTGACCGCCGCGCCCAGCGTCCCGCCCCGCTCCATTACCTCGCGGCACAGGGACATGGCGGGAAAGGTCGTTTCGTCCGGCGGATAAAACCGCAGGGCCGCCGCCTTCGTCAGATCGAGCCGCTGCCGCGCCGAGGGCATCCGATGGGGATAGTCCACGGCATATTGGATGGGAAGACGCATATCGGGCGGCGAAAGCTGCGCCAGTACGCTGCCGTCCCGAAACTCCACCAGCGAGTGGACGATGCTCTCCCGATGGATGAGCACCTGGATCTGCCGGGGCTGCACGCCGAAGAGATACATGGCCTCGATCATCTCAAAGCCCTTGTTCATCATGGTGGCGGAATCCACCGTGATCTTGGCGCCCATGCTCCAGCTCGGATGCCTGAGGGCTTGCTCCGGCCCCATATTCTCGATCTCATCGGCGGTCTTTCCGAAAAAGGGCCCGCCGGATGCCGTCAGCAGGATGCGCTCGATCTCTTCGCCCTTCCCGCTTTGCAGGCATTGAAAAATGGCGTTGTGCTCAGAGTCCACGGGAAGGATGGGCACGCCTTTTTCCCGGGCCAGGCGGCACACCAGTGCGCCGGCGCACACCAGCGATTCCTTGTTGGCCAGCGCCAGCGGCTTTCCCGCGGTAAGCGCGGCCACGGTGGGCGCCAGGCCCGCGATACCCACGGCAGCGTTGAGGGTCATATCTGCCTCCTGCATCGCCGCCACACGGCAGACGCCCTCCCTTCCCCAAAGGATCCCGGTGTCGCAAACGCCGTCAAGCCGCGCCTTGAGCGCGCGGCCCTCCGCCTCATCAAAAAGCGCCGCTATGCGGGGCCGAAAGCGCAAAATCTGCTCCTCCAGCGCCCGTCCGTTTTTCCCGGCGGCAAGGCCTCCCACCCGATAGCCCCGTTCCTCAGCCACCTGCAGCGTCTGCACGCCGATGGAGCCGGTGGAGCCGATCACAGACAATGTTTTCATCATTTTACCCCATCAGACGAGGAAGTATGTGCTGATAAACCAGTTCAAAGAGCGGCGCGGCAAACAGGATGCTGTCGAAGCGGTCCCACACGCCGCCGTGGCCGGGAAAGACGTTGCCGTAATCCTTGATCCCGGCACCCCGCTTGATGACCGAAAGGCTCAGGTCGCCCAGCTGTCCCAGAGAAGACCCCACCGCGCCGAAGATCACGGCGGGCAAATACGCCATCTCCAATCCAAAGCTCTTTCGCATGACCAGCACGTAAAGAACGCAGGCCAGCATGGCGAAGATCAGCCCGCCCAGCGAGCCCTCCACGGTTTTTTTCGGGCTGACGTAAGGCGCCAGCTTGTGCTTGCCCAGCGCCTTCCCCACAAACATAGCGGCGCTGTCGCAGACCCAGACGGTGATCCAGGGCATGAGCACCAGCAGCGCGCCGTTTTCCCCGCTGCGGATGCGCAGCACGGCGGAAAACATCATCGGCAGGATCACCGCCGCCAGAAATCCCTTGCCCACCATATCGTAAGTGATGGTTTTGTGATCAAAGACCGCGCAGGCAAAGGCCGCCACCATGTAAATACCCGCAGCCAGCAAAAACAGGAACAGGTCGGTGCTTGGCCGGGCCACCGTCAGCGGGATGCAAAAGCCCGCCGCGCAGGAAAGATACAAAAACAGGTGCTTCGGCACCGAGTGAGTGGCGTAAAGAAGCTCCCACACGCCCACGGCGCACAACGCCCCCCATGCTATGGTAAGGACCCAAGTGGGCAAAAAGAACAAAAGCACCACAAAAAGCGCAATGGCGATCACCGCCGTAATGACCCGTTGTTTCAAGTCGGTTCCCTCCGTATCGATTCGCAAAACGGTTGCGATTGTTCATTCAAACGATCAAATCCCGCCATAGCGGCGCTTTCTCTGCTGATAGGCCGCGATGGCCTCGTCCAGCAGGCGCTCATCCATGTCGGGCCACAGGACGTCGGTAAAATAAAACTCGGTATAGGCGTTCTGCCAGAGCAGGAAATTGGAGAGGCGTTCTTCGCCGCCGGGCCGGATCATCAGGTCTGGATCGGGGATGTCCGCGGAATAAAGCCGCGCGGAAACAGCCTCCTCCGTGATGTCCTCCGGTGCAAGCCGTCCGGCTTTACAGTCCTCTGCCAGCAGGCGCGCAGCGCGCGTCAGCTCGGCACGTCCGCCGTAATTCAGGCAAATGTTCGCCTGCATGCCGCCGATGGTCTGCGAAATGGCGTCGGTCTCTTCGATCAGCGCGCGCAGCTCCGCCGGGAGCGGAGAAAGATCTCCGAAAAACCGCAGGCGGATGTTCTTTTCCCGCATTTCCCGGACGGCGCGGCGAAGATAGCTTTCCAGCAGGCGCATGATCTCGCCCACCTCCTCCGGGGGGCGCTTCCAGTTTTCGGTGGAAAAGGCGTAAACGGTGAAATATTTGACGCCCAGATCGGAAAGATGCTCCGCCGCCCGCTGAAAGGTCTCGCTCCCCGCGGAATGACCCGCCGTGCGGGGAAGGCCACGCTTCTGCGCCCAGCGCCCGTTGCCGTCCATGATCGCCGCCACGTGGACGGGAATCCTGTTCGGGTCCAGCGAAAGGTGCTTTGGTTTCTTGGAAAACAGCATACTCATCCCTCAAAAGAAGGCGGCGCACAGCGCCGCCCCAGTGGTCTCTCGGTTGCAGCCGCGCGGCAAAAGCCGTTTCGCGGTCAGATCTCCAGCAGCTCCTGCTCCTTGGCGACGGCCTCGCCGTCCACCACCTTGCAATATTTATCGGTGAGCTCCTGCATTTCCTTTTCCAGAAGCTTCAGATCGTCTTCGGTGATCTCAGACGCCTTCTGCTCCTTTTTGAAGGTATCGATGGCGTCGCGGCGGATGTTGCGGATGGCGACCTTGGTGTCCTCCGCCATCTTCTTCATCTCTTTGGTCAGATCGCGGCGGCGCTCCTCCGTAAGCTGGGGAAACACCAGACGGATCAGCTTGCCGTCGTTGGTGGGATTGATGCCCAGATCGGAAGACTGAATGGCCTTTTCGATCAGCTTGAGCGCACTGGCGTCCCAGGGCTGGATGGCCAGCATCCGGGGCTCGGGCGTCGAGATCGAGGCGATCTGCTGGATCGGCGTGGGCACGCCGTAATAATCCACCGTGATCCGGTCCAGCACGGCGGCATTGGCGCGGCCGGCGCGGATGGTGTTGAAATCCTGCTTCATCACTTCGATGGATTTCTCCATTTTGTGCATATAGCCTTCACATTTTGCGTTCATAAAAGCACCTCCGTCAGTTTGATTGTGAATCAGGGGGATATGGCAGCGGGCATGCGCCCGGATCTTACAGGGTCAGACGTCCGTCCCCACATAAGTGCCGATGCGCTCGCCCAAAAGCACCCGCTTGATGTTGGCGGGATCCTTCAGGGCAAAGACCAGCACGGGGATGTGATTGTCCATGGCGAGGGCCGTGGCGGTGGCGTCCATCACGCCCAGGCCGCGGGCCAGCACCTCGTCATAAGAGATGCGGTCGAATTTTTTCGCCGTGGGCACCTTCGCGGGGTCGGCATCGTAAACGCCGTCGATGTTTTTGGCCAGAAGGATGGCGTCGGCGCCGATCTCCGCCGCTCGCAGAGCTGCCGCCGTGTCGGTGGAAAAGTAGGGGCAGCCGCTGCCGCAGGAAAAGATCACGACTCTTCCCTCTTCCAGATAGCGGACGGCGCGCGTCCGGTCAAAGGGCTCGGCAGCCCGGGAAATGTCCAGCGCGGTCTGCACCACGGCGGGGATCCCGTGCTGCTCCAGCACGTCGCACACGGCAAGCCCGTTCATGGCGGTGGCAAGCATGCCCATATAATCCGAGCGGGTGCGCTCCAGCTTCCCTTCGCCGTTCTTCACGCCGCGCCAGAAGTTGCCTCCGCCCACCACGATGCCGATCTGCGCGCCGGTCTTTACACAGGAGCCGACAGCCTCGGCCACGCTGTGAAGCGTGGGAAAATCCAGGCCGGTTTTCTGATCGCCGGCCAGCGCTTCGCCGCTGATCTTAAGCAGAATGCGTTTGTATTTCGGGGTTTCCAAGCTCATCGCCGCCTTTTCTGATATTCCTCTCGTTATTTTACTATATCCGTTTGGATTTGGGAAGAGGTTTTCCGCGGATTTTCAAAAAAGTTATGATTCTTCCCGCGCACGGTCGCGCGCCAGGATCTTTTTCAAGTATTCGCCGGTATAAGAGCCGGGGGTCTCCGCGACCTCCTCAGGAGTGCCCTGCGCCACGATCACGCCGCCCCGGTCGCCTCCCTCCGGGCCAAGGTCCAGGATATAATCCGCCGTTTTTACCACGTCCAGATTGTGCTCGATGACCACCACGGTATTGCCGCCGTCCACAAGCTTTTGCAGCACCTCGATGAGCTTGTGCACATCGTAGGAATGCAGGCCGGTGGTGGGCTCGTCCAGAATATAGATCGTGCGGCCTGTGGCCCGCCGCGCAAGCTCGGTGGCCAACTTGACCCGCTGGGCCTCGCCGCCGGAGAGCGTGGTGGAGGATTGCCCCAGCTTGACATAGGAAAGGCCCACGTCGTACAGCGTCTGGAGCTTCTTTTTCAGCTTGGATTGATTGTCGAAAAAGGTCAGCGCCTCGGCCACCGTCATGTCCAGGACTTCGTAGATATTCTTGCCCTTGTAGCGGACCTCCAGCGTTTCCCGGTTGTAGCGTTTGCCCTTGCATACGTCGCAGGGCACGTAAATATCGGGCAGAAAATGCATTTCGATCTTGATCAGGCCGTCGCCCTGGCAGGCCTCGCACCGTCCGCCCCGGACGTTGAAGGAAAACCGTCCCGGGCCGTAGCCGCGGCTTTTTGCGTCGGCGGTTTTGGCAAACAGCTCCCGGATATCGCCGAACAGACCGGTATAGGTGGCGGGGTTGGAGCGGGGCGTGCGCCCGATGGGGCTCTGGTCGATGGCGATGACCTTGTCCAGCGCCTCCAGACCCTCCAGACCGTCGTATTTGCCGGGGCGGGTGCGGGCGCCGTTGAGCTCGGCGGCCAGCGCCTTATACAGGATCTCGTTCACAAGGCTGCTTTTGCCGCTTCCCGAAACGCCGGTGACCACCGAAAAGGTCCCCAGCGGGATAGCGGCGTCGATATGCCGAAGATTGTTTTCGGCGGCGCCGCGGACGGTGAGCCAGCTTCCGTTGCCCTCCCGCCGCTTTGCGGGCAGCGGGATGCGCTTTGCGCCGGAAAGATACTGGCCGGTAAGCGAGTTTTTGCATTTCATGATCTTTTTCGCGTTGCCGGTGGCGATGATCTGTCCGCCGTTGACACCGGCGCCCGGGCCGACGTCGATGATGTCGTCGGCTGCCAGCATGGTGTCCTCGTCATGCTCCACCACGATCAGCGTGTTGCCCAGATCCCGCAGGCGCTTGAGGGTAGCCAGAAGCTTGTCGTTGTCCCGCTGGTGCAGGCCGATGGAGGGCTCGTCAAGAACGTAAAGGACGCCCATCAGCGACGAGCCGATCTGAGTGGCCAGCCGGATGCGCTGGCTCTCGCCGCCGGAGAGCGTGCCGGAGGCGCGGGAGAGCGTCAGATATTCCAGGCCAACGTTCTGCAAAAACTGCAGCCGGGCGCGGATCTCCTTGAGGATCAGGTCGGCGATCTGGTGCTCCCGCTGCGTGAGGTTCAGGCCGTTGACAAAGCGCAGCGCCGCCGTCACCGAAAGGTCGGTGAACTGGGCGATGTTCATACCTCCGACCGTCACGGCAAGCATTTCCTTCTTCAGCCGCTTTCCGCCGCAGGAGGCGCAGGGAATGGCGCTCATGACCTCTTCGATCTCGTCCCGCATGCTCTGCGTGGTAAAGCCCTCGGTATAGCGACGCTGCAGATTGGGGATGATGCCCTCGAAGGGCCGGGGCCGCAGTTTATTTCCCTCCCAGGAAAAGCGCACGTCCAGCTTGTCGTCGCCGGTGCCGTAAAGGATCTTTTTTCTGGCCTCACGGGGGAGCTTTTCCCACGGTTCATCCAGCGAAAACCCGTATTTTTCAGACATGGCCCGCATATAGGTGCGGGAAATGCTCTTTTCGTCCAGAGTCGTAAAGCCGGAGGCCTTGATGGCCCCCTGATTGAGCGACAGCTTGGGATTGGGGATGATCCGGTCGGGATCGATCTCCATTTTCACACCCAGCCCGTCGCAGACGGGGCAGGCCCCGTAGGGATTGTTGAAGGAGAACATCCGCGGCGTCAGCTCCTCCAGAGAGATGCCGCAGTCGGGGCAGGCGTAATTCTGGGAAAAGGTCAGTTCCTCCTCCCCCATCAGGTCGGCCACCACCAGCCCGCCGGACAGTCTGGCGGCGGTCTCCACCGAGTCGGCCAGACGGCGGCCCATGTCGGGCTTGACCACCAGACGGTCTACCACGATCTCGATGTTGTGCTTGATGTTTTTCTCCAGCTTGATCTCTTCGCTGAGATCCCGCAGCTCGCCGTCCACCCGCACGCGGACAAAGCCGTCTTTTCGGGCGTCCTCGAACACCTTCTGGTATTCGCCCTTGCGGCCCCGGACCACGGGGGCGAGGATCTGCATCCGCTGCCCCTGCGGCAGCGCCGTCAGCCGGTCGATGATCTGATCGACGCTCTGCTGGCGGATCTCCTTGCCGCACTGGGGACAATGGGGCACGCCGATCCGCGCCCACAAAAGGCGGAGATAGTCATAGATTTCCGTCACCGTCCCCACGGTGGAGCGGGGATTCTTGGAGGTGGTCTTCTGGTCGATGGAGATTGCGGGAGAAAGCCCGTCGATGGAGTCTACGTCGGGCTTTTCCATCTGCCCCAAAAACATCCGGGCATAGCTGGAAAGCGACTCCACATAGCGGCGCTGGCCCTCGGCATAGATGGTGTCGAAGGCCAGACTGCTTTTTCCGCTGCCCGAGATGCCGGTGATGACGGTGAGCGTGTTTCGCTTGATCTCAACGTCAATATTTTTCAGATTATGGACGCGCGCGCCCTTGATGATGATGGAATCCTGCATATTTTCTTTCCTTCTTCTATTTTTTGCGGACAACGGGATCAGCACCCGGTGAGCCGGCGGTGCGCCAGCGCCAAAACGGCGCGCTGGCCGGGAAACCGCAGCCGCCGTACGGCCGATTCATAGGGTACACAGGTCAGACGGCGGATCTCGTTTTGTGCCCGCGGCTCCTGCTCCGGCGGGCAGAAAGCAAGGAAATAAACCACCTGTTTCCGCACGCCCCTTCCCGGAAGCAGATATTCCTCCGTTTCGCGGAACGAGGGATCGACCTGCGCCTCTACGCCGGTCTCTTCCTTCACCTCCCGCAAAGCGGTCTCCAGCTCGGTCTCTCCCGCCTCCATATGGCCCTTCGGAAATCCCCAGCCGCCGCCCTGCACCAGGACGTACCGGGGCTCGCCCTCTTCCATGCGGTAAAGCACGGCGCCGCAGGAGCGCTCCATGGTGTCGCTCTGATTCATCCCTTGCGCTCCTTTTGCTGTTCTTCCTTCTGCTTGCGGAGATCCTTGATCTGATCCCGCAAAACGGCGGCGTATTCGAACTCCAGCATCTTGGAGGCCTCCTTCATCTGGCGCTCCAAGCGGCGGATCTCTTCGTCAAAATCAGCCAGCTTGAGCTTCTTCCGGCTGGCGGAGGGAAGCTTTGCCTCACTGCCGTGGGAGATCTCGATGATGTCGCGGACTCCCTTGTAAACGGTTTTTGGCACGATGCCGTGGGCTTCGTTGAACGCCTGCTGCACCTTGCGGCGGCGGTTGGTCTCGTCGATGGCCGCTTTCATGGAGGGCGTCACCGTGTCGCCGTACATGATGACCTTGCCTTTCGCGTTGCGGGCGGCGCGGCCGATGGTCTGGATGAGAGAGGTCTCGGAGCGGAGAAAGCCCTCTTTATCGGCGTCGAGGATGGCCACCAGCGAGACCTCCGGCAGGTCGAGCCCCTCCCGCAGCAGGTTGATGCCCACCAGCACCTGGAACTCGCCCAGGCGAAGATCCCGCAAAAGGGTCATGCGCTCGATGGTGTCGATATCGTGGTGCATATATTTGACCTTGATGCCGTATTTGGTAAGATAATCGGTGAGGTCCTCGGCCATTCGTTTGGTAAGGGTGGTCACCAAAACCCGCTCGTTTTTGCTTTCCCGCTCTTTGATCTCGGCGATCAGATCGTCGATCTGCCCCTCGGTCCTGCGCACCTCCACCTCGGGGTCCAGAAGCCCGGTGGGGCGGATGATCTGCTCCACGATCTGCCCCGAGCGGGAGCGCTCGTATTCCCCCGGGGTGGCGGAAACGTAGACCGTCTGGTTGAGCCGCTGGGTAAACTCGTCGAAGCTCAGCGGCCGGTTGTCAAAGGCCGAGGGCAGGCGGAAGCCGTAATCCACCAGCATCTGCTTGCGGGCCCGGTCGCCGTGATACATGGCGCGGAGCTGGGGCAGCATCACGTGGGATTCGTCGATAAAGAGCAGAAAATCCTTGGGGAAATAATCCAGCAGCGTAAAGGGCGCGCTCCCCGGCGCGCGGCGGGACATCACCCGGGAATAGTTCTCGATCCCGGAGCAAAAGCCGATCTCCCGCAGCATTTCCATATCATATTCGGTGCGCTGACGGATGCGCTGGGCCTCGATCAGCTTGCCGTTTTCTTCAAAATACTTGACCCGCTCCTCCATTTCGGCGGCAATATCTTTGAGGGCCTCTTCCATTTTGTCCTTGGGTGTGACATAATGGGAAGCAGGATAGATCGCCACATGATCCACGTAGCGCATGGGCGCCCCCGTCAGCGGATGGATCTCGGAGATGCGCTCGATCTCGTCGCCGAAAAACTCCACCCGGATGGCATAATCGTCGGTATACGCCAGATGGATCTCCAGCGTGTCGCCCCGGACACGGAAGCGGTTGCGCTCGAAATTGATATCGTTGCGCTCGTACTGCAGCTCCACCAGCTTGGCGCACAGCGCGTCGCGGTCACGCTCCTGCCCCACCCGCAGCGAGATCACCATGTTGGCGTAATCGATGGGGTTGCCCAGAGAATAAATGCAGGAAACGCTGGCCACGATGATCACGTCCCGCCGCTCGAACAGGCTTGAGGTAGCGCTGTGGCGCAGACGGTCGAGCTCGGCGTTGACGTCGGAATCCTTTTCGATATAGGTATCGGTGGAAGGAATATACGCCTCCGGCTGATAATAATCATAATAAGAAACGAAAAACTCCACGGCGTTTTCGGGGAAAAACTCCCGAAACTCCGAGCAGAGCTGCGCCGCCAGCGTCTTGTTGTGGGTGAGCACAAGCGTGGGGCGCTGGAGGTTTTGGATGACGTTGGCCATAACGAAGGTTTTGCCCGCGCCGGTCACGCCCAGCATGGTCTGCTCGGTCATCCCCATTTTCAGCCCTGCCGTCAGCTTTTCGATAGCCTCCGGCTGTCCGCCGGCCGGCTGGTATTCACTTTTCAGCTTGAACTCAGGCATGTCGGTATCCTCTGCTTTGTTTTGCATATGCTCTATTGTAACAGAACATTCGTTCTATTGCAAGCAAAAAGCGGCAGTTTCGCCGCAAATTTCCATTTAAGGCAAAAAGCCGCTGTCCGCCAGAGAAACATAATCGCCGCCGGCCACGATGATATGGTCCACCAGCGTCACCTCCATCGGCGCCAGCGCGTCGCGGATCCGCCGGGTGGTTGCCAGATCCTCATCGGAGGGCAGCGCCACGCCGCCGGGGTGATTGTGGGCCAGGATCACGTTGGAAGCGTTGTATTTCAGCACGTTGGACATGATCTTGCGGATGTTGACCTCGGCGGAGTTGACGCTCCCCTCGTGGAGCAGATTGCAGGACAGCACCTGCCCTTTGGCGTCCAGGCAGACCAGAAAAACCGCCTCGTCCCGGCGGCCGATAAACCGGGGCAGCAGGTATTCCCCCGCCGCCGCGCTGGAATTGACGCGGATATCTCTGACGGCGGCGCTTTGATAGACCCGGGTCAGCGCAGGCAGCAATTTGAGCATGGCGGCGGTGTTTTCTCCCACGCCCGATACGTTCAGAAGCTCCTGGTAGGGCGCGTCCATCACGCCGGACAGGCTCCCGAAGGCGTCGATGAGCCGATGTGCCGTTTCGTTGGTGTCCCTCCGCGGGATGGAATAAAAGAGCAGCATTTCCAAAATCTGATGCTCCTCAAAGCCGTCGAGCCCTTCGTGTAAAAACCGCTGGATCATTCTCTGCCTGTGTCCGTCATGTACGCTCATGGGCCTCAGCCCCTTTCTCTGTGGAGGTAATATGAAAAAAATCCTGTTTTGTTTGATTGCGGCGCTCTGTCTGCTTGCCGCTCCCGCCGCGGCGGAAAACGCGGAACTGCGGGGCGTGTGGGTCAGCACCGTTTACGACCTGGACTATCCCTCGGCGCCCGGATTGAGCGCCGCCCAACTGGAACTGGAGGCCGACCGCATCGCAGAAAACGCCCTCCGCTGGGGGATGAACGCGGTGTTTCTTCAGGTGCGCCCCGCTGCCGACGCGCTGTATGCCTCAAAAACCGAGCCCTGGAGCGCCTATCTTTCGGGTGTGCAGGGCCGGCCGGCCGACGGCGGCTTTGACCCGCTGGCCTGTTTCATCCGCGTCTGTCACGAAAACGGGCTGCAGCTCCACGCATGGATCAACCCCTATCGCATCACCCGGCAGGCTGCGGAAAACCGCGAGGCGGCCTTTGCCCTGCTGTGCGAAGACCATCCCGCCAGAAAGCTGGCCGACTGCGTGGTGCTTCATGAGGACGGATGCCTGTATTACGACCCCGGCAGGCCCGAGGTGCGGAAAATGCTGCTGGAGGCAGCGGAGGAGCTTTTGACCGAATACGAGGTGGACGGTCTACATCTGGACGATTATTTTTATCCCGCCGCCTCATTTGACGACGAGACGACCCGCGCCCGTTTCGGTGCGGAGGGGCAGGAGCCCGGCGATTTTCGCCGGGCGGCGGTGGACGAGCTGGTCACGGCGCTGCAGGAGCTGACCCATCGGATCCGTCCCGGGGCCGTTTTCGGCGTTTCTCCCTCCGGGATCTGGGCCACCCGTCGGGGCAGCCCCCTTGGAGCGGCCACCGTGGGCGGACAGTCGTATTACGATCATTTTGCCGATTCCCGCCGGTGGGTGCGGGAAAACCTGGTGGATTATATCGCGCCCCAGCTCTATTGGGAGCGGGGCGCCGCGTCGGGTGATTTCGACGTGCTTCTGGACTGGTGGGAAGACACGGCCCGCGACACCGACGTATTTTTGTATCCGGGTCTGGCGGCCTATCGCACCGTCGGGGCCGAGACGGGCTCGCCCTGGTACGGGGCGGATGAGATCCTGCGGCAGTTGGATCGGATCGAAGCCTCAGACGTGGCCCGCGGCGCGCTGTTTTTCCGGTACGGCTCGCTGACGGGCGAGCTGGGAGAGGCGCTTTCCCTGCGGTTTTCCGCACCCCGCGCCGCGGATGCTTCGCCTCTTCTCCGTCCGAAGGCCATCGGCGTTTCGTCGCCGGAGGGCACTGCCGCCATATTCGGCGGAGAAGCGGTCCCCGTTGTCTGCACCGCGCCGAGAGGGAGCCGCGTTTCGGTCTTCTGGGGCGGCAGCACCCACGGAACGCTCCGGCCCGATCTGCATGGCGGGTATTCCGGCGCGCTGGCGGTAGAAGCGACGGGAACGGAAGCTTCCGCCGCGCCGCTGCTGCTGTGCGCCGAAAAACAGGGCGCGCTGTTTATCAAGCTGGTTCCCGCCGTCACAGCGGCGGTACGGGACGGAAAGGCGCAAAGCATGCGGGAGATCCGGTTTTCGGACGATGACGCCCGACATCTGCTCACCTTTGAGCTGACCGGGCCCTGCGCGGCCGCTTTTCGGCACAGAGGCGACGTCTTGACATTGCGCATCAAGAACTGTAAAGGTATAGAGCTTCCCGCCGATCCGTTCTTCTCGCACCTGTCGCAGACCGAGGAAAACGGCGACGCCGTCTTGCGGCTGGTGCTTCCCGACGACGGGACGGCCCGCAAGGCCCGCCTGCTCTGGTCGGAACGCTCTGTGACCGTGGCCGTGACGCCGGCCGCGCCGTAAGCGGGAGCGGCAGATCCCGCTTATCAGTATATACAAAACCAAAGCCAATAGCAAGCCAAAATCAGCGGCGCCTGGGAAAGCGCCGCTGATTTTTGCAAAAAGCGGCGGGCGCAAACGCGCCCGCCGAAGCGACTCGATCAGAACTTTCCGGTCTTTCCGGAGAATCCGCCGGAATTGACCGTCGTCCCGCCGCCGGAATGGTTCCTCTGCTCGGTATGGATGACACGGCGGCTTTGGGTGCGACCGGTAAAGTCGTCCCTTTTGACATAAAGATTCAGGTCCTGAGAGACGTACCGTCTCGCGCCGGTCTGGCGACGGACTGACTTCATTCTGCCCTTCATCCCCTGGCAGGCGACAAGGGCGATGAGACCGGGGCCCGCCACGGTGATGCCAGCCTTTGTCCCGTCGGACATTCCGCGCGGCTCGTGGCTGTATTCGGGGTCGGAATAGCCGTAATCGT
>JAFOPS010000025.1 GCA_017394205.1 Clostridia bacterium | reverse complement strand
TGATGATCGAGGCTGTGATATCGTTTTTTCCACCCGGGAAAAAATGCGTGAATTTTATCATTTGCTTGAACCGTTTTTTCTGGAATATGATCACAACATGATGAAGAAGAGATTTGAGCAGGCAGAATAAAGCGGCGGCATATTCCGCTTTCCCGCACTGAGCGCGGGAAGCATATCGGCGCTCTTTCACAAGAAAATTGCTTGTCTCGGCAAGCGCTTCCGCGGGATCCGCAGCCGCGGCCCGCATCGTCTAACAGAAAGGAATTTTGCGATGAAAAAACCGGGATCGAAAAAGAAGATCGCCCTCATCGCCGCGCTGTGCCTTGCCGCGGCGCTGATCGCCGGGGTCTGGGCGGCGGGCGTGATCGTGTATGAACAGGTCTGCAACGTGCGCTACACCACCTATGAGCCCACCATGCTGCGGCTGGAGGACTTTGACGGCCTGCAGCGCACCCGCTGGCAGTTTGCCTCCGACAAGGGGCAGATGCTCACGGGGTATTGGTACAGCCACAGCGCGGGAGAGCCCCAGCGGGGCATCGTGATCCTTGCCCACGGCTTCGGCGGCGGCGGACATACCTCTTATATGGACTGCGCCGACTGGTTTGCCCGGCACGGCTATTACGTCTTTGCCTACGACGCCACGGGCAACGACGAGAGCGAGGGCAAGGGCGTGGGCGGGCTGCCTCAGGGCGTGATCGACCTGGGATACGCCATCTCCTTTGTGGAGGAGAGCGGGAGCTTCCCCGCGCTGCCCATCGTGCTTTTCGGCCACAGCTGGGGCGGATACAGCGTCTGCGCCGTGCTGGCCGACCATCCCGAGGTCAAGGCGGTGATCGAATGTGCCGGCTTCAACCGCACGTCGGACATGATCGAGGCGGCGGGGCAGGAATACGTCGGAAAGCTTGCCGCCGTGATGACGCCCTTTATCAAGCTGCACGAGCGCATCCGGTTCGGCGCCTATGCCTCGCGCACCGGGCTGAAGGGCTTTGCCGCGTCGCAGGCGGCCGTTTTGGTGGCGCACAGCGCCGACGACGATACCGTCCCCATGCAGTGCGGCTACGATCTCTTTTGGGAGGCGTATCACGACGATCCCCGGTTCGAGTTCCTCCGCCTGGAGGGGCGAGGGCACAATCTGCTCACCGATACGGACTATGTCGACGAGTTCAATGAGGGCTTCCGGGAATACCGGGAATCGCTGGATTACGATTATCGGGACAAGAAAAACGCCGACCGCTTCGCCGCCGACAAGGCGGAATATATCCGGCAGAATCTGGACCGCGCCCGGTACAGCCACCGGCTGAACGAAGCGCTTTTTCAGCGGTTTCTGGCTTTTTACGACGCGCATCTGTCGTAAATGACCGCCTCTGCATAACAAAAACGCCTCCTGTCAATACTATCTGTGTCAACAGATAGAAAAACAGGAGGTTTTTTCATATGAAAGCAACGGGCATCGTGCGGCGCATCGACGATCTGGGCCGGGTGGTCATCCCCAAGGAGATCCGCCGCACCATGAAGATCCGGGAGGGCGAGCCGCTGGAGATCTTCACCGAGAGCGGCGGCAGCGTCATCTTCCGCAAATATTCCCCCGCGGGGGAGCAGAGCGTCATGGCGGGCAATCTGTGCGAGGCCCTCACCCGCACCTGCTCCCGCCCGGCGGTGATGTGCGACCGGGACAGCGTCATCGCCGCCTCCGGCGCGCTGCGCCGGGAGCTGGACGGGCGGCCCATCTCCCCGGAGATCGACGCTGCCATGCAGACCCGCCGCATCCAGCGGAGCGACGAGGGCATCCCCGTCTCCCCGGGGGTGGTGGGGGCGCAGGCCGGCGTGGTGGTGCCGGTGATCGCCGGAGGCGACCTGTGCGGCTGCGCGGCGCTTTTGGGGGGCGAAGAGCCCATCTCCGACAGCGACGTCAAGCTGGCCCAGGCGGCAGCGCTGTTTTTTGCCCGGCAGATGGAGGGGTGAAGCCCTTGCGTCCCGCGGGAAACGGGTGTATACTGAGAGGGCAGACCGAAGAAAAGGAGAGAGGACCATGGCATGGACAGCCCTGCACTGGCGGGGGGAGGACTACACCGCCCGACAGCTCATCGACGCCGCTTCCCGCTTTGCGGAGGAGAGCGGATGCGTCTTCCGGAGCTATGAGATCTACGACGATTGCGACCTTCTGATGATCGCCGCCGCCGACGAGGCGGGGGAGGAGCTGGCGCTGGAGCTCCCGCTGGACGACCTTCCGGCATATCTCCAACGGGGATAAAACGCCTTTTTCCCGCCAAAAACCGGGATTTTTGCCGGAAAATCCCTTGCAATATGAGGAACAAGGTGCTATAATAGCCGCATAAGGTAGGATAGGAAGCATGAGAGTGGACTTTGGTCCACTCTTCTTTGTTGAAACGGAGGAGAGGCTATGACACACAAGGATGTGGTGCGCCGCGTCACCGAGCTGGCCGGACCGGTCTGCGAGCAGAACGGACTGTCTTTGTGGGACGTCACCTTTGAAAAAGAGGGCCGGCAGCACGTGCTCACGGTGTATATCGACCGGGCCGGAGGCGTGGACCTGGCCGCCTGCGAGGCGGTGTCCCGGGCGCTGGATCCGCTGCTGGACGCGAAGGAGTTCGACAGCCTCCCTGCCTATCTGCTGCAGGTGTCGTCGGCGGGGCTGGAGCGGCCCCTGACCCGGCCCGAGCATTTTGCGTGGGCCCGGGGGAAACAGGTGACCCTGACCTTTTACCGCGCTGTAGACGGCGCGCAGGAGTGGACGGGGACGCTGCTTTCCCACGACGGCGTCATGATCACCGCGGAGCAGGGGGGCGAAACGCGCTCCTTTGCCGCGGCCGACGTGGCCCGCGTGCGCCTGCATTTTGACTTTTGAAATAAATTTTGAAAAATACGACGCCCCGCCGAGGGCAAGAGGAGAGGAACGACCATGGCAAGTGAGATGATCAAGGCTCTGGAAGATCTGGAAAAGGAAAAAGGCATCCCCAAGGAGTACATGCTCGACCGGATCGGCCAGGCGCTGGTGGCGGCTTACAAGGCGCTGTATAAGCGCGACCCCCAGAGCGCCGCGCTGGATAATGTGTTCGTCCGCATCGACGAGGAGACCGGCGAGATCTCCATGCACGCGGTGAAGACCGTGGTGGTGGAGGTCGTGAACCCCGCCACCGAGATCTCGCAGGAGGACGCCCGCGCCTATTCCGCCGACCCGCAGATCGGCGACGAGGTGCGCATCAACGTGCAGACCAAGGATTTCGGCCGCATCGCCACCTCCACGGCGAAGCAGGTCATCATCCAGGGCATCCGCGAGGCCGAGCGCGGCATGATCGCCGACGAATACGCCTCCAAGGAGCACGAGATCCTTACGGCGCTGGTCACCCGCGTCAACCCCATGAACGGCAGCGCCATTCTGGAGCTCAGCGGCAAGCGCGAGCGCACCGAGGCCGTGCTGTCGGCCCAGGAGCAGATCGCCGGCGAGGAGATCCGCGAGGGCGACCGGGTGCGCGTTTACGTGGTGGAGGTCCGCCGGGGCGGCAAGGGCCCGCAGATCATGCTGTCCCGCACCCATCCCGGTCTGGTGAAGCGGCTGTTCGAGCTGGAGGTGCCCGAGATCGCCGACGGCACCGTGGTGGTCCAGTCCATGGCCCGGGAGGCGGGCTCCAGAAGCAAGATCGCCGTCTGGTCCACCGATGAAAACGTGGATCCCATCGGCGCCTGCGTGGGCCCCAAGGGCGGAAGAGTGGCCGCCGTGGTCAACGAGCTCAAGGGTGAAAAGATCGACATCATCAAATACAGCGAAGACCCCGTCCAGTTCGTGGCCGAGGCCCTTTCGCCCGCCGACGTGATCTCCGTCCAGATGAAGGAGGACGGCAAGTCCTGCACCGTGGTGGTGCCCGACGATCAGCTTTCGCTGGCCATCGGCAAAGAGGGCCAGAACGCACGGCTTGCCGCGAAGCTGACGGGCTTCAAGATCGACATCAAGCCCGCCTCGCAGGCAAAGTAAGGCCGGCCCTCGCGGGAGCGAAGCGACCCCCGCCGGCTTGCCGGCGTCCGCGCAGGGAGGGCGGCGAAGCCCGACCGAAGCGTATGAAAAACCGGGGCCCCCGAAAAATCGGAGATTTTACGGGGCGGGCCAAAACGCCAGACTCGCCGCGAAGCTGACGGGCTTCAAGATCGACATCAAGCCCGCGTCGCAGGCGAAGTAAGGCCGGCCCTCGCGGGAGCGAAGCGACCCCCGCCGGCTTGCCGGCGTCCGCGCAGGGAGGGCGGCGAAGCCCGACCGGAGCGTATGAAAAAACGGGGTCCCCGAAAAATCGGAGATTTTAC
>JAFOPS010000024.1 GCA_017394205.1 Clostridia bacterium | reverse complement strand
GGTAGAGCAGGGGACTGAAAATCCCCGTGTCATTGGTTCGATTCCGATCGGAGGCACCATTTGCGGACTTAGCTCATCTGGTAGAGCGCCACCTTGCCAAGGTGGAGGTAGCGAGTTCGAGCCTCGTAGTCCGCTCCACAAAATATTCGACAGGAGCGAAAACTCCTGTCGATTCATATGGTGCCATGGCCAAGTGGTAAGGCAAGGGTCTGCACAACCCTGAGTCCCCAGTTCAAATCTGGGTGGCACCTCCAAAAACAACTCCTGCTGTGCAAACGGCGGGAGTTTGCTTTTTCTTCCGGTAAACCGTTTTTTATCCTTGTTCCAGCTTGATTCATATGATATGATATTAAAAATTCTGCGAAGGGGTGCGGATATATGCTGACATTGGAACGCGCAAAAGAACTGAACGATTCTCAGGTAACGGAGGAGCATCTGATCCTCCACGCCAAAAACGTGATGTACGCAATGGGCGCAATGGCGGAGCATTTCGGAGCCGATCGGGAGCATTGGATGGCAGTGGGATACCTGCATGATTACGATTATCAAAAGCATCCCGACGCCCACTTGCAGTTTACTGAGCAGCCGCTGCTGGAGGCCGGCGTTCCGAAGGAAGATGTGCGAGCGATCCTCAGCCACGGCTACGGGAGCTGTAGCGACGTCAAACCGGAAACCGATCTGGAAAAAAGCCTGTTCACGGTGGACGAGCTGACGGGCATCATTCAAGCCTGCGCCCGAATGCGGCCCCACGGCATCACCGATCTTGAGGTCAAGAGCTTTATGAAAAAATTCAAAGACAAAAAGTTTGCCGCAAAGTGCGACCGCGCGCTCATTCAGCAAGGCTGCGAAATGCTCGGAATGACGGTGAGTGAGGTAGCGGAAATCTGCATTGAGGGAATGAAGCCTTATGCAGAGGACATCGATTTGCTCGGTACAGAACAATAAGTATTGTTCTGACGAATACCGTGTTCGTTCAACAATACTATCGCTCAAAAATCAGAAAAGCTGTTGACTAACGAAAAATCATCGGCAGACAAGGTTTTGTCTGCCGATTTTTATGTTCCGATCCTTCTATTCTGTCTGCTCTTCGCATAAAGTTCAGTAAAAGACTTGCGAAAAGAGGATGGACTATGACGCATACATCGATCTATCAGGACATCGCCACGCGCACCGCCGGCAATATCTATATCGGCGTGGTGGGCCCCGTCCGCACGGGGAAATCCACCTTTATCAAAAGCTTCATGGAGCAGATGGTGCTTCCGAATATCGACAATATCTATTTAAAAGAGCGCGCCAAAGACGAACTGCCGCAAAGCGGCTCCGGCCGGACGATCATGACAGCCGAGCCGAAGTTTATTCCGGAGGAGGCTGTATCTATTACGGTAGAAGGCGGCACGGCCTGCAATCTCCGGCTCATCGACTGCGTGGGGTATATGGTGGAGGGCGCCATCGGACAGTTCGAAGAGGATCAGCCCCGCATGGTGCACACGCCGTGGTTTGAAAAAGAGATCCCGTTGGCCCAAGCGGCGGAGATCGGGACCAGAAAGGTGATCACCGAGCACAGCACCATCGGTATCGTGGTGACGACCGACGGCTCCATCGGGGATATCCCGCGAGAGGCTTATGCCGACGCGGAAGAGCGGATCGTGCGGGAGCTGCAGGAGATCCACAAGCCCTTCTGTCTGCTTTTGAATACGACAGATCCCCGCACGGAGGATGCGGAGGCGCTTCGCGCGGAGCTGGAGGAAAAATACGGTGTGACCTGTCTGGCGGTGAACTGTCAGACCATTCGGAAGGAGGAAATCGAAGAGATCCTTACTGCGGTGCTCTATGAATTTCCTGTAAAGGAATATCGCTTTACACTTCCCCAGTGGATCACCATGCTGCAGCCCGATCATCCGCTCCAGGCGGCGATCTATCAATCGATCTTCACAACCTGTGAGAAGATTCGCCGCATGCGCGACGCAAGGGAAGAAATCCTTACGCTCAGCGGACAGGGCGAGATCGAACAGGCAGTGCTGAATCAGTTGAATCCAAACGACGGGACCATTTTCGTTTCCATCGCCGTTCCGCAGATGCTGTATTATAAAATGCTCAGCGAACAGTGCGGGATCGAGATCCGGTCTGAGGCAGATCTTGTCCCGCTGCTTTGCGAAATGGCCCGCATCCGTAAGGAATACGATCATGTTGCCGCGGCGCTGGAGCAGGTGCGGCGCACGGGATACGGGATCGTGATGCCTGACAGCAGTGAGATGCATCTGGAGCAGCCCGAGATCGTAAAGCAGGGCGGCCGCTTCGGCGTCAAGCTCAAGGCCAGCGCTCCCAGTATTCATTTGATCCAAACCAGAGTCGAAACCGAAATCAGCCCCATCGTCGGCTCGGAAAAGCAGAGCGAGGATCTGGTGAATTATTTGATGCAGGAGTTTGAAGATTCGCCGGAGAAGCTTTGGGAAAGCAATATTTTCGGGAAATCCCTCAGCGAGCTTGTCAACGAGGGCCTTAACAACAAGCTTTACAAAATGCCGGACGACGCCCGCGGCAAGCTTCAGGTGACCCTGGAGCGCATCATCAACGAGGGCAGCGGCGGTCTGATCTGCATTATCCTCTGATGGGCACGGGAAATTACGGCCGCGAGGATCCCCACCGCGGCGGCGGGGCGGCGTTGTTTTTGATTTTTCTTGCATTGATCCTGCTGCTGCGATTCGGCGAAAGCGAGCGGCTTGTCACCTTTCGCCGGCAGCTTTCCGAAACGGTTTCCGAACGGGTCGGAGGGATCGACTATGAACGGGCGCTTGAGGCGCTGGGGCGGAGCTTTTCCGGACTTGACGACGAGGAAAGCGCCGTTTCGGTGTTCGGACGTGAGATCCTTGGGTTTTCCGCGCCCGGGGAGACAGATTCAATTGGAGCCGAGGAATAAAAAACGGAGCAGGCAAAACGCCTGCTCCGCGCTTTCAAAGGACCGGTGTTCTCATCCCGCATGCGGTGTCGGGCTGCTGTCCGGAAGATCCAGCCCGCGCTTCCATCCGCCATGCAGATAGCGGGTCAGCATGAGCACGAACCGCGTCATGTTGTCAGCCACCATACAGACCCAGGCCGCCTTTAGTCCAAAGTGCAGAACGGAAACGAAAAGGAACGTTCCGGCGATCCGCACCCCCCAGATGCTGAACAGGGAAAAGAGAAAAGGCGCCTTTGTATCGCCGACGCCGTTGCAGACGCCGTCCAGAATGATCAAAATGGCAAAGAACGGCTCGGACACCGCCACGATCCGCAAAACGGAAGCGCCCAGCGCGATCACCTGCGGATCTTTTGTGAAAATACGCATCATAGCGGCGGGGAAGAGGAACAGCAAAATGCTGAGTACCGTCATCAGGGCCGCCGCCATCACGATGATGGCCAGCGTATATTGCCGGAGCTTTTTTTCGTTCCGCTCGCCCACGGAAAAGCCGGCCAGCGTCGCCGCGGCCGCCTGCATGCCGTAGCCCGGAATATAGAACGCTTCTTCGGTTGTAAGCGCGATGGCGTGCGCAGCCATGGGGATCGTCCCCAGCCGTGCAATAAGCGAGGTAAAGATCACGTGGCCGAAGGAAGATGCGATATGCTGGGCGGCAACCGGTGCCCCTACGCGGAGGCATTGCCGCATGACCGGCGGACAAAAGCGCAGCTTTTGTCCTTTCAGCCCAAGCGACGGTTCCGCCCACACCGACAGAGCCATCAGCGAGCCGCCCAACACGACTGCGGCGGCTGTTGCGATAGCGGCGCCCTTTACGCCCCATCCAGCACCCCACACGGGAAGCGCGATCCCCCCCAGCGTTACGGTGCGGGAGGGCAGGATCAGCAGAAAGTTCAGCAGGATGTTCACGGCGTTCATCAGGCCGTTCACCATCATCGGACGTTTTGTATTGCCCGCCGCCCGCAGGACCGAGCCGAAGACGGTGCCGGCTGTGCGGAACAGCATGGGTGCGCAGACGATGGTGAAATACAGCGAAGCGTCGCTGCGAATGTCGGGATCGCCGCCCAGCCACCCCGGCAGAAACGGACTGATCGCAAGCGTAAATGCGGTAAGGATTACGCCGATGATCCCCACCAGAAACACGGATTGCATCGCGGCCTTTTGCGCCCGCTCCTCGTCCTTTGCACCCAGAGAGATGGAAATGCAGGACAAAACGCCGATCCCCGCGGCAAACATGGGCGCGTGAAGCAGCCACATGGTGGTCCCGGTGAGGCCGACTGCCGCCGAGGCGCGCGCCCCGATAGCGCCGACCTGCGCCGTATCGGCATATTGTACCAGCGTATACAGCGCTTCCTCCATGACCGTCGGCCACGCAAGCTTAAAAATACGCTGCATCATTGCGCGGTCCCCAAAAACACTTCGAAGATCCGTAACGATCTCACCTTTCTGATATTATATGGATTCCGTAACTATCCTATCAAAAACCATGCCGCCTTGTCAAGAGAAGAAGCGGGACGACCGGCCGAAGATCACCTTCAGTCGTCCGTTTATTGCCGCTGCCATGCTCGCGGCGGCTGTACTGAAGTTCAAGTGGCTGCTGCTTCTGGGAATGGCGGCGGCGATCCATGAGGGCGGGCACCTGCTTGCGCTGCGCACACTGGGAAGCCGTGTGCGGGAGATCCGATTCCGCCTCTCCGGGATGGAGCTCCGATATCGGCAGGATTGCCTGACCTACGGGAAAGAAGCCGCAGCGGCGCTGGCCGGCCCGGGAATCAATATCCTTGCCGCTATCTTGCTCATCCCATTCGCGATACGGACTGCCTCGTCGACGCTTTTTCTCTGGATCGGCTGCCATGCTGCGCTGGCGGCTTTTAATCTGATCCCCGCAGCACCATTGGACGGCGGACGCGCGCTGCGCTGTCTGCTTTGCGCATTGTGGCCCCGATCAGGTCCGCGCGTTTCCGAGATCATGGACAGGGCGGTGGGGATCGGCATTTCGGCGTTGGGGCTTTTCATTTTGCTTCGCTTTCGCAATCCCACACTGTTTGCAGCCGGAATGCTGATTTTTGCGGGCGGATCCGGGAAAAGACTTTACAAGGGAAGAGAAAAAAGATAAAATATATATTCAAGCATTCCTTTTGGGGGGATACCATGAACGATAAGATCCGCGCCTGTCTGGAAAACGTGCGGAAACCCGCGCGGTATACGGGCGGCGAATATAATGCGGTCTATAAAGACAAAAACAAAGTCGATCTGCGGTTTGCCTTTTGTTTTCCGGACATTTACGAGATCGGAATGTCGCACCTCGGCTCCAAGATCCTTTACGGCATGCTCAACGGGATGGAGGGCGTCTGGTGCGAACGGGCTTACGCGCCGTTTTTGGATATGGAGGCCGAGATGCGCAAGCGCGGCCAGCCTCTTTATGCGCTGGAAAGCGGCGATCCCGTGGGTGAGTTTGATATTCTGGGCTTTACGCTGCAATATGAGATGAACTATACAGGCGTGCTCAACATGCTGGATCTGGCGGGCGTGCCGCTTTATTCCCGCCAGCGGACGTCGCTTTCGCCGCTGGTGGTGGCGGGCGGCCCCTGCGTTTATAACGCCGAGCCCGTGGCTGATTTTTTTGATATCATCATGATCGGCGAAGGAGAGGAGATGTGGCCCGAACTCATCGCTTTGTACCGCCGCGCAAGGCAGGAAAAGATGGACAAGTCTGCCTTTTTGCGGGAAGCTGCAAGCATCGGCGGCATCTATGTGCCTTCGTTGTACGACGTGACCTATCACGACGACGGGACGGTGGCTGCCATTACGCCGCGGGAAAGCGCGCCGCCGGTGGTGATGAAGCGGGTGGTGAAGGATTTGGACAAGGCCTATTATCCGGACAAGTTCATCGTCCCCTCCACCGAGATCGTCTTTGACCGGGCCATGGTGGAACTGTTTCGCGGGTGCCGCCGGGGCTGTCGGTTTTGTCAGGCGGGCTATACTTATCGACCCATCCGCGCTAAAAAGCCGGAAACACTGGAAAAGCAGGCAAAGGCGCTCATCGCCTCCACCGGCTGGGATGAGGTGAGCCTCACCAGCTTGAGCTCCAGCGATTATCCCCATCTGGAGACTCTTTGCGAGAGCCTGGTAGACTATTTCGAGCCGATGCACGTCAGCCTGGCGCTGCCGTCGCTGCGGGCGGATTCCTTCAATCTCGCACTGGTGGAAAACGTTCAGAAGGTGCGCAAAAGCGGCCTGACCTTTGCCCCCGAGGCGGGCACGCAGCGCCTGCGGGACGTGATCAATAAGAATCTGCGGGAAGACGACTTGCTGGAGGCCTGCAAGGTAGCCTTTGCCGCCGGGTACAATGGCGTAAAGCTCTATTTCATGATGGGTCTGCCCACCGAGACCGACGAGGATCTTCTTGGCATTTCCCAGATCGTCCGCCATGTGATTGCCACCTTCCGGGAGTACGGAAAGAACAAATCCCGGGGCGTGCGGGTGAACGTTGGCATTTCGATCTTTGTTCCCAAGGCGCAGACGCCTTTCCAATGGTTGGGGCAGATCAGCGCGGAAGAGGCCGAGCGGCGCAAGCAGCTTTTGATGGACAGCCTCAAGATCAAAAACGTCACTTACAGCATCCATAATTATCAGACCAGCTTTCTGGAGGCTGTGTTTGCTCGGGGCGACCGGCGGCTTGCGCCCGTACTGGAGCGGGCCTGGCGGCTTGGCTGCCGACTGGACGGCTGGGACGAAAACTTTAATTTTGACGCATGGATGCAGGCGTTTTCCGATTGCGGCGTCGATCCGGCTTTTTATGCCAACCGCCAGCTTGGCGAGGACGAGATGTTGCCGTGGGACCATATTTCCTCCGGCGTTACGAAGCGCTATTTGTACGGCGAGCTGGAGCAGGCGAAGCGGGGAATCGCGACCCCGGACTGCAAGGCGGGCTGCCGGAATTGCGGCGCGCTGCGGCTGACGGGAGGAGGGAAATGCGATGTTTAAGGTCCGGTTTTGCTTTGAGAAGACAGGAACGGCGGCCTATATTTCTCACCTTGATCTGATGAAATGCCTTCAGCGCAGCTTCACTCGGGCAGGGATCCCGGTGCGATATTCCCAAGGGTTTAATCCTCATATCGAGATGTCCATCGTGGTTCCGCTTTCCACCGGATACGAGAGCAAAGGCGACCTGTGTGATCTGGATCTGATTTGCGACGAGCTGCCTGCGGATTTTGCGGATCGGCTCAATGCCGCGCTGCCGCGGGGCATGCGGGTGCTGTCTGCAAAACAGGCCGACCGGCCTGTCAATCAGATCGCCTATTGCGCCTATGAGATCCGCTTTCCCGCAGGCGACGAGGCTGCGATGGGGGAACTGTTCGCGTCGCCGGTCTGCATGGAGAAAAAATCCAAACGGGGCAGCAGGGAAGTGGATCTGCTGGACTATATCAAGGAGATCGCTTTTTACCGTGAGGACGAAACGACGGTGTGCCGCTGTGTTCTGGCGGCGGGAAACGACCCGCTGAATCCCATGTATCTGACAAAAGCGCTGAAAAATGCCGGACTTGTGCCGGAAGATGCGGCGGCCCATTATATCAGGACCGGAATTTTGGATGAAAACTGCCAAAATTTTTACAATTAAATCTTGCAATTTGATTTGGAATATGGTATTATAATCAAGCATGTATTACGGGTGGTCCTCTGCCGTTGTCAGGGCAAGAACACCTATGACCGAAAGGAACGATAAGATTATGGATCTGATCAAACATCTGACAGAAGGACAGCTGAAGGAAAACGCTGCCAATTTCAACATCGGTGATACCGTCCGCGTTCACGCGAAGATCAAGGAAGGCTCTCGCGAGAGAATCCAGGTTTTTGAGGGCACCGTGATCGCCAGAAAGCATGGCGGCATCCAGGAGACCGTTACCGTTCGCCGCGTTTCTTACGGCGTCGGCGTGGAAAAGACGTTCCCCATCCATTCTCCCAACGTTGAGAAGTTTGAGGTCGTCAGAAAAGGTAAAGTCCGCCGCGCCAAGCTCTATTATCTGCGTGACAGAGTCGGTAAGGCTGCCAAGGTCAAAGAGGACATCTGAGTCTGACAAAAATTTGAGGGACGGGCGTTCTCGTCCCTCTTATTTTTTCAAAATTGGCAGGAGCGTGTGTTATGGAAAAGCAAACCGAAAAAACATCGGCGGCGCAGGAACTGTTTTTCTGGGCGCAGGCGCTGACGCTTGTGCTGGCCGTCCTGATTCTTGTCAACACCTTTTTCTTCCGTCTTTCCGGAGTTCGCGGTACCTCTATGCTGAGAACGCTGGAGGAGAACGACCAGCTGATCCTGCGAGTGATCGGCTACGACGCGCCGCAGCGGGGCGATGTGATCGTCTGTACCTCCGACGCCTTCGGCGGCGAAGCGCTGGTCAAGCGTGTGATCGCCGTGGAGGGGGATACGCTGGATATCAACCGGGACGGCGAAGTTGTTTTGAACGGCGAAGTGCTTTACGAGCCCTATATTTATGATACCATCCGCTCCGACAGGCGCGGGAATCAAGATTATCCGCTTACGGTGGAAAAGGGCCACGTCTTCGTCATGGGCGACAATCGCAACGGGAGCACCGACAGCCGATGGGTCGAGGTGGGACAGATCTCCTGCGACCGCGTGATCGGCAAGGTGTTGTTTCGCATCTGGCCGATCACCAAACTGGGCAGCGTCAATTGACCGGAAGAATGCTGCAATATACGGTTGAAAAACTGACCGTTGATACTGTTGCAGATTATGCAAGGATCCAGGCGCTGGCATGGCTGCAGTCGTATCAGGGGATCATTGCCGAGGACTATTTGAAGCGGATCAATAGGGAATCATTGTTTTGACCTGTGATTGTTTTGAGGATCATCGAATGAGCGAAAACAAAGCCAGCATCAACTGGTATCCCGGCCACATGGCCAAGACCCGCCGCGTGATGCAGGCGGATCTGAAAAATATTGATATGATCTGCGAGCTCATCGACGCCCGCATCCCCAGAAGCTCCCGCAACCCCGATCTCGACCGGCTTTGCGCGGGCAAGCGGCGCATGCTGGTGCTCAACCGCGTCGATCAGGCCGATCCCGCGCTGACCGCCAAGTGGGCCGCATATTATCGTAAAAGCGGGCTTTTTGTCATGGAGGCAAACAGCCAGAAGGGCGGCTTTCTTAACCAGTTTCGCGCCTGTGCGGAAAAAACCTGCGCTGATCTGCTTGCCCGCAACGAGGAAAAAGGGCAGAGCGGGCGTACCGTGCGCATCATGATCATGGGTATCCCCAACGTGGGGAAGAGCTCCTTCATCAACCGCTTGTTAGGAAAGAAAGCGGCTGTCGCTGCGGACAAGCCCGGCGTGACCCGGGGAAAACAATGGTTCTCGCTGCCCGGCGGATTTGATTTCATGGACACGCCAGGCATGCTCTGGCCCAAGATCGAAAGCGATGAGATGGGCTATCTGCTCGCCTTTACCGGCACTATCCGGGATGAGATCCTTGATTTGGAGGATCTGGCCTGTCATTTGATCAGACAACTCGAAATCTCTTCTCCCGGAGCGATTGTAAAGCGATACGGCATTACAGATATAAACATGGATCAACCCTATGAAACGCTCACTGAACTCGCCAAAAAGCGCGGGTTTCTGGCGGGAAGAGGCGAATACGACACGCTGCGCATGGCGCG
This sequence comes from Clostridia bacterium, assembly GCA_017394205.1. Taxonomy (GTDB): domain Bacteria; phylum Bacillota; class Clostridia; order Oscillospirales; family Butyricicoccaceae; genus UBA4644. Next base: position 9,668 of record JAFOPS010000024.1, on the reverse strand, counting down.
GGTGCTGCTGGATGAGTTCCGCTCCGGCAAGCTGGGGCGCATCACGCTGGAGCTTCCGCCGGAGGATTGCTGATGTATTCCTTTGAATGTGATTTGAGGCAAAAGGGATATTGTGCGATCTGCGGTGTGGACGAGGCAGGCTGCGGCCCACTGGCCGGACCGGTTTACGCAGCGGCAGTCATTCTCGATCCAAACGACCGCATTGAGGGCTTGAACGACTCGAAAAAGCTTTCGGAAAAGCAGCGCGATGCGTTGTATCCGCAGATCACGGCCCGAGCGTGCGCGTGGGCTGTTGCTTTTGCCGATGAGAACGAGATCGACCGGCTCAATATTCTGCAGGCGCGGCTTTTGGCTATGCGCCGCGCCGTGGCGGCACTTTCCGTCAAGCCGGATTACGTTTTGGTGGACGGAAACCGGGATCCGGCGCCGGACGAGGCGCCCACGCTGCTGATCGTCGGCGGCGACGGGAAAAGCGCCTCCATCGCAGCTGCGTCAATTTTGGCAAAGGTATCCCGTGACAGATATATGCTGGAGCTTGACAGGACCTATCCGCAATATGGCTTTGCGAAGCACAAGGGTTATCCCACAAAGCTTCATTATGAAAGGCTGCGGGAGTTCGGCCCGTGTCCCGCGCACCGGAAGAGCTTTTTGAAAAAATTTTACGAAACGCTATGAAGACGCTGGAATTGGGCAGGCTCGGTGAGCAGACGGCCGCCGAAGCGCTGGAAGCGAAGGGATACCGGATCGTTCAGCATAATTATCATTGCCGCTACGGCGAGATCGATCTGATCGCGGAACAGGGCGAGATGGTGATCTTTGTGGAGGTCAAGCTGCGGAAAAACGATCGCTTTTCTCTTGCGCGGGAGGCCGTCGGCCCAGCAAAGCGACAGAAGCTGCGGCTTGCGGCTGCCAGCTGGCTGGCCGAGCGCGAAGACGAGCGCCCGGCACGCTTTGACGTGGTTGAGGTCTATACACAAGACGGCAGGATCATTCATATCGAAAATGCATTTGAATAAAAAGGAGTTGGCATGGCGCTTTATGTCATAGGAGATACCCATCTTTCCGAAGGCTGCGACAAGCCGATGGACGTGTTCGGCGGCGTTTGGGAAGGGTATCGGGACAAGCTGATCGAGAGCTTTTCCGTCTTGCAGCCGGAGGATCTTCTTGTGATCTGCGGCGATTTTTCCTGGGGAATGAGCCTGCAGGAGGCCCTTCCGGACTTCCGGCTGCTGGAGCGATTCCCGGGCAAAAAGCTGCTGCTGAAGGGCAATCATGACTATTGGTGGGAAACCGTAACGAAAATGAGACGGTTTTTTGCCGAAAATCAGATCAAGACCATTGATTTTTTGCACAATTCCTGTTATTTTTATGACGGTATCGCGCTTTGCGGCACCCGCGGCTGGTTTTACGACAAAAACGACCCCGCGGCCTGTGACGACAAGATCTTCAAGCGCGAGCTGATCCGCCTGGAGGCCTCTTTGAAGGCCGCAATGTCAGACGGAGCCGAGCAGATCGACTGCTTTCTGCATTATCCGCCGATCTTTGCGGGAGCAGAGGTCCCGCAGATCATGGAGATCCTTGAGCGGTATCCGGTAAGACACGTTTATTACGGCCATCTTCATGCCGAGAGTCTGCGCCATGCGTTTTCGGGGATCTGCCGAGGGATCGAGTTTACCGTGGTGTCGGCCGATGCGCTGGGCTTTTGCCCGATCCGAATTTCGAAATGATATAAAATGAATATATTGCAAGATTGCAAGGAGGAACTGTCCGTGAAACTGACAAACGTTGAAAAGAAAGAAAAAAATCAGGTGGCGCTGGCGATCGCCGTGGAGCCGGAGGTTTTCGAAGAGGCTTGTGAAAAGTCTTATCGCAAGAACGTCCATTCCATCAATCTCCAGGGCTTCCGCAAGGGACACGCTCCCCGCAAGATCATTGAGCGGATCTACGGGAAAGAGGTCTTTTACGAGGATGCCATGAACTTCTGCATTCCCGACGCATACGAGGCTGCTGTGAAAGAGGCGGGCATCGATGTGGTATCTCAGCCTGAGCTGTCTGATTTTGACGTGCAGGAAGACGGCACCTTTGTCTTCAACGCGTTGGTCTATGTCAAGCCCGAGGTCGTGGTAAAGGATTACAAGGGCCTTGCCGCCGAAAAGGACGACACTGCCGTTACCGCTGAAGAAGTAGAGGCCGAAATCAACCGTATGCAGCAGCGCAACGCCCGCTTGGTCCCCGTGGATCGCAAGGCGCAGAACGGCGATACCGTCAACCTGGATTTTGAAGGATTCGTCGACGGCGTGGCCTTCGAGGGCGGCAAGGGCGAAAAGTTTGATCTTGCACTTGGCTCCGGTACCTTTATCCCCGGCTTTGAGGATCAGCTTGTGGGAAAAAAGGCCGAGGAAGAATGCGACGTCAACGTGACCTTCCCCGAGGCCTATCAGGAGAAGAAGCTGGCCGGCAAGCCCGCCGTGTTCAAGTGCCGGATCAACGAGGTCAAGGAATCTCAGAAGCCTGAGCTGGACGATGAGTTTGCCAAGGATGTTTCCGAGTTTGATACGCTGGCCGAGCTGAAGGCCGATATCGAAAAGAAGATCGGTGAACGCAAGACCGAGAGCGCCAAAAATGCCTTCCAGGAAAAGCTGATGGATCAGGTCATCGCCACGATGGAGGCCGAGATCCCCGACGCCATGGTCGATTCTCAGCTCGACCGCATCGAAGAGGACTTCGGCTACCGGCTGGCCATGCAGGGAATGGATCTTGAGAATTACCTCAAGATGCAGGGAATGGATCACAATTCCTTCCGTATGATCTTCCGGGACCAGGCCCTTCGCCAGGTCAAGATTCGTCTGGCACTGGAGCAGATCGCCAAGATGGAGAACCTGGATGTGTCTGAGGATGAAATCAACGCCGAGTATCAGAAGCTGTGCGATCAGAACAAGATGGAGATGGAGCGCGTAAAGGCGCTGCTTCCCGCCGAGGATCTGAAGATGGATCTCGTCTGCCAGAAGGCGAATGATTTTGTGATCGAAAACGCTGTGGAAAAGGCGAAGGAAGAAAAGCCCGCCAAGAAGCCCGCGGCCAAAAAGACCGCGAAGAAGGCCGAGCCTGCCGCCGAAAAGAAGCCTGCCAAAAAGGCTGCCGCAAAAGCCGAGGACAAGGCTGAACCCGCTGCTGAGGAGAAGCCCAAGCGCACCAGAGCGAAGAAGGCCGAAACCAAAGCCGAATAAGCCTGCTTCGGAAGAATCGACAAAATCTTCTTGACAGGCGGAGTAAACTGTAACAGCAGACCTATGATACGGGAAGCGCCGCATATGCCGCGCTTCCCGCATTGCACATGGAAAGGAGCAAGATATGTCGTATATCCCTATGGTCGTAGAGCAGACCAGCCGCGGTGAACGCTCTTACGATATTTTCTCCCGCTTGCTGAACGATCGCGTGATCATTCTTTCGGAAGAAGTCAACGATGTGACCGCAAGCCTGATCGTGGCCCAGCTTCTGTATCTGGAGGCCCAAGACCCCGATAAGGACATCAGCTTTTATATCAACAGCCCCGGCGGCTCGATCTCTGCCGGCTTTGCTATCTACGACACCATGCAGTATATCCACTGCGATGTAGCTACCATTTGCATCGGCATGGCGGCCAGCATGGGCGCATTTTTGCTGCAGGCCGGAGCGCCCGGCAAGCGGATGGCGCTCCCCAACAGCGAGATCATGATCCATCAGCCGCTTTTGGGCGGATTGCAGGGCCAGGCGACGGATATTCAGATCCATGCGGATCATATTCTGAAAAAACGCGCCCAACTTAATCGCATCATGAGTCAGCGCACCGGCCAGCCGCTGGAGGTCATCGAACGGGACACCGAACGGGATCACTTCATGACGGCGGAAGAGGCGAGAGCCTACGGCCTGATCGACAAGGTGATCGAAAAGCGCTGAACCGGATATCCTTTGAAATGAGGAGCAAACATGGCAAGTAATGATAAGAAAGATGTGCGCTGCAGCTTTTGCGGACGCACACAGTCCGAAGTCAAACGGCTGATCGCGGGTCCAAACGCCTATATCTGCAATGAATGCGTCGGGATCTGCGCCGATCTGATCGATGAAGAGGCGGACGAAGCAGAAAACAAGGCTCGCTTTCAACTGAATGACGAGCTTCCCACTCCTGCGGAGATGAAAGCGTCGCTGGATCAGTATGTGATCGGGCAAGACCGTGCAAAGATCGCGCTTTGCGTGGCGGTCTACAACCACTATAAGCGCATCCTTCATCCCGAAGATGACGTTGAGATCCAAAAGAGCAACGTGCTGCTCATCGGTCCCACAGGCAGCGGCAAGACCCATCTTGCTCAGACACTGGCCCGATTCATGAAGGTGCCCTTTACCATCACTGATGCGACCACCCTTACCGAAGCGGGATACGTGGGCGAAGACGTGGAGAACATCCTCCTTCGGCTGATCCAGGCGGCGGATTATGACGTGGAGCTGGCGCAGCGCGGTATTATCTATATTGACGAGCTGGATAAGATTGCGAGAAAGAGCGAGAATCCTTCGATCACCCGCGACGTATCCGGCGAAGGCGTGCAGCAGGCCCTGCTGAAGATCCTGGAGGGCACGGTGGCCAATGTTCCGCCCCAGGGCGGCCGCAAGCATCCCCAGCAGGAATTCATTCAGATCGATACCTCGAACATCCTCTTTATCTGCGGCGGCGCTTTTGACGGATTGGACAAAGTCATCGAGAAGCGCACCGGCAAGCAGGGAATCGGCTTTGGCGCAGAAGTCCATTCAAAGCTGGATGAATCCACCGATCTGCTTCGTCTCGTTGAGCCGCATGACGTTTTGAAGTTCGGCATCATTCCGGAGCTGGTGGGACGTCTTCCCGTGCTTGTGACGCTGGATCCGCTGGACAAGGACGCGCTTCTTCGCATCCTTACCGAGCCGAAAAACGCCCTGACCAAGCAATATGCCAAGCTGATGGAATACGATGGCGTGAAGCTGGAGTTTGAGCCTGAAGCTTTGGATGCGCTGGCAGAAAAGGCGCTTAAGCTGAAAACCGGGGCCCGCGGCCTTCGCTCTGTGATGGAGAGTGTAATGACGGAAATCATGTTCCACACGCCCTCTGAATCCGATCTGCTTTCGGTGACGATCACGGCGGATGCTGTGAACGGCGTCGGAAAGCCCCGGGTCGCGCGAAGCGCGATCCCCAGAAAAACCGCACATTGAATCCTGACAGTCAGGCGGCAGTTTTATACTGCCGCCTTTTTTATGGGTATTCCGACCGCGCGGTGACATACTATCCGGGATGAGGTGATCGCATGTCGGAATATGTATCCCGTGAGCTTGAGACGAATATTCGTGAGATGAAGAAGACCTTCGGCACAGACGGAACGCTCATTTGCCGAAGGATCCAGCCGCTCCGGTTCAGGACGCCGCGCTGCTGTCTGTTTTGTATCGACGGGATGGCGTCATCGCAGCTGTTGAACGAATCTGTGATCCGTCCGCTTACGCTGTTGGACCTGCAGCCGGCAAAAGAGACCGCTATTGCGGATTTTCTGCAGCAACAGGTGCTTCAGTCCTGCGAATCGAAGCAGGAACGGAAAACAGCAGAGCTTCTGCATGCGCTGCTCTACGGTGACGCGGTCTTGTTTATCGACGGAAGCGACTGCGCTCTGGTGTTGGGAAGCAAGGGATTTATGAAGCGCGGGGTCACGGAGCCTGTGAGCGAGACCTGTCTCAAGGGCCCGCGGGAAGGCTTTGTCGAGCCGCTTCTCCATAACCTTGCCATGCTGCGGAGACGCTTGCGAACAACGGATTTAAAGCTGGAATACTTTACACTTGGAACGATGACTAAAACCGATTGCTGTCTGTGTTATCTTGGAAGCTGTGTCGACCGTGATGTGTTGGAATGCCTTCGGACGCGGCTTGAGCAAATATCCATCGACGGCGTGATCGACAGCAATTATATCGCGGAGATGATCCGTGACAGACCCTATTCGCTTTTCCGGACGACGGGCAGCAGCGAACGTCCTGACGTGGTGGCCGCAAAGCTGCTTGAGGGGCGCATCGCGATCTTTTCGGATGGGAGCCCCATGGCAGTGACGGTGCCGTATATTTTTCTGGAGCAATTCCAGTCCAGCGAGGATTATTATGTGGATGTGGGCTTTGCGGGGATCAACCGTATCCTGCGGGCTGTCGGATTCTTTTTCGCTGTGTCCGTTCTGCCGGTCTATTTGTCGCTGGTAGTGTTTCACCATGCCTTTATGCCGCTGAAGCTGATCCTCAGCATCGCCGAAGCCAGACAGGACGTTCCGTTTCCGATCTTTCTTGAGGCGCTGATCCTGCTTTGCTCCTTTGATATTCTGCGTGAAGCAGGGGTAAGAACGCCGTCAAACATGGGTCAGACTCTTTCGGTGGTGGGCGGATTGGTGATCGGACAGGCAGCGGTGGAGGCGCGTCTGGTCTCCGTGCCGGTGCTGATCATCGTTGCCGTTTCCGGGATCTGCGCGCTGATTGCCCCGAAACTGAAGGCGGTCACCCTTGTCTGTCGGCTGTTTTTGATGTGCCTCGGCGTTAATTTCGGCCTTTACGGATATCTGCTGGGCATTCTGGCGTTGGCGGCAATACTGTCCGGGCTGACGTCCTTCGGAGTTCCGTATCTGACGGGGCTTCCGCTTTTCAGCGAGGAAAAGAGCGAGGACAGCCTGATTCGGCCGCCCTTCTGGCGCATGAAACGCTTTGGACGTTTTTTATCGGGAAAGGGGAGATGAGATGCGCCGGATTCTTAAGGCCGTTGCTGCGGGATGTCTTCTTACGACGCTGACCGCCTGCGGAAAAGACGTTTCGTCGCTGACGGTAGTCACCGGAGTAGGCGTCGACGGGAAGCCCTCCGCTTACGAGGTGACCGCCGAGGCGATCCAACTGACTCATTCGGAAGAAGAAAGCAAAAGCATCCTTCTGCATGCCGGCGGATACAGTATAACTGAAGGCCTGGACAACACCGTTCCCATGACCGGGCGGCCGCTGCACTGCGATCACGCGCAGGTGCTTGTGATCGGTGAGGAAACAGCAAAGCAGGGGCTTGCGGAACTGTTGACGGACGTTCTGGGTGACAACAATTATCCGGTATCTCTTTTGCCGGCGGTCTCTGAGCAAAAGGCGTCTGAAATCATGGAGACGGCGCCCGTGGTGGGCACGCTGGGCAGCACCGAGCTGGAACATCTGATCACGCAGGGCGCCGACTTGTGCACCAATCCGGCCGAATCTGCTGCCTCTTTTTATCAGCGGGTAAAGGCGCCGGGCGTTGAGGCGATTTTGCCCTATATCGCCCTGCGAAGAAACGGAGATACTACGGTGCGTGAAGTCGCAGGAACGGCAGTGTTTCGGGATATGGAGCTGAAAACGATACTGGATCCGACAGAGAGCCGCGTCTTGATGTGGATGCGGGGAAGCAAGGGCGGCGATCTGGTTGCGGACGGCCGATTGTTTTCCGTGACCCGCGTCAGACGGACCCTGACAGCAGAGGCGCAAGGCGGAAGCCTCCGCTTGAAGCTGGCGCTTCAAACCTATGTCCCGCTGGAAGAACGGGAGCGATGGAGCGAACGGATTGCAGCTTGTCTTGAGCAACGCTGCGCCGCCGTGCTCAAGAAGCTTCAGACCGCAGGCTGTGACGCCGTTGGCTTCGGAAACGCGATGTATCGCCGGTCTTATACGACGTGGAAATCCTTCAAAAAGAAATGGCCGGAGCACTTTCAAGGCTATCCCATTATGATTTCCGTTGAGATCGAATCGATCCGGGAGGGAAGGATCGAGACAGAGGCGGCGGACGAGAGGGCGGCAAAATGAAAGAAAAGCATCCCGTCACGCCGCTGCATGTATTCTTTCTGGCATTTATTTTTATGCTGCAGGGTCTGGCGCCTTCCGATACGGCCGACCGGCTTGCTGAAGGCTGGCTGGTACATCTTGCGGTCGGTATCCTGTATGTGCCGGCGGCTGAGCTGATTCTGCACCTGGCGCAAAACGAAGAGAGCCGCCGGGCATTTCCATGCGCACTGGGGCGTCGGGCCGGAAAAGCCGCTTCCGCTGCGGCTGCCCTTTACGGGGCCTTTTTAGCAGGATGGGCGATTCGAACCTTCGCAGACTTTATGACCGTCAATGAACTGAACGCAGCGGGACGTTTTGGAAATACGCTCCTGGTCGGGTCCGCCGTGTTCGTTCTGCTGAGCGGACGGGAAGTCCTTTTTCGGACGGCGTGGATCTTTCAGCCGCTCATCGCGGGAGCGCTCCTGCTGAGCATCTGTGTTACACTTCCGCGAGCCAGTTTGGAAAATTTCCCGCCGCTTCGGATCGAAAGCGGACCGGGGCTTCTGCAATCCGTGCTGAAAGAAATACTGCTGCTCCTTCCGCCGATTATGTATCCGCTCTTTGCCGTTCCCGGACGAACGCGTCCCGCAGTGCGCAAGGCCGTTTATTTGGCAGGCGTTTCTGCTTGTCTTCTCCTCGCCGTCATCCATATTCGGAATATTGCCGTTTTGGGATACCCGACGATCACGATCTTTAGGTATCCCGCTTATGTGGCCGCGGGGACCGGAAGACATACCGAGGTGCTGATCTCTTCGGCATTTGCCTTGTGCCAGGTATTTTACGCGGCGGTCTGCCTGCGGTTCACCGGCGATCTTGCGGAGCGTTATCCCGTCGGAAAGCGGGTGCGCATTTCGGCGATCTCCTGCCTGACGGCTGCGGCGTTCTCGTTTATCACGAAAGATACTTTTGAATGGCTTCGATTGGCCTTCGGTGCGATGTTTTTGCTGCTTCTGCTTCTGGCTGCGGCGATGCGAAAGGTCCGTGCTGTCCGTGAAAAACGGCGCATATGACGCTCTTCTGCCGCATAGATTGAAAAAGAACCGGAGGAGGCGACAACATGAAAATACCGATTTTTACAGGCAGCGCAGTTGCGCTGGTTACCCCGTTTGACGAAACCGGCGCGGTGGATCTTGCGGCTCTGGGCGGATTGATCGATTGGCATCTGGAATGCGGAACACAGGCGCTGGTGGTTTGTGCCACAACGGGGGAATGTGCGACCCTGTCTGACCTGGAGTGGGAATCTGTGGCAGCATTTGCACTGGAGCGGGCCGACGGCAGGATCCCCGTGATCGTGGGTGCGGGAAAAAACGACACGGCTCATGCGCTGCGTCTTTGCCGCAGGGCGGAAGCACTGGGCGCGCAAGGGCTGCTGCTGGTGACGCCTTATTACAACAAGACGACGCAAAGCGGGCTGATCCGTCATTTTACTGAGATCGCGGACCATACGGCGCTGCCCATCCTGTTGTATAACGTGCCTTCGCGAACGGGGCTCTGCATTGCGGCCGAGACTTACGCAACGCTGGCAAAGCATCCCCGCATTTTCGGCACAAAAGAGGCGTCCGGTGACTTTGGACTGATTCTGAAAACGAAGCGTCTCTGCCCGAAGGATTTTGCCCTTTACAGCGGAAACGATGAGCAAATCGTTCCGATCCTTTCGCTGGGCGGGGTGGGTGTGATCTCCACAATGGCAAACGTGATCCCACGTGAGACCCGGCAGATCATCGATCTTTGGCAGGCCGGAAACAGGGAAGAGGCCGCCGCGCTCCAGATTCGCTGCCAACCGCTGATCCAGGCGCTGTTTCGTGAGGTGAATC
>JAFOPS010000023.1 GCA_017394205.1 Clostridia bacterium | reverse complement strand
GGAGTGGGAAAGGGAAACGCCGAAATGGGCGAACACATACTGCGTAAAGCCGGAGCAATCAAAACCGCTGGGGCTTGTCCCGCCGTAAACATATTTGCAGCCGAGGAAACCGGCGGCATAATCGATGATGTCCTGTCGGGTCCCGCTGGCGGAAGAGGTCGACCCGGAGGAAACGGAACCGGAGCCCGAGGATCCGGAAGAGGAAGCGGCCGTATAGGGAACTACCGTGACGTAATCGGGAGAAACATAGCCGGTGCTGCCGCCGTACTGCACCTTGAACCAGCCGTTATTGATACCGATGATCTTGGCAACCTTGCCCTCATACAGCTTGGTGACGATGCTGTTGTCGGTACCGGGAGCGCTGCGCATATTCAGAACGGCAGTCGTGACCTTGGCTCCGCCGCATTCGATGTTCATGATGGGCTGTGCAGCGACATAGTCGGCGCTCATGTAGCCGACTGTGCCCTGATAGGCGATTTTGTACCAGCCATCCGTTTCATCGAGGATCGCGACGCGAGTCTCGTTGTACAGCTTGCCGATGCTGGCGGCCGACGTCGAGGGTTCCTTGCGGAAATTCACGGCGGAGTTGGTGGTGACGATCCCGCCCTGCACATCATAGGCAAAGACCGAAACCGCAAGCAGCGCGGCGAACAGGCAGACAAGGATAAAAATACGGGTGACAGATCTCATTTTCACGGTAATACCTCCCCGGTCCGATGGTGGCTTACTTCCCGTTCAGCGCTCTTTCCAGCCAGATAGAGCCAAGCTCCATCGCGTCGTAAAGATTCCCGCGCTCAGCGGATTTGACCACGCGGTCAACAGAACTGATCTCGGGGTCCGTGTATTGCAGCTGGATCGAGATACGGTCAGAAAGCGTGTATCCCTCTTTCGGCTGCGAAGACAGGACCTGCAGCATGATAATGTACTTATCGGACATGCTGCCGTAGTAAATCACAGAGTCCTTTCTCATCAGGGGACGGCCCTTATAAGTGAGAGGAAGAACGTCTTTTTTCCCGGTTGCTTCCATAAGAATACCTCCGATTGCATTTAGTATAACAGAAAAGATTACAAAAGTCAAACAAAATAGTTACAAAAAATAAACAAAAATGCCGACCGGTTTTTGACGGCGGCATTTTGTTACAGAAGCGTTACCTTCAGTCGGAAAGATAATGCCGCACCAACTCCTGCAAAAGCTCGTCACGGTCGATCTTTCGGATCAGCGTGCGCGCATTGTTGTGGTTGGTGATATAGGTGGGATCCTCCGACAGAATGTATCCGACGATCTGATTGATGGGGTTGTAGCCCTTTTCCTGAAGCGCGTCGTACACGGCGGTAAGGACCTGCTTCATCTCCAGATCGGCATCGTCTGTGATTTTGAATTTCCGCGTTCCGTCTAACAACATAAGATCCCCTCCAAACTGAATCACTATTATAAATCGGTATCATTATACATCACTTCAGCACTAAAGTAAAGGGAAAAAGCGAACAAAATTACGAAAAAACCGGGACGGAAGGTCCGTCCCGGCAAAAATCAAATCACAGACGAAGCACTGCGCCGAACTCGTCCTTGAGTTTGTCGAGGACCCGGCGGATGACCTCGTCGGCTTCTCCGTCGGTCAGCGTGTGGTCCGAGCTGCGGAGCGCCAGCGAGAAGGCGACGCTCTTTTTTCCGGGCGGCACGGGCGCGCCGCGATATACGTCGAAGAGTTCCAGATGATCCAGCGTTTCTCCGGCGGCAGAGCGGATCGATTGCTCGAGCTGCAGCACATAGAGCGCATCGTCGCAGACGACGGCCAGATCCCGCGTGGTGGCGGGGAACCGGGGAATGGGCTGATAATAACGTTCCTGATCCACCAGTTCATACATCAGGTCAAGATCCAGCTCGGCGGCATAAAGCTCGGCGCCGATTCCGTAGGCCTTCAAGACGTTGGGATGGATCTGTCCGGCATAGCCCACCGTACGGTCGCCGCAGCGGATCTCCGCGCACCGCCCCGGATGGTAGCTGGGGTCGGAGGAGCAGGGAAGGAAGAGGCATCCGTGGATCGAAAGCATAGAGAACACCGCTTCAATACAGCCCTTCAGATGGAAGAAATCTTCCCCATAGCAGGACATGGTAAGCGTCATCCGCTCGGTCGGCAGCTGATCGGGGTCGACTTCTCCATTCGCCGTCAGCTGAGGCAGATAGACCTTCGCTTGCTCGAAAAGGTGGATCGAAGGAGCACGGAAATTGTAATTGCGGGCGGCGACCTCCAGCATGGCGGGGAGCGCAGTGGTCCGCATCAGACTTTGATCTTCACCCAGCGGATTGGTGATAACGACAGCCTTGCGGCGGGGATCCTCGGACGCCAGGGCGATCTTGTCTGCGGCCTTCGGGCTCATAAATGCCAGCGTGCGGGCTTCGTTGAATCCGACGGCATTGCAGGCGTCGTTGACACGGCGATTGAAGTGCTGCCGTTTTGTCAGACCGCCCTTGGTGGTCTGACCGGAGAGCAGGGTGGTGGGGATCTTGTCATAGCCGTAATACCGCGCCACCTCCTCGGCAATATCGGCTTCGCCGTCCATATCGTCGCGCCAGGAGGGAACGGTGACCTTGTCCCCGTC
>JAFOPS010000003.1 GCA_017394205.1 Clostridia bacterium | reverse complement strand
GAGCTTTTTCAGCCCGGACAAACGCACGGCGCGTTCGATCTCCTCCTCCGGGAACTCGGAGAACAGGGTGATGTTGTCGCGGATCGTGCTGTTGAACACGAACACATTCTGCTGAATGATCGACACCAGGTCGTAGAGCGAGCCGGCGGAAACGGTTTTGAGTTCTTTCCCGTCATAGAGGATCTCGCCCTGATAGCTTTTGGAGGAGGCCATCAGCAGGTTCAGGATGGTGGACTTGCCGCTGCCGGAGCCGCCCACCAGCGCGTAGCAGCCGCCGGCGCGCAGCTCCATGTCAACATCCTGCAGCACCGGCTTTCCCTCTTCGTAGGAAAAGGCAAGATCCCTGACCGAGATCCCCTCGGTGAGCCGCGGCGGGATGGGCTCGCCTTCGTCGGGGACGTTTTGATCCAGCGCCCCGGCCAGCTTGTCGATCAGCGAGTTGGCGGACATCATGCCGGCGAAGAAGGCCGGGAAGGCCTGGATCGGCGCCAGTACATAGTTCAGCAGCTGTACGAACACCAACGCGGTACCGGTGGTGATGCCCGCTTTTCCGGCGAGCACAAAGGCCGCGGCCACAAAGAATACGCCAAACTGCAAGAGCGCACCCGAGATCTCGGAGGCGTAAGCCACCGTCACGTTGACGACCGTGCGTTTTTTTGAGGCATCTGCAACGCCTTCGTTGCTTTCGCCATGGACGCGGGAAAGGTTCTTCTCCGCCTTGAAGCTCTTGATGACCGAGAAGCCCGAAAGCGCATCCTTCAGCATGCCCGTGTAGCTTTCCTTTTTGTCGGAAACCTTCTTTTCCGCGGCAGCTGCCTTGTTGCCCAGAGCGATGGAGACCAGGATCGGTAAAAGGGAGAAGCCGATCGCGACCAGCGTCAGCAGCGGGCTGTACCAGAGCATGAGACTCAGCGCGCCGACAAAGGAGACGCCGACCGTGATGGTGCTCTGCAGCTTTCCCACAAAGTCCGTTTCGATGGTGTTCACGTCGTTTGAAAGCGCAGAGATATAGAGCGAGGTATTCTCGCCGGAAAAGGCCTGGATGCCCTTCTCCATCAGCCGTTCGAAGGCATGGGCGCGATACTGCAGGATCGCCTTTGCGCGAAACGCGGAAAGGAACTGCCGGTCGAGGATCCATGCGATCCCCTCCAGCGCGAAGCCGCCTCCCGCGATGATCAGGAGCGTTCCGAAGCCATATGCGCTGCTGCCGGCAATGAGGTCGGCGACCTCCTTGATGAGCCACGAGATCACAAGCGCCGCCAGGGCCTCCAGAACAGCGGCGATCACGGTCATAGCCAGGTTAAACTTGTTGCCGCGGAACAGCTCCCTGAGAAACGGACGCCGCAGCGCGCGTTTGTGTCACTTGCTTTCATCTGCTGTGCCCTCCCTCAAAAGCGGGTTTTTTCGGTCACACCAGCTGCAGAAGTACGCGTCCTCTCCTTCGCACAACCAGCGCGAGAGCAGCATAAACGGGACAAAAGATTCCTGCTTGTCCAGCATGAAGACCTGCACCGGCGCATCCTCCAGCTCGACCTCGGTTTTCTTGATCACGTGGCAGGTGATCAGCGCGGAAAGCGCCCGCTCTGTGTCCTCCAGCGGCACCCCCGAGGCCTTTGCGATGGCCTTTGCGGAGCGGTAGCTGTATTTCTGAGCGTAGAGCGTGCGTAGGATCTCCAGCGAACCCGGCTGCGCGAGGGCGGAAAACAGGCTGCGATACGCTTCGTTTCCTGCAAAGTTTGACGCATAGCCGCCCTCCGGCTCCGGCAGCAGCAAAAACATGGGGCAGTCCTCGGCCGGAATGCCCAGCTGGATTCCCTCGTCCAACACCGTGCAGGCGCGAAGCCAGAGCGTCGAATCCGTGTGGTTCACGATGTCCGAGGAATAACAGGTTTTCACCGGCAGGCGAAACAGGGCGTCCATCAAGTCCCCGAGGATCTCGCCGTCCACATAATACGGCCGCTGAATGGTGGCGCACAGCAGCCGAAACAGCTCGAACATGCGCTTTTCCTTTGGAAACGCGCCAAGATAGCGCAGCAGCGTACCCGGCATATCCTCCGCCGGCTCGTTTGCGCGCCCGAAGAGCGTGTCGATGGTCACACCCAGACGATCGGCGATCGCGGGCAGCATTTCAGCATCCGGGGTGCCGCCCTTTTCCCATTTGCTGACCGCCTGGCCCGAGACGCAAAGCGCCTTGCCAAGCTGCTCCTGCGTCAGCCCCCGCTCCCGCCGCAGTTTGGCGATCGTATTCCCAAGCTCCATTTTGTGTGTCCCCCAAACGCAATTGCTGGTAGAATTATAGCAAAACGATTGGTTGAATACAATGGAGTCACATTTGCTTTCATGAAACTATTGGTTGAATTCTGCGGGTGACATTGCATATCCCGTCAAGGCCCGGGGGGCAGAGGATCATCCGGTGAAATAATAGCGTGGCCGGGAGAGAAAGAAAACCCCCGAAAACCGACAGGCTTTCGGGGGTTTGGTGCGTTTTGAAAGTTCGATCCGCGCTTCGGGAACGGAGGAACGCGGCGGGCGATGCGTCCCTCCGGGCCGCTTCGCGGGCGCGATTGAAATGGCCTTTTGCTCGCCGCTTGCACGGCAACCGCAAAAGATGCCAAAAAGCCGCCCGCCGCAAAAAAAACGAACGCCTCCGAAGAGACGTTCGTTGGGGCTTTGCAGTTTAGTGCTTGCTGAATTGAGGACCGCGGCGAGCGGCTTTAAGCCCGTACTGCCCGGACTTTTTTACCCGAACAGGATCGGCACAAGGAAGAATCCGATCATGTTGTTGAGAAAATGCGGAACAAAGCTGATCAGGCAGTTGCCCGTCTTGCGGTACAGGATCGCAAACAGGATCGCGTCGATAAAGATTCCGACCAGGTCCCGGGCAACGACGCCCGCAGGGCCTGCGGCATAGTGCGCCGCGGCAAAGAGTACAGCCCCGGCAATGGCAACCGGCCAGAACGAAAAGCGCTTCATGCCCTTCCCCACAAAGAACGCGCGGAATTCAATCTCTTCACCGAGCACGGAAACGATCTGATTGAACAGCAGCAGAGGAAGCTGATCCAGACCCGGCACGTTTACCCGCCCCAGCACATGGTCTATATAGGCGCTGCCGAATACCGCCTTGCTCAGAAGCATTTCGGCGGGGGACAATACGAGCATGAAAAGGATCAGGGGAAGCACGCCCGGCTTTTTCAGGTCCGGGAAGAAACGTTTAAAACTAAGTCCTGATTCGGAGTCGGGCGTTTTTTCCATGCCTTCGATGATGAAGAAGCACGCCAGACCCGCGATATGGATCGCCGCGGCGGCGATCATAGAGGCCGTGGCCGCCTTGACCGCGACCGCGATGATCATGACAGCCATGCCGATGAGGGTGATCATTCTGACTTTGTCTTTTTTCATGGATTCAAACATAGATCTGTCTCCTTATTCTTTCTTTGTCAGTCATCCGCGGAGGACGCCGCCGCGAGCACCGCGCCGTTCCAGGCGCGCTCCAGGTGTTCCGCGATGAGCTTTTCGTCATATTCCAGATGATTGTTGGCGATGATGCTTGCGTATCCATGGGCAAACAAGGCCACCGTGATGAATACATTCCTGGTCTTCCGCAGACTCAGCCCCGCTCCTTCCCGCATGGCTTCCAGCACCGGGGCCAGCTCTTCGGAATCCACCATTTCCAGGAGGCTCTTCTCCTCCGCGTATCCGGACTGAAACAGGAAGCGGAACAGCTGCGGCTCTTCCATGGCGAAACGGACATAGTTCAGGCCGATCCCAAGGATCGGATCCTGTCCGGGCGGCGTGTTCATCAAGTATTCCGAGTGCAGATGATCCGCCTTCCTGTAGGCGGCTCTTTTCAGGCTGTCGATAGTCGAAAAATGATACATCACCGGCTGGGTGGAGCAGTGCAGCTGCCCGGAAACCGCCCGGGCGTTAATACGCTCGAAGCCGCTTTGACGGACTACCTCCACCGCGGCGTCGACGATCATCTCCTCCGTGACTCTTGGTTTGGGCGGCATGCGCGAGCCTCCTTCCCTTGTAATTGTCGTTATGTAACGGCTGTTATAATATACCTTCCCCAGTGCTTTTGTCAACAGCGGGAGAATCGGCATAAAAAAACGAACGCCTCCGAAGAGACGTTCGTTGATGCTTTGCAGTTTAGGTAAACGATGATTAAATCGGCAAGAGCGAATCCCGAGAGAATTTGAGTTCTGATGAAGGCACTTTTTCGCAGGAATACTTTGTGTATTTCAAGAAAAAGTGACGAAATCAGGGCACAAATTGTCCGGGAGGCGCCGCAG
>JAFOPS010000133.1 GCA_017394205.1 Clostridia bacterium | reverse complement strand
GCCCGCGTATCCCGAGAACGGCGCCGAAGTCGCCGAGCTCAACTTCGAGCAGAACGGCTTCCGGATGTACGGCGAACCCAACCGCGTGATGGATTATGTGCTTGAAGCGCTCATCGAGGGCGATTCCGAGGCCGATCTGGACGACCTGCTGGATAAGCTGGTCATCTTTGAAGAGCTGATCGACTCCGATGCCAACATCAAGTACACCGATCCCATGACCGATCCTACCACCGCGACTTACGACCAGTACATGGAAGGCGTCACGGAGGACTATGTGATCACCGACGAGGGCATCGACTTTGTCAACTATGACGTCACCGTGATCGACGGTGCTCAGAACATCTATCAGCGGCCCGTCACCCTGCGCGGTCCCGATGCGGAGAATCCCAATGAGGTCGACCTCTTCATCGACGATCTGAAGGATGAAGACAGCCTGCTGGCTGCTCTGGAAGCGGTCCTGGTGGCTGAGAAGTACACCGATGCCAACGGCAACGAGGTGGGCGGTCTTGCCACGCTGCTGAAGCACACCATCGCCGATCTGGATCTCCAGATCGTCTGTGAGCCTGCTCTGGCTGACATCACCGACGACACCGAGTCCGTCACTGTCACCATCACGATCGGCAACCCCAACTACTGGATGGAGCCCGCTTTCGTGATCACCGTCAATATCCTCCGCGACTACTACAGAGTTGACTACGTCAGCTTCGGCCGCACCTCCGCCACCGTCACCCTGACCCACGTCTATCCCGACGGTCACGAGGAGCAGGAGTGGCTGCCCGGCGACAGCAAGGGCAAGGTCAGCCAGGCTCTGAAGTACGTCATCTACGCGTACGACACGGAGAGCGAAGATCAGTCTTATGATCACTACAAAGAGCTCACCCCGCTGTACGAGTACACCATGAAGGCCGGTACCAAGCCCGGCAAGTACACCGTTTCCTACAAGCGGCTGCCTGCCGGCAAGTACAAGACCTTCGCTGTCGCTGAGGGCTATACCCTCATCGGCGAAGTCTGATTATCACAAGCGCCCCGTCCCGCTCTTATGAGCGGGGCGGGGAAGATCGAGCAAGAAGTTAGAAGGAGGATCTGCTTATGAAAAAGCGTCTGTTTATGATGTTCACCAGCCTCCTCATGGTCGCTTGCCTGCTCAGCACGATGTGCCTGAGCTTCGCCGATGGCGGCGTGATCGATCCCGGTGAGGGCGACGAAGGCGAGTTCACCGATGAGGATGATGAAGGCGTCGATCGCAGCGGCGTCGTGTTTATGCCCGGCGAGGGTTATACCCTGAAGGAAAAAGAGGGCACCGATCGGCAGAAAGACGGTTCCGTTATCGTCATGCCCAACCCCTCCACCGGCCGCGTCGGCGAGCAGTTCATCCCCGAGGTGATCCCCGATGATGAGTATTATGAGTTTGCCGGCTGGGCTATCCTGAAGCCCGACGGAACGCTGGAGCCCATCGAAGACATCCTGGAGTACCGCTTCCCTCTGTCTCCCCGCACCAACGTGGTCGCCGTGATGAACGACACCTGGCCTCCTTATCTGGATATGAAGCAGGATCGTTCCGACTGGTACTACAAGTACGTTCGTGATCTGTCCATCGCCGGCGTGGTCAACGGCCGTCCCGGCTACCTCTTCGATCCCACCGGTCTTACCACCTGGGGCGAAGCGCTCAAGCTGATCATGCGCGCCACCGGCTATCCCGAGCAGGCTCCCACCGAGAAGCATTGGGCCAGCGGTTATCTGACCAAAGCCCGTGCCGACAAGCTGGTTCCCGCCGATCTCGAGATCAATCTGGATGATCCCATCACCAGAGCGGAATATGCCCGCGTGGCTGCCGCCGCGCTGGATCTGAAGCCCGTTGACATCGCGTCTCCCTTCGCGGACACCGATGAGATGGCGATCCTGGAGCTGTACAACATCAAGATCGTGGAAGGCGACTTCAACAAGGACGGCGTCCGCGTGTTCCGTCCCGACGATCACATCATTCGTTCCGAAATGTGCGCCGTTATCTGGAGAATTTACAACTACCAGAAGACGCTGGAAGCCTGAGCTTCCTTTTCCTGAACATAAGAAAGAGGGCAGACACAGCATGTGTCTGTCCTCTTTCTGTCTGAAACCGCTTACATGAAGAGACCGACATGCGAAGAAGTGGCTCCGACCGATCGTCGGAGCCGCTTCTTTGTCCCGGCAGCGTCGGGAAAAGGAGAAGGGGAATGGGGAAAATCAATTGGCATGATCCTCCTGCCACAGCTTTTCTGCCACGGGTGCCCAGTTGGCGGCATAGCTTTGACATTTGTCGCACAGATGATCCACGGGCTCCGGCGCTTCCAGATCGGTGGATTTTGCGCCGGTCTTTTTGACCAGCTCCCGCAGGATCTCCGGGTTTTCCAGCATGGGGCAGGGGCGCAGCATGTTGTCGTTGAAGGGCTGGCCCTCGTGATAGGCCAGAAACAGCGGCTGGCGCAGGCAATCCAGCAGAGATTTTTCATAAACGTTCGCGCCGGAATAGTGGATGAACACACAGGGCTCCACGTCTCCGGCGGCGTTGATATGACAATACCGCCGTCCGCCGGCTACACATCCGCCGGCAAACTCGCCGTCATTCTGAAAATCGATGCAAAAGAGGGGCTTTCCATCTTCCGAATCCCGGATAAAACGGATCCGGTTTTTCATATATGTCCGCTGCTCCGGCGAGAGCAGCAGCTCAGTGGAGGCGTTCATCCCCACGGGCATATAGTGGAAGAACCAGGCAAAAACACAGCCCTTTTCGATGAGCATATCCAAAAAAGCGTCCGAGGTCACGTCCAGATAATTCCGGCTGGTGTAGCATACGGAAACGCCGAAGGGGATGCGGTAAGACCGCATCAGCTCCATGGCCTGCATCGCCTGATCAAAATGCCCCGCACCGCGGCGGGAATCATTCGCCTCGCGGAAGCCCTCGATGCTCACAGAGAGGAAGAAATTTCCCACCCGCAGCATTTCCCGGCAAAAGGCGTCGTCGATCAGCGTCCCGTTGGTAAAGGCGTGGAAGGCCACGTCGGGGTGCGTCTCACACAGGCGGATGATGTCCGCTTTCCGCACCAGCGGCTCGCCGCCGGTAAACAGGCAGGCGTGGATCCCCAGCTCCTTTCCCTCGGTCAACACCCGATCCATCACCTCATAGCTGAGATTCTGCTGATGCCCGTATTCCGCCGCCCAACAGCCGGTGCAGCGCATGTTACAGGCCGAGGTGGGATCCATCAGCACGATCCAAGGGATATTACATTGATACTCCTTGGATGCTTCCTCCGAGGTTTTATATCCGCGGAATCCGCCCTCGTAGGCGGCGTTCAGGAGGAATTTCGACAGGATGACAGGATCGGTATCCTTGATCACCCGATCGGCGTATCTGGCCCATTTGCTGTCCGGATTTGCGGCGATGTCGTGGAGCCGGACATAGCTGTCTTCCGACCATGAATCGCCCATGATCCGTTTGATCAGGCCGATCAGCGAATCGGCCAGCGCAGCGGCGTCTTCCTTTTGCCCCTTTTGGATCAGATGATCCAGCGCCAGTTGAAAAGCCTTGCGTTCGGCAGCGTGCAGAATGCTTTGCATCTTGACCCCTCCCTTTCTGAATGATGGTGTCTATGCTGTCTTATTATTTTTATTGTATGAGAAACAGAAGATGCTTTCTATGGGCAGAACCCGAAAAATGCCGGAAAACCGGACAAAAAACGCCTTTTGCCCAAGAATTATCACCTTTTTCGGCGATTCCTTGTCTTTCTGTCCGGTTTGTGGTAGACTATAGCTGATCAAATTCCGCCGCACTGGAAAAGGAGGACACCATGCTTACTCGAAACTGGCTCATGAATCCGGAAAACGTTACCTACTGCAACGAAACTGACATTCTCCCGTATTTCGCACGGGCCTTTGGGATCGATGATCTGAAGGATTGGGTCGACCGCCTTCGGGCCGAGCCCAACGCCGAGGGGTTTGTGATCAAAGGGAAAAACCGCACGGCAGTCAAGCTGTTCATTCCCAATCTGGTGTTCCCGGAGCCCATCGAAATGGGCGAAAACGTCTGGGTCTATCTGGGCGAAATGTATCCGGCATATTGTCTTTACATCCCGTGGGATACGCCTGCTGAAGGCGAGAAGGCCTGATGGGGAGATGCGCCTGGGGCGCGGTCAGCCCGGAAATGCAGCGGTATCACGACGAGGAATGGGGCTTTCCGCTGCATGACGACCGAAAGCTGTTCGAGTTTTTGATGCTGGAGTGTCTGCAATGCGGTCTGAGCTGGGATCTGATGATCCGGAAACGGGCGATTTTTTCCGCTTGCTTCGACGGCTTTGACTATGATAAAATTGCGGCCTACGGCCCCGCGGACGAGGAGCGGATCCTTCAGACCGAGGGGATGCTCCGCTCGCCGAGAAAGGTGCGCGCCGTGATCGCCAATGCCCGCTGCTTTCAGACGGTCTGCCGGGAATACGGCAGCTTTGAAGCCTGGCTTTGGCGGTTTACCGACGGAAAAACCGTCTTGTATGAAGGACATGAAACGGGGGATATCCCCGCGGCAAACGCGCTTTCCGACGCTGTCGCCGCGGAGCTGAAGCGCCGCGGCTTTACGTATCTCGGACCGGTGACGGTTTATGCGTATCTGCAGGCCTGCGGCCTTGTCAACGACCATCAGTCACAGTGCGACTGTTATTCCCGCATCAATCGGCAATTTCCGACGGTGCGCCTGCCGCGAACAGGCGAGCGCCGGTGAAATATGGATCATGAAGAGGTGTTTGAATGAGGACGATCACTGTTAAAGGGACGGGCAAGCTGCAGCTCAAGCCCGATCTCGTCACCCTGGGGATCACCCTGCGCGCGAAGCATGAGCAATACGACGAAACCATGGCGCTGGCTGAGCGTCAGATCGAGGCGCTTCGGGGCGCGCTGGAACGGGCTGGCTTTGCCCGTGACGATCTGAAGACCGCCGATCTTCGCATCGACCCGGAGTACCGCGGAGAGCACGACGACAAGGGCAATTTCCGCCAGATCTTCGTGGGCTATATTTGTATGCATAGCCTCAGCCTTTCCTTTGATCTGGACATGAAGCGCCTTTCAGCGGCCCTTTCCGCTATGGCCGAGAGCACCTCTGAGCCCGAGTTTTCGGTGCAGTTCACCGTGCGGGACGAGGAGGCTGCCGCCGCCGCGCTGCTGGAAAGCGCCGTGGAAAATGCCCGGAATAAGGCGGAGGTCCTGTGCCGGGCATCCGGCGTGACGCTGGGGGAGGTGCAGGGCATTCAGTATCATTGGGACGGGCACAGCTTTGTTTCAAACACCCGCTGTGAGATGGCCAACGGTGCGCTGCCCATGCTGGCAGCCTCCAAGCGGGCGGCAATGGATATCGCTCCCGAGGACGTCAGCGTCAGCGATACGGTGGCGATCATCTGGGAGATCTGCTGAAAGGGGAGGCGGCTTTGTGGCGAGCGAGGCGTTAAAAGCTCTGTCCCGTGAGCAGCTGGAGCGGCTGATCGAGATTTATTGCAAGGACTGGCTTGCGATAGACGGCGTGTGGTTCCAATCGGTGGAGCGCAAGCTTGGCATGGATGAGGCGATGGAGCACGATGTTGCCGTCTGGAAGCAGTTTACGGTGATCGAGGCGAAAAAGATCAAGGAATTCCTTTCTCTGCCTCAGCGGGCCGGCCTGGACGGCCTGGAGCAGGCGCTTCGTCTGCGTCTGTATGCCAATATCAACCGGGACGAGATCCTGCGGGAGGGGAATACCCTGCTTTACCGTACGCTGGATTGCCGGGTCCAGACGGCGCGCAGCCGTAAAAACATGCCCTGGCATCCCTGCAAAGCGGTGGGCGAGGTGGAGTATTCCGGCTTTGCCCGTGTGATCGACGACCGCATTTCCTGCCGTGCCGTCAGCTGTTATCCCGACAAGACGGACGACAGCTGTGCCTGCAGCTGGCTGTTTACTTTGGAGGAATGATGGAGATCTACGGAACGTTAGGCCCTGCCTGCGGCGATATCGCCGTGCTGGAGACCATGTTTCGCGCGGGGATGACCGGCCTGCGGCTCAATCTGTCCCACGTGACGCTGGAAGAGAGCCGGCCCTTGCTGGAGCGGATGCGCGCGGCTGCCGACGCCGCCGGCATCCGGCCCGATCTGCTCATCGACCTGCAGGGGCCTGAGCTGCGGGTGGGCAGGGAAGGTCTGCCGCTGACTCTCGTTCCCGGAGAGACCGTTTTATTGTCGCGCATCCCCCTGCCGCAAGCGGTGCGCCGGGCCCTTTGCCCGGCATGCGAGCTTTTGCTGGACGACGGAAAGATCCTGCTTCGCGTTTGTGCGGAGGACGAAGCCCTCGTGCTGCGGGGCGGAACGCTGCTTCCGCAAAAAAGCGTGGCGATCCCGGGTTTTTCGCCGGAGCTTCCGGCCCTCACCGAGCAGGATCATGAAAATCTTTCTCTGGCGCGCGCCTGTGGGGTCACCGGCGTGATGCAATCCTTCGTCCGTGGCCGAAGCGATCTGCTTGAAGTTAAAAATGCTATGGAAAATCATGGCTGTAAAGATATTAAACTTTACGCCAAAATCGAAAGCCGCGCCGGCTTTTTCAGCCTGGCGGACTGGATCGATCTGCCCGATGTGCTGGTGATCGCCCGGGGCGATCTGGGCAATGCTTTCCCACTGTGGGAGGTGCCGGCGATTCAAAAATCGGTGGCGGCGCGGGCAAAGGCGGCGGGGAAGCCCTTTCTTGTAGTGACCCAGATGCTGGCCTCCATGGAGAACAATCCCGTGCCTACCCGGGCCGAGGTCAGCGACGTATTCAACGCCGTTTTGGACGGCGCCTCTGCCGTGATGCTCACCGGCGAAACGGCGGCAGGCCGCTATCCTGCGGAGGCCATGACTTATCTTTGTAATACCGCGCGGCAGGCGCAGGCCTGGCTGCAGGAAGAAGGAGGATCCGAATGGATTACATCGAGGTGAAGATCACCACCACGCACGAGGCGGCGGAGCTGTTGGCCGAGCTTTTGGCGGAGATCACGGGAGGCTGCAGCGTCGACGATCCCCAGACCGTGGAGGATTTTATCCACGCGCCCGTCAAGCGGTGGGATTATATCGAGGAACAACTGTTTGACAATCCGGACCGCTGTCCTTCAGTGAGCTGCTATCTCACCCCTGACGCCGACGGCGCATCCCGCCTGAAGCAGGCAGGGGAGCTGCTCGCTGAGCTGAAGAGCCAGGATGAGACCGGCTTTTACGGCGCCTTGACCATGGCGGTTTCGCCTGTCCGCAGCGAGGATTGGGAAAACAAATGGAAAGAATACTACAAGCCCTTCCCGGTGGGCGACAGGCTGTTTGTCTGTCCCAGCTGGGAACAGGCGCAGGTGCCGGAGGGGCGCGTACTTCTGACCATGGATCCGGCCTCCAGCTTCGGCACCGGCTCTCACGCCACCACGCGGATGTGTATGGAGCAGCTGGACGCGCTTGACGTTTCCGGGCAGAAGGTGCTGGACGTGGGCTGCGGGAGCGGGATCCTTGCCTGCACGGCGCTGCTGCTGGGCGCGCGTCACGCGCTGGCCTGCGACATCGAAGAAAACGCCATGCGCGTCACCGCGGAAAACATGGATAAAAACGGTCTGACCGGGCTGCGCTATTCCACGCGGTGCGGCGATCTGCTGGCCGATCCCGCCCTGCGGGAGGAGCTGGCCGCCAAAGGCCCTTACGGAGTCATTCTGGCCAATATCGTGGCCGACGTGCTCATCGCCATGGCGGCGTATCTTCCCGCGTGGCTCGCGAAAGACGGCCATCTGATCCTTTCCGGCATCATCGATTCCCGCGCGCAGGAGGTCAGGGATGCCTTCTGCAAAGCCGGTATGGTGATCACCGGAGAACGCGCCCGCGACGGCTGGGTGATGCTGTGCTGCATGCGCGGGAGCGATTCTGAAAAATGATAAAGTATTTGTGTTTTTTTCACTTTACCATGGACAAACCCTTCTCTTTTTGATATAATATCTCTTATCGGGGAGGGATGAGATGCGCCTGTTCGTTTCCGCCGATCGGGTGTGCGGCGACAGCCTGACGTTAGAGCCTTCCGACGCGCAGCACGTTTCCCGCGTGCTTCGGATGCAGCCCGGCGACGAGGTCACCGTTTGCTGCGGCAACGGACGCGCCTATCGATGCGTCCTCGACGCAGTGGGGAAAAAAGATGTGTCGGCCAGGATCCTTTCGGAGGAACCCTTTGATAACGAGCCGGACGTGTTCATCACCGTGTATGCCGGCCTTTCCAAGGGCGACCGTTTTGATTATCTGATCCAGAAGTGTGTGGAATGCGGTGCCTCTCATATCGTTCCCTTTGTATCGCGCTATTGCGTGGCGCGCCCCGAGGAAAAGGATCTTGAAAAAAAGCGTCAGCGCTTTGCCCGCATCGCGCTTGAGGCTTCCAAGCAGTGCCAGCGATCCCGCGCCGTAACGGTGGGGGAGATCGTGCCCTTTGAGCGGGCGGCCGCGATGGCCGCGGAAGCGGACTGTGATCTGATCCTCTATGAAAAGGAAAACCGGCAGAGCCTTTCCGCCGCGCTTCGCGCAGCAAAGGGAGGCGGGACGTATTCCGTCATCACCGGTCCCGAGGGCGGCTTTGCGGACGACGAGGTCCGTCTGGCGACCGAGGCGGGCGCCTCCTGCGTCTCTATCGGCCCGCGCATCCTGCGATGTGAAACAGCGCCCGTGGCGGCTGTCTGCGCCATTATGTATCAGACAGGCAACTTTGATATCGGAGAGTGAGTTTCCTTGAACGAAAGTAATCAGAAGAAAAAGCAGGCACAGGAGCTGGCGACCAATCGTCTGATGGTGATTTTTGTTTATGTGATCCTGCTTTTGATGGGCATGGCGCGTCTTTACCGGTATATGATCACGGGCTCCACGTTTTTGCAGGGCCAGCGGCTGAACCTGATCCTTCTCATCGCAAGCGCCGCCGCTGCCGCGGTCTGCTTTGTCTGGGCGGCAGTCCAGCACAAAAAGGGGACCTTCCGCAAGGATCGGCTGGTGACCCCGCTGTTCATCGGGATCTGCTTTCTGCTTTTTGCTCTGAGCTGTCTGATCCTTCGGCTGGATTATTCCAACGGGATCAACGTGCTTAACGTGCTGCTGCCCGTGATGGCGGTGCTGTATCTGATCTATCTGATTTGCGAGCGCCGCTTTTTCACCTTCTGCGTCGTGTGTGTGGCCGGCGTCATTTCCGCGTATTGCTCGTACCAGGGCGCTCGCGAGCGTCTTTTTATGGCGATCCTTGCTGCGGTATTTGCGCTGATCGCACTTGCGTGCGCGACGATGGCTCCGGACAAGGGCCTGCGCAAGGCGCTGTTCGGAAAGAATCCGGATCGGCGTTTTGCTGTCGTTAGTAATCTGATCATCCTCGCGGCTGTGATCGCTGCTTATCTGCTGGGCGGCAAGCTCGCCCTGATCGCTGCCATCGGCCTTGCGGCGCTGCTTTTGGGCACTGCGGTTTATTACACCGTTCGGGCGCTTTAAGTGTAAAAAGAATATTCGTTTTTTCCGTCAAAATCTCTTGACAAACGGGCCCATTCCCCCTATAATATTATTTGCTTGCTGCGGCAGGCAAAATGGCGGCGTAGCTCAGTTGGCTAGAGCATCCGGTTCATACCCGGCAGGTCATAGGTTCAAATCCCATCGCCGCTACCATTCGGCCCGTTGGTCAAGAGGTTAAGACACCGCCCTTTCACGGCGGAATCATGGGTTCGATTCCCGTACGGGTCACCACTTTACTCGGGACGTCGCCAGGCGTCCCGCAATCGTATGGAGACATAGCTCAGCTGGTTAGAGCGTTCGCCTCACACGCGAGAGGTCATGGGTTCGAGTCCCCTTGTCTCCACCAGAGAAAGTCCGAACCTGCTCCGTTAAAGGGCAGGTTCGGCTTTTTTATTATTATCATTTGCAGCACAAAGAACGGAGGTCCCGATGAAAAAACTACTGTGTCTGGTGTTGGCGGTCCTTTTGCTGTGCGGGCAGGTCCCGGCGCGCGCCGAGGGGCCGTATATTGCCGCAGAGCACGCAAAAAACAACGGCAGCCCTTATTATATTATGGTCAACCGGCAGGCCAACACGGTCACGGTTTATGAGTTGGACGACGAGGGCTATTACACCCGCCCCGTCAAGGCCATGGTCTGCTCCACGGGCCGCAAGGGACACGCGACGCCGCTGGGGACCTATTCCACTTCCGGAAGATACGAATGGCTGTATATGGTCGACGGCACCTTCGGCCAGTTCGCCACCCGTTTCAACGGGAAGATCCTGTTCCATTCCATTTGTTATTCCCGCCAGAACCCCGCCTTCATGCTGACAAAAGAGTATAATCTTCTGGGCGATCATGCTTCGCTGGGCTGCGTCCGCCTTCAGACAGGCGACGCCAAATGGATCTATGACAACTGCCCCGCGAAAACCAGGGTGACGGTCTACGAAAGCGAAGATCCCGGCCCGCTGGGCAAGCCGGACAAATTGGTCGCTGAAATCACCGCCGCGCTGGACAACGGCTGGGATCCCACCGATCCCAGAGAGGAAAACCCGTGGAACGCGCTTTTGGTGCGTGAGCTTTCGCTGGAGCCTGCTCTGACGATGCAGACGGGTGAAAGTCTGCGCCTTGCTCCGCGTCTGGCGCCCGAGGGAGCCTCTGTGCCGGCTTTGTGCTGGCAGACCGACGAGCCTTCGGTGGCGTCGATAGACGCAAACGGCCGTCTGA
The DNA here is from genome assembly GCA_017394205.1 of Clostridia bacterium. GTDB lineage: Bacteria > Bacillota > Clostridia > Oscillospirales > Butyricicoccaceae > UBA4644. Next base: position 2,342 of record JAFOPS010000133.1, on the reverse strand, counting down.
TCGCCCAAAAAGAGGGCACCGCCGTGATTACGGCAATCTGCGGCGATCTGCGGAGCTCCTGTACCGTAACGGTGGAAGGGGAAGCGCTGCCCTTTGACGACGTGCCCGCCGGGGCATGGTACTACGGCGACGTGCGTGCCGCCTGCAAGAGCGGCGCCCTCAAGGGCACCGGCGAGCACACGTTTTCCCCTGAGCTTGCCCTCAGCGGGGCAATGGCGCTGCAACTCATCTGCAACCTTTCCGGGGATGAGATCCCCGCTTCCGCGGCGGGAGAGTCCTGGTATGCCGGCGCGCTCCGCTGGGCGGCGGCGCACAACATCGCGGAAAAGGACGATATGGCGTGGGAGGATCCCATCACGCGCCAGAGCTTCGCGCTGATGCTTTATCGGCTGGAAACGCTCGTTCTGGGGAAAGAAGCGCCTGCCGATACGGCGTTGGATACCTTTTCCGACGCTTTGGCGGTTTCGCAGGAAGCAGAGTCCGCCGTACGCTGGGCCGTGCAAAGCAAGCTCCTGCAGGGCGCAGGCGGAGCGCTTTTGCCCAATGACCCGCTGACCCGCGCACAGGCAGCGGCGATTCTCCGGCGATTTGCGGCGCTGTCCTGATCTCAAAGCCGGGTTTCCTTTCGGAAGCCCGGCTTTTGCAGACGATTGCAATTTGAATCAGGATCCGTTATAATGAACCCGATTTCAATGAAAGGCGGCGATTATTTGGAAACCTCCGGGATCTTGCATAAAAAATGGTATCTGTATCTTACGGAGTTTTTTGCGGGCGTTTCGGTCATGGCGGTGGAGCTGGGCGCCAGCCGTCTGCTTGCGCCGTATTTCAGCTCGTCCCAGATCGTCTGGACCATCATCATCGGCACGATCATGATCGCCATGGCGCTGGGCAATCTGTGGGGCGGAAAAACCGCCGACAAAGATCCCGACCCCGCGCGGCTCTATCGGCGGATCCTGGTGGCCGCCCTGTGGATCGCCGCCATCCCGGTGGCTGGAAAATACGTGATTTTGGGGATCTCTGCGCTGCTGGTTTTTACGGTCAACACCCATTTTCTCATCGTTGCGGCCTTTGCCTCATGCATGGTGATCTTTGTGTTCCCGCTGTTTTTGCTGGGGACGGTCACACCTTCGCTGGTCAAATATGCCGTGGGCAGCCTCAGCGACAGCGGCAGCACTGTGGGGCGCATGGGCGCATGCAACACGGTGGGCAGCATTCTCGGTACCTTTTTGCCCACCTTCGTTACGATCCCCGCCGTGGGGACAGCGGCCACGTTTCTGATCTTTTCCGGAGTTCTGCTGCTCATCGGACTGGCGTATTTCATCAGCGAAAAGAAGCTGACCTGGCGGGGGATCTTGATCCTGCTGCTGTTTTTGGCGTGCGCATTCTTCGGCCGAAGCAATTCCTTTGCCTTTTGGGATGAAAACCTGACCTACGAGGGTGAATCAGTCTATAATTATCTTCAGGTCAAGGAAGACGACCGCCGGGTGATCCTTTCCACCAACGTGCTGTTCGGCGTTCAATCCATGATGATGAAGGATGGCGGGCTCACGGGGATGTATTACGATTACGCCCTTGCCGCGCCTGTCATGGCAGGGAAGCGTGCGCCGCGCGTGCTGGTTCTGGGTAACGGTACGGGCACCTTTGCCCGCCAATGCCGCGCCTGTTTTCCCGAGGCCCGGGTAGAGGGCGTCGAGATCGACGGCAGGATCACCCGTCTTGCCGCCGAATACTTCGATCTGCCTGCCGAGGTCACTGTTACGGAATATGACGGGAGAGCTTATTTGCAGGCGATCGAGGGCGAATACGACGTTATCATGGTCGACGCCTATCAGGATATCACCATCCCATTCCAAATGTCCACCGTGGAGTTCTTTACGCAGGTGCGGGAGCATCTGGCTGAGGGCGGCGTGATGGTGGTCAACATGAACATGCATTCCGATGGGGAAAACAGCATCAATGTCTGGCTTGCCGATACCATTTGTTCCGTGTTTTCCAATGTCTGTGAAGTAGAAGTCCCTTACAGCACGAACAAAGAACTTTTTGCCGCTGTCGGCGGCAAAGCGCTCCCCGAGAGGCTCCAAGACGGCCTCGCTGATCTTTCGGACGCCCCGCTTTGCGCTTTGCTCCGGCAGGCAGCGGAGCAGCTCACGCCTTATGCGCCGGGCGAGCGTCTGCTCACAGATGACCGGGCGCCGGTGGAAATGCTGGGGATGTCAGTGATCGATACCCTGATTCGCGACGAGGTGCAGGTTTATAAAACGATCTATGAAACCGAGGGCCTTTCCGGCCTTCTGGAGCGCCTGCGCTAAAGACAGGCGAGAAAAAGCCGCGAAGCGCCAGCT
>JAFOPS010000132.1 GCA_017394205.1 Clostridia bacterium | reverse complement strand
CTGGTGACCTCGGCGCGGCAGGCCCGTCTGCTGGAGCAGGCCGCCGGCGATCTGCGCTGCGCGCTGGAGAGCGCCGAGTGCGGCATGACGGCCGACGCCTTTCTCTCCGACGCCGAGCGCGCCGTCAACACCCTGGGTCAGATCACCGGCGAAACGGCCTCGGCCGACCTTGCCCATGAGATCTTCGGACGCTTCTGCGTCGGGAAATAAGGAGGAATCTTATGAAATTGCCAAAGGGAAACACCGCCGCCTATCTGATCGCCATCGCCATCGGCGCGGCCTGTCTGTATTTCGGTCTTCACGCCGGCCTGACGAAAAAAACGGCGCTGCCCGTCCTTTTCGGCGCGGTGATGGTGCTGGGCGGGATCTTCGGTCTGATCGACCTGCTGAAGAAGCGCCGCCAGGCGGCCGGACAGCCCGACGGGAAGGAGGAGACCCCCCATGAATGAAAACGTCAAGGCGGTGTGGAAATATTACGTCATCGCTTTTTTGGGCATCTTCTGCCTGTGGACGGGGCGGCAGGCCACGCTGCGGGGCTATCCCGCGTGGGCGTGCAACGTCCTGTTCGTGCTGGGGGCCGTGGGCCTGTTTGCGGGCGCAGTCTTCGTGACGGTCTGGAACATCCGCCGGGGCCGCGCCGAGCGGGCAGAAGACGCCGCCTCCGGAAAAAAGACCGGGAAAAAGCAGAAAAAGTGATTGCGATTCGTAATATTTTATTAAATTATTCCAAAAAGGACTTGATTTTTCCCCATGTTGGACTTTTTTGCGGGACAATTTGACGTGGCGGTGGTGGGCGCCGGACACGCGGGGATCGAGGCGGCGCTGGCCTGCGCGCGCCTCGGCTGCCGCACGCTCTGCCTGTGCACCTCTTTGGACGGGGTGGGCAACATGCCCTGCAACCCCTCCATCGGCGGGACGGCAAAGGGTCAGCTCGTGCGGGAGATCGACGCTCTGGGCGGCGAGATGGCCCGGGCCGCCGACGCCACCTGTCTGCAATTCCGGATGCTCAACCGGGGCAAGGGCCCGGCGGTGTTTTCTCCCCGGGCGCAATCCGACCGGATGGCCTATCGGGCCTATATGCGCCGGGCGCTGGAGCGCTGCGACGGTCTGTTTCTGGCCCAGGGCGAATGCGCCGAGGTGCTCACCGACGGACAAAACGCCGTCACCGGCATCCGGCTGGTGGGCGGCGCCCGCTACGATTGCCGCGCCGTGGTCCTGGCCACCGGCACCTTTTTGGGGGCCAAGACCTTTACCGGCGAGGTGGTGCGGCACATGGGCCCCGACGGGATGTATTCCGCCGATCACCTCACCGGGCATCTCCGGGAAATGGGGCTGCCGCTGCGCCGCTTCAAAACGGGGACGCCCGCCCGGGTCTCGGGAAAAAGTCTGGATTTTTCCAAGATGGAGCCCCAGGCCGGCGACGCCGGCGAGACGGGATTTTCTTTTGACCGCACCGAGCCCGCCCGGGGAAGCAGCCTGTGCTGGCTCACCTATACCAACGAAAAAACCCACGCCATCATCCGTGCATCCCTCGACCGCTCGCCCCTGTTCAGCGGCGAGATCACCGGCACCGGGCCCCGCTACTGTCCGTCTATCGAGGACAAGGTGGTGCGCTTTGCCGAAAAAGAGCGGCACCAGCTCTTTCTGGAGCCCTGCGGCGAGGACGGCGACGAATATTACGTGCAGGGCATGAGCTCCTCCCTTCCCGAGGACGTGCAGCGGGCCTTTCTCCGCACCATCCCCGGGCTGGAGCACGTCCATCTTCTCCGCCCGGGCTACGCCATCGAATACGACTGCATCGACCCCCTGCGGCTGGATCACCGGCTGGCGGTGCGGGGCTTCGACGGGCTCTTCTGCGCGGGACAGCTCTGCGGCAGCTCGGGCTATGAAGAAGCCGCCGCCCAGGGTCTGATCGCCGGCATCAACGCCGCCCGGCTGGTGCAGGGCAAGCCGCCCTTTACCCTTGCCCGGCGGGACGGATACATCGGCACCCTCATCGACGATCTGGTGACCCGGGGCACCAACGAGCCCTATCGGATGATGACCTCCCGCAGCGAATACCGTCTGATCTGCAGGCAGGACAACGCCGACGTCCGTCTGATGCCCTACGGGCACGCCGTGGGTCTGATCTCCGACCGGCGTCTGGCGGCCATGGAGGCCCGTCAGGCCGCCGTAAAGGCGGAGATCCGCCGTCTGCAAAAGACCGGCGTTCCCCCCACGCAGGCGGTCAACGCCCTTTTGACGCGATGCGGCACCGCGCAGCTGACCCTTTCCGGCGCGCCGCTGGCCGAGCTGCTGCGGCGGCCCCAGCTGGATTACGCCGCTCTCGCCCCCATCGACCCCGGTCGGCCCGACCTCCCCGACGCCGTCACCCGGCAGGTGGAGATCGAGATCAAATACGAGGGCTATATCCGGCGTCAGCTCACAGAGATCGAGGAGCAGCGCCGTCTGGAGGATGCCCCGCTGCCTTCGGACATCGATTATCTTTCCATCCGCACCCTGCGCACCGAGGCCCGGCAAAAGCTGGACGCCGTCCGGCCGGAGACCCTGGGTCAGGCGGGGCGCATCAGCGGCGTTTCCCCTGCCGACGTGGGGGCTCTGATGGTGTGGCTTTCCCACAACCGCGAATAAAAAGCCCGCCCCCGGGGCAGGCGAAAGGAAGCCGTATGACCTTTTCTCAAATCGTAAAAGAGGGCTGCGCCCGGTGGGGCCTGCCCGTCACCGACGAGGCCGTTTTCCGCATGGAGCGGTTTTCCGACGCCCTCATCGAAAAAAACCGGGTGATGAACCTTACCGCCGTCACCGAGCCGGAGGAGATCGCCCTGCGGCATATGCTGGACTGCCTGTTTTTGCTGACCTGCGCCGATTTTTCCGGCAAGCGCGTTCTGGACGTGGGCTGCGGCGCGGGCTTTCCCACCATGCCGCTGAAGTGCTATGACCCCGCGCTGGACGTCACCCCGCTGGACAGCACCGCCAAGCGCATCCGCTTTTTGGAGGACTGCTGCGCCGCGCTGGACATCCCCATCGCCGCCGTCACCGCCCGCGCCGAGGACTATGTGCGGCAAAAGGGCGTGCGGGAAAGCTTTGATCTGGTGATCTCCCGCGCTGTGGCCCCGCTCAACGTGCTGGCCGAGCTCTGCCTGCCCTATCTCAAGCCCGGCGGACTGTTTCTGCCCATGAAGAGCATGAGCCCCGCGTCGCTGGAGGAGATCGAGCACGGGCGCTCGGCGCTGCGGGCCCTGGGCGGCGCCCTTGAGGGCTCCCGCGCTTATTCCATCCGGGGCATGGAGCACGAGCATCAGGTGCTCCTCATCCGCAAGCTCGCGCCCACCCCCGGGGAATATCCCCGCCGGTTTGCCAAAATCACGGCAAATCCGCTGTGATTTTGATGATTATTTGTAGTTTTTTCAATAAATAATACTATTTGTATTTGCTTTTTTCGCTGAAAAAAGGCTTTCCGCAGAGGAAAGCCTTTCTCTTATCCGCAAAGGGCGCGGCTTTTTTTCGGGACGGAGTCGCCTCAGCCGCCTCCCATGACCTTCCCCTCCGGGGAAGGAGGCTTGCCGAAGGCAAGACGCATGAGGGCGCTCGGTCCGCTTGATCATTCCTGCTCCAGCGGCAGGATAATCTCGCGCCGCACCTTCATAAAGAAGAAGGTGCTGATGGCGCAGCTCATGAGCTCGGCGATGGGGAAGGCCCACCACACGGCGCTCAGCACGCCGGTCCTGCTCAGCAGCCAGGCGGCGGGGATGAGCACCACCAGCTGACGGGCGATGGAAACGAACATGCTGTAGGTCCCCTTGCCCAGCGCCTGGAAGGTGGAGCCGCAGATGATGCAGTAGCCCGCCAGCAGGAAGGAGAAGCTGATGGTGCGCAGCGCGGTCTTGCCGATGGTCAGCATCTCGGGGCTGGCCTTGAAGAGCCCCAGGAAAAAGCCCGGGAAGAGCTGCATCAGCAAAAAGCCCGCAAACATGATGGAAACGGCATAGATCATGGCGGTCTTGATGGTCTCCCGCATCCGGTCGGGCCGGCGGGCGCCGTAGTTATAAGCCAGGATGGGCACCATGGCGTTGTTGAGGCCGAACACCGGCATGAAGATAAAGCTCTGGAGCTTGAAATACGCGCCGAACACGGCGATGGCCGTTTTGGTAAAGACGCCCAGAATGCGGTTCATGCAATAGGTCATCACCGAACCGATGGCGCCCATGATGATAGAGGGGATGCCCACGCTGAGGATGGTCCCGATGACTCGGCCCTCGGGCCGGAAGCCACGCAGGGTCAGGCGGATCTCCCGGTTGCGGCGGAAGTGCAGCAGACCCGCGGTCAGGGCACTGACGGCCTGTCCGATGACGGTGGCGGCAGCCGCGCCGGCCACGCCCATTTTGGGCAGGCCCAGCAGGCCGAAGATCATGATGGGGTCCAGGATAATATTGGTGACGGCGCCGGCCATTTGCCCGATCATGGAAAGATGGGTCTTGCCGGTGGATTGCAGCATCCGCTCAAAAAACACCGCCGTAAACACAAAGGGGCAGATACAGGTGACGATCCGCAGATAGGTGATGCCGTCGGCGATGATGTGCGCCTCGCCGATCTGGGAGCGCATAAAGGCCGGCACCAGAAAGATCCCCGCCAGGATAAACAGCGCGGCGGCGCACAGCTCCAGAAACAGGCCCTGCCGGGCGCTCTCGTCCACCATTTTCCGGTTCTTCTCCCCCAGCGAGCGGGAAAGCAGGGCGTTGATGCCCACGCCCAGGCCCACGGAGAAGGAGATCATCAGATTCTGCATGGGGAAGCCGAGGGAGACGGCGGTGAGGGCGTCTTCGCTCAGGCGGGCGACAAAGATGCTGTCTACCACGTTGTACAGGGCCTGCACCATCATAGAGAGCATCATGGGAATGGCCATTTTGAACAGCAGCGGGCGGATGGGCTCGGTGCCCATGCGGTTTTCCTGCGGCGCGGTTTGTTTTTCCATCATCGGTTCCTCTTTTTCGTTTTTCTCATTCTCTTCGCTATTGACAACTTAATTATTATACAGATAATATAAAAAGAAGTCAAATTCTCCGGGAGGGATTTTCATGGAAGAGGAGCTCCGCCGTCTGCAGCGCCGGTTTTCCGAGCTGGCCGCCCGGGCCGCCCGGCAAAACCGCTATACCTACACCGCCTTTCTCACCCCGGCGGAGCAGGATCTTCTGCTGCGCTCGGCGCGGTCGCTGGAGGCGCCCGCGACCCTGCTGGGCGGCTTTGAGGGCGCCGAGCGGCGGCTGGCCTGCTTCGGGGACGAAGCAGCGCTGGGCTATCCCCCCGCGCCCCCCGTTTGCTGCCTCCGCATCGCTCCCGCGGCGCAGAGGTTCGCCTCGGACATCGGGCACCGGGACTTTCTCGGCGCGCTGATGGGGCTGGGGATCAAGCGGGAGTTTTTGGGCGACATCCTGGTGGAAGACCGGACCGGCTGGCTGTTTTGTCTGGAGGAGATCGCCCCCTGGATCCTGGACAATCTCACCTCCGTGGGCCGCACCACCGTGGTCTGCGCCCGCTCGGACCCGCCGGAGGCGGCGCTCCGCCTGCCCGAGCCGAAAGAGGTGGTGGTGTCGTCGGAGAGGCTGGACGGGCTGATCTCCGCCGTGTGGGACCTGTCCCGCAGCAAGAGCAAGGAATGCTTTGACCGGGAGCTGGTGTTCGTCAACGGCCTGCTCACCGACAGCCCCGCCAGACAGCCCTCCCCCGGCGACGTGATCTCGGTGCGGGGGCTGGGGCGCTTCCGCTACGAAGGGCTCTCCCGCGAGACCCGCAAGGGCCGTCTGCGGGTGACGGTACGGGTCTGGTGATTACGGGGAGTTTTCCACATTTTCCACCGTTTTTTCCACAATTTGAGGGCTTTTTTCAAAGAAAACCCATATATCTTGTGGTTCTGCGGTTTTTGGGAGGCAAATATGGCAGAAAATCGTAAACTGACTGTAAACGGAATGACCCAGGGCGTGATCTGGAAACAGATCCTGCTGTTCTTCCTGCCGATCCTGGGCGGATCCTTCCTGCAGCAGCTCTATAACACCGCCGACGCGGTGATCGTGGGCAAGTTCGTGGGGACGGCCGCCCTTTCGGCGGTGGGCGGCACCACGGGGCTCATCCTCAATTTGGTGATCGGCTTTTTCATCGGCTTTACCTCGGGCGCCACGGTGCTGGTGTCCCAGTATTTCGGCGCAGGCCGGGAGGCGCAGGTGAACCGCACGGTCCACACCGCTATCGCCGTCTCGCTCATCGGCGGCGCGGTGCTGACGGCGGTGGGCATGCTGGCGGCGCCGGGTCTGCTGCGGATCCTGCAGACGCCGGAGGACGTGGTGGCAAACGCCGCCCCCTATCTCCGCATCTGCTTCGGCGGGACGCTGGCCACCCTGTTTTACAATCTGGGCAGCAGCATCCTGCGGGCGGTGGGCGACAGCCGCCGCCCCCTGCTGGTGCTGGCCTGCTGCACCGGGGCCAACGTGGCGCTGGACCTGCTCTTTGTGGCGGCGCTGGACATGGGCACCTCGGGCGCGGCGCTGGCCACCGTGCTGAGTCAGCTCCTCTCGGCAGTTCTGGTGATGTGGATGGTCCACAAAAAGAGCGCCGCCCTGCGGATCGACCCCAAAAAGCTCAGGCTCCACAGCGACATCCTGCGGTCGATCCTGCGGATCGGTCTGCCAACGGGCATTCAGGCCATCCTTTACACCCTTTCCAACCTCACCATCCAGCGGGGCGTCAACGCCTTCGGCACCGACACCATCGCCGCCTGGACGGTCTTTACCAAAATGGACGCCATCTTCTGGATGATCATGGACTCCTTCGGCGTGGCGGTGACCACCTTCATCGGGCAGAACTTCGGCGCCATGCGGATGGACCGGGTGAAGCAGGGGCTGCGGCAGTGCGGCGTGATGTGTCTGGCGCTGGCGGTGGGGCTGACGGCGCTGATCTTCGCCTTTTGCCCCCTGCTGGCCCGCCTGTTCTCCAACGACGCCTTCGTGGTGTCCAGGGCGGTAAAGATCGCCCGCTTCCAGGTGCTGTTTTTCGTCACCTGGGTGACCATTCAGGTCCTGTCCAGCGCCCTGCGGGCGGTGGGCGACAGCTTCGTGCCCATGGTGCTCATCAGCATCGGCGTCTGCGGGCTGCGGATGGTCTGGGTGCTGTGGATCGCGCCGCATCTGCCCCGGGTGCTGGAATACACCATCTGCTGCTATCAGATCAGCTGGGCCTTCACCAGTCTGCTGTTTCTGGCCTATTACTTTTTCGCCTCGCCGCTGCGGCGGCAGATCCTGCTGGCGGAAGCCCGGGCCGGGCGAAAATTCTGAATACAAAACGGGATTATTTTATTTAATAATACTATTTGTAATCAAAAACAGGATGAAAACGCCTCCCCTTTTTCAAGGGGAGGCGCTGTTTTTGAAGGGACCTCCGCCTGTCTTCCCCTTTTGAGGGAAACCCCGGACGCCTCGTCCGTCCTGCCTTCCCCGGAGGGGAAGGTCACGGGAGGAGGCGCAAGCCTTCGTTCATGGCGTTTCGCGCCGGTGCGTCGACGCCGCAAGCCCCTCGGGGCTGCGGAAAAACCACAGATGGAAGGGGATCGACACCAAAAAGGTCATGGCGTCGGCGACCGGCTGGCAGAGCTGCACGCCCAAAAAAGCCAAAAGCCGGGGCAGGATCAGGATCAGGGGCACATAAAAGATCCCCTGCCGGCAGCTCGCCAGAAATGCGGCGCTGCCGCTCCGCCCCAGGCATTGGAGCATCTGGTTGACGTAGGTGGAATAGCCCAGCATGGGCAGCACGGCGCACAGCATCCGCAGCGCCCGGGTCCCCATGGCGATGACCTCCGGATCGTCCCGCCGGAACAGGGCCAGAAGCTGCGGGGCAAACAGCGCGATGCCCGCCGCCGAAAGACAGGCCACTGCCGTCCCCAGCGCCGTGGTGAACCAAAAGGCCGATCTTACCCGCTTGGGGATCCCCGCGCCGTAGTTATAGCCCGCCACCGGCTGAAAGCCCTGCCCGATGCCCACCAGGATCGAGCGGACAAAGAGATAGATCCGGTTGGCGATGCTCATGGCGGCCACCGCCGCGTCGCCGAAGCCCGCCGCCGCCACGTTGAGCAGCGCGGTGGACAGGCTGGCAAAGCCCTGCCGGAACAGCGTGGGCGCGCCCACGCGGATGATGGTGAGATAGTCCGCCGCCCGGCGGCTGACGTAGCGCCGCGCAATGCGCAGGGTGCTCTGCTTTTTCAAAAAGAAATACAGCAGCACGCAGAAGCTGACGCACTGGCTGACCACGGTGGCCAGCGCCGCGCCTCCCGTCCCCAGGCCGAAGGTGAAGATCAGCAGCGGATCCAGCGCCACGTTGAGCAGGTTGCCGCAGGTGATGCCCAGGGCCGAAAGGGCCGCCCGCCCCTCGCTTTTCATGGAGACGTTAAAGACAAAGGAGGCGCACATAACGGGCGCGCCCGCCAGGATATACCGGGCGTAGGCGCAGGAATAGGGCAAAATGGTGTCGGTGGAGCCCAAAAGCCGCATGAGCGGCTGCAAAAACAGCAGCCCGAACAGGCCCAAAAGCCCGCCGAACACCAGCGCCATCACCATCGCGGAGGAAACGTAGCGGCAGGCGCTCTCGCCGTCCTTCTCCCCCAGCTTGCGGGAGATCATGCTCCCCGCCCCCATGCCGATGGAAAACCCCACCGCCTGAATGAGGCTCTGGAGCGAAAAGACCACGCCAACCGCCGCCGATGCGCTGGTGCCGAGCTGCGAGACGAAATACGTATCGGTGATGTTGTAAACGGAGGAGACCATCATCCCTGCCACGGTGGGCAGGGCCAGCGACGTCACAAGCCGGGGGATGGGGGTCTCGGTCATGCGGGCGTGCTGCTCCCGCTCGGTCAAAACAGCCATGCTTTTCCTCTCTTTTTCGGTCAAAGCGTTTGCAAAAAAGAATCGAAGCCCCGGCGCACCGCCGGGACGTCGTATGCGATCAGCGCGTCAAAGGGCGCCGTTTCCATCATGTGCCGCACCAGGCGGGCCCCCAGATAATAGCCGGTGTCCGGCCGGCCGTGATAGAGCGCCCAGTCGCCGAAATACCGCTGCGTTCCCCGGGTCATGGCGGGCAGATCGGCCTGAAAATCCCGGGCGAGCTGCCCGGCGTTCCCGTCGCACCAGCGCTTCCAGCCGTTTTTGTCCTGATGATAATACGCCGGGCCGCCGGCAAGCTCCTGCTCGAAGACCATGGCGATCCCCTCGGTAAAAAGCTGCCAGAGAAAGGCGTCGGCGGGGCGGTCGTGCCGCCGCCGGAGCACGCCGTATTGCTCCTGATACACATGGCCCAGCTCGTGGAGGACCAGACCGTTCATGTCGTCCACGCTGTCCCAGCCAAGCTCCGCGATCTTTTCCAGCCCCAGCAAAACGGCGGTCTTGCCGTTCACCGGGGTCACCCAGCCCGCGCCGCAGCACAGGCCGAGATAGAGGACGATATCCGCATCCGGGCTTTTGCCGAAGCGGGCGGCAACGCGGGCGTCCAGCCCCTCCGTCACGGTGCGGAGCGAGGCCGCGGCCCGGGCGCGGCAGGCTTTGTTTTCCCACGCGCCGTTGAGCACGGGCAGAAACGCCTCCTCCCAGGAAAGTCCCTCCGCCAGCATCTCCCGCAAGTCCGCCTCACAGAGGGCCCGCACGCCGGGGGCGGCATCGTCGATATAGCGCTCCCACCCGGGCAGAGAAAACCGTCCGCCGGGAAAGGCGGCCTCCAGCCCCTTCGTTCCGTCGATCACACGGATCATGCGCGCCCTCCTATTCCGCGAACATGTCGTTGAGCAGCCGCACCATGAAAAAGGTCATGCCCAAAAACAGCGGCCACAGCAAAAAGGCGGGAAAGATCCGAAGCGCCGCGGTGCCCGATTCAAAGCCGGGCGCAAACTCCAGATAGATCAGATGCCAGCCCACGTCGGCGGGCAGCGCCGCCAGAAAAAGTCCCGCGATCATGCGCAAAAGGCCCTTTTTGGTGCGGCCGCCGGGGCTGAGCAGGCAGGCGGCGAGATAGACCACCGCCAGCGCGGCCATCAAAAGCAGAAAGGTCTTGCCGCCCGCAACGGTGCGGGCAAGGTAAAAGGCTGTGAACATCAAGCGCTCCTCCGTTTCGGATCTCAGACGGAACGCCCGCCCCCATGGGGCGGGCGTTTTGCGTTATGCTTCAGGCGCTTCCTCCGCCGGTGCGGCGCCGGGCTCGTCGGACAGCTCGTCGTCCCGGGCGGTGCAGGTCATGCTGATGACGCGGGTGTCCCCGTCCATGCGGATGAGGCGCACGCCCTGAGAGGCGCGGCCGCACACGCGGATATCCTCCATGCTCATGCGGATGACTACGCCGCCGTCGTTGATGAGCAGCAGATCGTCGTTCATGGTGACACAGCGGATGCCCACCAGCGCGCCGGTCTTGTCGGTGAGGTTGTGGGCGGTCATGCCGCCGCCGCCCCGGTGATGGGCGGTGTATTCCTCGGGCCGGGTCAGCTTGCCGTAGCCGTTTTCGGTGACGGTGAGGAAATAGCTGTCGGGATATTCCTTGGCGGCGCCGATCACCTGATCGCCGTCCCGCAGGCGGATGCCCCGCACGCCGGAGGCCTCGCGGCCCATGGTGCGGACCTCGCTCTCGGGGAAGCGGATGGCGCTGCCGCCCCGGGTGGCGATGACGATGTTGTCATGCCCCGAGGTCAAAAGCACCTTTTCCAGCACGTCGCCCTCGTCCAGCGTGATGGCGCGGACGCCGGCCTTGCGCTCGGTGTTGACCACGCTGAGCAGCATGCGCTTCACCGTTCCGTTGCGGGTGACGAAGAAGACGCAGCTCTCGCCGTCGATCTCCCGCACGGGGATCATGGCGGTCACCCGCTCGTCGCCGGAAATTTGCAGCAGGTTGACGATGTTGGTGCCCTTGGCCGAGCCGGCGCTGCTTTCGGGCACACGATAGCCCTTCATTTTATAAACCCGGCCGTAGTTGGTAAAGAACAGGATGTTGTCGTGGGTGGAGGCGGTAAAGATGGTGTCCACCACGTCCTCCTCCCGGGTCTTGATGCCGATCTTGCCCCGGCCGCCCCGCTTCTGGGCGGTATAGGCGGCGGAGGCCATGCGCTTGATATAACCCCGGCTGGTGAGGGTAAAGATGTTGAGCTCCTCGGCGATGAGATCCTCGAAGTCGATCTCGTTCTCCACGTCCTGGATCTCGGTGCGGCGATCGTCGCCGTATTTGTCGGCGATGGCCAGAAGCTCCTCCTTGAGGATCTGCCGCACCAGCGCGGGATCGGAAAGGATCTGCCGGTAATAGGCGATCTTCTCCTCCAGCTCCTTGTATTCGGCCTCCAGCTTTTCCCGGTCAAGGCCCTGCAGCCGCTTGAGCTGCATGTCCAGAATGGCCTGCGCCTGCACGTCGTCCAGCGAAAACCGCGCCATCAGGCGCTCCTTGGCGTCGTCGTAGCTGGTGCGGATGATGTGGATGACCTCGTCGATGTTGTCCTGGGCGATGAGCAGCCCCTCCAGCAGATGGGCGCGCTCCTGGGCCTTTTTCAGATCGTAACGGGTGCGGCGGACGATGAGCTCCTCCTGGAAGGTGACGTATTCGTCCAGAATGTGCCGCAGGGACAGGATCTTCGGCTGCTTCTGGTCGTTGACCAGCGCCAGCATGATGATGGAAAAATTGGACTGCAGCGCCGTCTGGGTAAAGAGCTTGTTGAGCACCACCTGGGCGTTGACGTCCTTTTTCAGCTCGATGACGATGCGCATGCCGTTGCGGTCGGTCTCGTCCCGCAGGTCGGAGATGCCCTCCAGCCGCTTGTCCTTCACCTGTTCGGCGATGGTCTTGATGAGCTGGCGCTTATTGACCTGATAGGGCAGCTCGGTGACGATGATGCGGGTGCGGTGATCCCGGCCGTATTCCTCCAGCTCGGTGCGGGCCCGGACGGTGACCTTGCCCCGGCCGGTGGCATAAGCCTGACGGATGCCCGCCCGGCCCATGATGATGCCCCTGGTGGGGAAATCCGGGCCCTTGATGTGCTCCATCAGCTCGTCCAGCGTGGCGTCGGGGTTGTCCAGCACGCAGACGCAGGCGCCGATGACCTCCCGCAGGTTGTGGGGCGGGATGTTGGTGGCCATGCCCACGGCGATGCCGGAGGAGCCGTTGACCAGCAGATTGGGGAACCGTGAGGGCAGGACGCGGGGCTCCTTGCGGCTCTCGTCGAAGTTGGGGTCCCAGTCCACGGTCTCCTTGTCGATGTCCCGCAGCATCTCGTTGGAGATCTTGGACATGCGGGCCTCGGTATACCGGTAAGCCGCGGGGGGGTCGCCGTCCACCGAGCCGAAGTTGCCGTGGCCGTCCACCAGAACATAGCGCATGGAAAAATCCTGCGCCAGACGCACCATGGCGTCGTAAACGCTGGCGTCGCCGTGGGGATGGTAATGGCCCAGCACGTCGCCCACGCAGGTGGCCGACTTTTTGAAGGGCTTATCCGAGGTGAGGCCGCCCTCGTACATGGTGTAAAGGATGCGGCGGTGCACCGGCTTGAGGCCGTCCCGCACGTCGGGCAGGGCGCGGCCCACGATGACGCTCATGGCGTATTCGATATACGAGCGCTGCATTTCCCCCACCAGCTCGGATTCGGTGATGACCTGATCGGGAAAGGCGATATCCTCGGGCTTATAATCTCTGTTGTGTGCCATATATTATCTCCTATGCTTCCGTTTTTCCGCTCTGCTCACCAGCCTTCCCCTCCGGGGAAGGTGGCAGCGCCTACGGCGCTGACGGATGAGGTTCGTCCTGTCTCTTTTTTACCTCACCATCTATTTTTTCACATACTTCCGAAAAGTGAAAAACAACATCCAAATTGGAAAACCGTATTACTGTTATTCCGTATTGATTTAGTTCGTCTGTTCTTTTCCGATCGTACTGTTCTGCTTTCTCGTCATAATGCTGAGAGCCGTCCAGTTCGATAGCGAGCTTTACCTTGCTGCAATAAAAATCTACAATATATGTTCCGATGATTTTTTGGCGGTTCCACTGGAGCGGATAATTTTTTAAATATTGATACCACAGCTTTTTTTCCTGCGGGGTCGCGTTTTTTCTGAGAAGTTGCGCGCGAGGTTTCAGTGGGTTCATAATGACTGTTCCACCTCATCCGTCACGGCTTCGCCGTGCCACCTTCCCCAAAGGGGAAGGTTGGTGAATACTCTATCGTTTTGCGTAAGATCTGCGGTTTTGTTTTATCGTCTTATTTCTGTCAGATATCAATATTCACCGCGTACTGGGCGTTTTTCTCGATCCATTCCTTCCGCGGCTCCACCTCTTCGCCCATGAGGACGGTGAAGACCTGATCGGCGGCCACGGCGTCGTCGATGGTGATGCGGCGCAGGGTGCGCTTGGCGGGGTCCATGGTGGTCTCCCACAGCTCGTGGGGGTCCATCTCGCCAAGGCCCTTGAAGCGGCTGATGTCCACCTTGACGTTGGGGTTGTCGCCCCGCATCTCGGCGGAGATCTTATCCCGCTCGTCGTCGGAATAGGCCACCCGCACCGTCCGGCCGCGGGTGAGCTTATACAGCGGCGGCACGGCGGAATAGACGTAGCCCCGCTCGATGAGCGGCCGCATATAGCGGAAGAAGAAGGTGAGCAGCAGCGTGCGGATATGGGCGCCGTCCACATCGGCATCGGCCATGATGATGATCTTGTGATACCGCAGCTTGTCGATGTTGAACTCGTCGCCGATGCCGGCGCCCAGCGCCACGATCAGCGGCGAAAGCTTGTCGTTGCCGTAGATCTTGTCGGCCCGGGCCTTTTCCACGTTGAGCATCTTGCCCCACATGGAAAGAATGGCCTGGAAGCGGCTGTCCCGGCCCTGCACGGCCGAGCCGCCTGCCGAATCGCCCTCTACGATATAGATCTCGCACAGGGCGGGATCCCGCTCGTTGCAGTCCTGGAGCTTTTCGGGCATCTGGCCCGATTCCAGCCCGGTCTTGCGGCGCACCGATTCTCTGGCCTTTTTTGCGGCCTCTCTGGCCCGGGAGGCCATGAGCGCCTTGTCCAGGATCATCCGGCCCACGGCGGGATTTTCCTCCAAAAAGGCGTCCAGCTTGTCGGAAATGATGTTGTTCACCAGCGTGCGGATCTCGCTGTTGCCCAGCTTCTGCTTGGTCTGGCCCTCGAACTGGGCGTCGGGCAGCTTCACCGAGATGACACAGGCAAGGCCCTCGCGCACGTCTTCGCCGGAGACCTTTTCCTCGTCCTTGAGCATTTTCACCTTGTGGCCGTAATTATTCAAAACGGTGGTGAGCGCCCGGCGGAAGCCCTCCTCGTGCATGCCGCCCTCGGGGGTGTGCACGTTGTTGGCAAAGGAGAGGGTCATCTCATTGTAGCCGTCGTTGTACTGCATGGCGATCTCGGCGACGGAATCGTCCTTGCTGCCGGAAAAATAGAGGACGTTTTCATGGATGGGGGTCTTGTTTTTATTGAGCCACGTGACAAACTCCCGGATGCCGCCCTCATAGCACATGGAATCCCGCCGCTGGCTCTCGGGCAGATCCCCGGCGCTCTCCCGCTCGTCGCTGATGGTGATGCGCAGGCCGGCGTTCAAAAAGGCCTCCTCCCGCATGCGGGTGTGCAGCGTTTCGTAAGAGTAATTCAGCTCCTCGAACATTTCGGGGTCTGGCTTGAAGCACACGGTGGTGCCGGTGTGATCGGTCTCTCCGATCACCTTCATCTCCTGGGTCACATGTCCCCGGGCAAAGCGCATCTCATAGATCTTCCCGTCCCGGTGCACCTGCACCCACAGCCACTCGCTGAGGGCGTTGACCACGCTGGCGCCCACGCCGTGCAGACCGCCTGAGACCTTGTAGCCTCCGCCGCCGAACTTGCCGCCGGCGTGCAGGACGGTATAGACCACCTCCAGCGCGGGCTTGCCCGTCTGGGCCTGGATATCCACGGGGATGCCGCGGCCGTTGTCGGTAACGGTGACGGTGTTGCCCTCGTTGATGGTGACGGTGATCTCGGTACAGTAGCCCGCCAGCGCCTCGTCGATGGCGTTGTCCACGATCTCATACACCAGATGGTGCAGACCGGAAGAGCTGGTAGAGCCGATATACATGCCCGGCCGCTTGCGGACGGCCTCCAGTCCCTCCAAAACCTGAATTTCGGAAGCGTCGTACTGGGTTTCCACTTTCGTCATGACCTCTTCTTGCATAGGAACCTCCCTTCCCGCCTGTTTTGCGGGAAGCCTTTATCTTGATTTACGTTTTTTTCTGTTTTGACTGCAGTATAGCCCGCCGCCGCGGAACTGTCTTAGGAACTCTTCCTAAAAAGAGTTCACTCCAGCAGCTCGATCTGGGAAAGGGCGTCGGTCCCCTCCTCCAGCCGCTTGAGCAGGGTCTTGCTGCTGATCTGGGAAATATAGACCACAAAGTCCTTTCCCTCACGGCACACCACCGCCGATTTCGGGAGATCGTCGGTGATCACCAGCACCTTGCCCGCCTTCTCTGCCGCGGAAAGATAGTTCCGCGTGTGGCGGCTCCAGGTGGCGGTGTCCATGTCGAACACCGAAATGATATCCTTTTCCGGAACGATCACGTCCCGGCCGAGATGTAAAAACACGAAGTCCTCGCTTTCTCAAAGGCGCAGCAGATTGGCGCCGGAAAACTCCCGCTTCTCCTCGCAGCAGGTGATGATGCTCTGGCCGCCCATAGCGTGCCCCGCCACAAAGGACTGCCGCGGCCCGTCCAGCTCCGAGAGCACGTCGTCCAGCAGCAAAACGGGATATTCCCCGCCGTCCCGGAAAAACAGCTCCCGCTGGCCGAATTTCAGCGCCAGCGCCGCCGAGCGGCTCTGCCCCTGAGAGGCAAAGGCCCGGGCGGGGCGGCCGTTGATCAGGATCTCCAGATCGTCCTTATGCAGGCCGGAAAGGCAGCTCCCCGCCGCCATTTCGGCCGCGCGGTGGCTTTCCAGATGGTCCAGAAGCTGCCCCGCGATGACCTCGGCCGGGGCAAAGGGATCCGTGACCGTGCGCACCGTATGATATTCCAGCGCAAGGGCCTCCTTCCCGCCGGAAATGGCGGCGTGGAGCGCCGCGCACTCCTCCGCAAGGCCGCGGCAAAATCTCGCCCGGTAGCCCATGAGCTGGGCGCCGATCCCGGCGAGCTGATCGTCAAAGGCGGCCACAAGCTGGGGCGAGGGGCGGGGATCCTCCTGCTTGAGCAGGCGGCTCTTGCTTTCCAGAAGGTGCAGATACCGGGACAAAAGCTCCTCGTACCGGGGCCTGAGCTGGGAGATGGCGGCGTCGAGAAATTCCCGCCGCCCGGCGGCGGGGCCCTTGATCAGCGCCAGATCCTCCGGCGAAAAGAGCACGCACCGCAGATGCTCGCTGAGCTCGGACTGTCGGCGCTTTTTCACGCCGTTGGCCCAGGCCGCGCTTTTTCCCGCGGAGGGGATCTCCAGCGACAGCTCGTATTCCCGCCCGTAGGAAAACACCGTCCCCTTGATGAGAGAAAGGGGCGCGTCCCACCGGACCACCTCCTGCCTGCGGGAGGCCCGCCAGGAGCGGACGCCGGTGAGCATCCATACGGCCTCCAGCAGATTGGTCTTTCCCAGCCCGTTGTCGCCGCAGATGATGTTCACCCCGTCGTCAAAGGGGAAAAAAGCCTCGCCGTAGCTGCGGAAATTCCGCAGAGAGACCGATTCCAGGATCATGCCTTCACCACGCGCACGGTCTGCCCGGCAAAGGCGATCTCGTCGCCGGGGCGGATCTTTTTGCCCCGCATCCGGCAGATTTCACCGTTGAGCGAGACCGCGCCCTCCTCGATCACGGCCTTGGCCTCGCCCCCGGTGGAGCACAGGCCGGCGTATTTCAAAAGACTGTCCAGCTTGATGTATTCCGTTGCCACGGAAACGTCCATCGGCTTCATGTCATTCGCCCGCCTTCAGCCGCACGGGCAGCACCAGATAGGTATACCGGCTGCCCTCCACGGGGCGCATGGTGCAGGGGGAAAGGCTGCTCTTGAGCCCGAGAATGAACTCCTCGTCCTGGCAGGCCCGCAGCGCGTCCAGCAGATAGCGGTTGTTGAAGCCGATCTCCACCTCAGCGCCGCAGTCGGGAATATCGCATTCGTCATAGCTGCGGCCGAGAGCCGTGATGCAGGACAGACGGAGCTTGTCGTGATCGAAGGAGCAGCGGACGGGGTTTTTCAGCCGCTCGGAAATGATCAGGCTGACCCGCTCCACGGCGGCGATGATCTCGCTGCGGGAAAGGCGGATGTTGATGGGCTGCTCGGCGGGGATGGTGGCTCGCCAGTTCAAAAATTCGCCCTCCAGCAGACGGGTGGTCATGCGGGTGTTCCCGAAGGAAAACAGGGCGTGCTTTCTTTGGGGGCAGACGGTGCAGACGTCCTCTTCCCCGTCGGGAAGGATGCGGTACAGATCCTTCAGCGCCTCGCCGGGCACCACGAAGCTGAAGCGCTCGTCTTCCCGGGCGGCGATCTCCTCCTGCCGGACGGCCAGACGGTATCCGTCGACGCTGACCATGCGGAACAGCCGGTTTTCCACCTCCATCAGCGAGCCGGTGATGATGGGCTTGTTTTCATTTTCGCCCACGGCAAAGATGGTGCCGGAGATCATCTCCTTCAGCAGGGAAGCGGGCAGCGTGAAGCTCTCTTCCTCATCGACCTGGGGCATTTCGGGAAATTCCTCGGGGTCGGAAGCGATGAGATTGAACTCCGACGCGCCGCCGCGGATGGTGACCATCAGACGGTCGTCCACGGCGATCTCCACCGTATCGGAGGGCAGACGGCGCACGATGTCGGAGAGGATCCGGGCGTTGAGCACGATCCGGCCGGTTTTCCGGATGTCGGCGGGAATGGTCATCTGGATGGCGGTTTTGTAGTTGAAGCCGCTGAGCTGGATCCCGTCGCCCAGCGTTTCCATCAGCAGACCTTCCAGAACGGAAGAGGTCGCCTTGGAGCTGACGGCGTGGCTGCACACGGAAACGGCTTCGGAGAGGGCGAGTTTTTCACAGGTGAAGCGCATTTTTGCAAAACTCCTTTCCTTCCTTAGGTAGGAAATTCAACGTATTCGTAGTATTATGGGCTGTGGATTCGGTGGAAAACGGCCGGAAGCGGCGCGACAGGCGGAAAAACGCGTCCACAGCCGATTGTGGAAAACGGGCGAAACCGGGCGGGGTTTTTCACAGGGGGTTTTTATCCACAAGGGGAAATGATTTTTCCACAGGGGTTTGTGGAGGTCATTTGCTCTGGATGTTTTTCATCAGGTCGGCCACCGAGTCCCGAAGGGCTTCGTTTTCCTGCATGGACTGGGTGAGCTTGTCGATGCTGTACATGACGGAGGTGTGGTGCATGTTCAGCACCTTGCCGATCTCGGGAAGACTCATCCCGGTGAGCTGCCGCATGAGATGGGCCGCTACCTGCCGCGCCATCACCACGTCCTGGGTGCGTCCCTTGCCGGTGATTTGTTCGGCGGGGACGTTGTAGAAGGAGGAAACCTCCTGCAGCACCATGTCGGCGGTGGGATGCAGACCGGGCCGCTCCTTGAAAATATCCTTGATGGCCTCCTGGGCCAGATCCATGTCGATGCTGCGGTCCATGATCTTGTGGAGCGCGGCGATCTTTTTGATGGCGCCCTCCAGCTCGCGCACGTTGTTGGTGATGTTTTCGGCCACGTAAGACACCACCTTCTGGGGGAGCTCGATCTCCATCTGGGCGGCCTTGGCCTGGACCATGGCCATTCGGGTTTCCAGATCGGGCGACTGGATATCGGCCAGCAGACCGCTTTCGAAGCGGGTCTGAAGACGGGCATTGAGGGTGGCGATCTCCTTGGGCGGACGGTCGGAGGTGAGGACGATCTGCTTCCCTGCCTGATAGAGGGTCTCGAAGGTGTTGAAGAACTCCTCCTGCATCTGCACCTTTCCGGAAAGAAACTGGATATCATCTACGAGGAGCAGGTCGGCCTGCCGGTATTTCTGACGGAATTCGGAAAACCCGATCTGCAGCGCCTCCACCAGCTCGTTCATGAAGTCCTCGCTCTTGATATAGACGATCTTGAAGCCGGGGTGCTCCCGCCGGATATAGCCCGCGATGGCGAAAAGAAGATGGGTCTTGCCCAGACCCGAGCCGCCGTAAATGAACAGCGGGTTATACAGCCGGGCGGGCTGCTTTGCCACGGCCAGCGCCGCCGCGTGGGCGAATTTGTTGCTGTTGCCCACGATGAAGCGCTCGAAGGTATAGCCGCCGTAGACACTGGAGGTGCTTTGCAGGCGCCACACGTCGGCCTCGGGGCCGAAGACGTACAGCGGTTTTGTGGGCTCGCCCAAAAGAAAGGTCAGAATTTCGGAGGCGTTGTCGGTGTAGCGCTGGGTCAGCGTATCGCGGAACAGCTCGCTGGCCGCCTTGATGACGAACAGGCCGTCCTGAATGGCAAGCGGCTCGGCATTGGTGAACCAGGGATCCACCAGCGCCTCGGCATAATCTTCATGGAGCTGCTGGATCATGGTTTCCAGCAGCGTTTCGGGTGTATACTTCACGGTCACGATCCCCTTTATCTCTAAAGTGAAAAACGAAAAAGGCGCACGAAAAAACACCGTTTCGAACGGTTATGATTTATTCTATCATAAATGCGAAAAATTGTCTATAAAAAAATAAGAAATAACTATAATAATATATATTAAACATCTAATAAAAAATAACGACGGAAAAACGGGAGCTCCGGCGCGGCGAAAATTCAAAAAATTCAGAAAAAATCCGAAAAAACCCGGTGTTTTTTCAAAAAAGGGGCTGTAAATTTGAAAAAGGTCTGCTATAATAACAAAGATTAGAACCGCAAAATAGAAATTTATCATAAGGAGAGAAGCATATGCACAAGTACGTTTACCTGTTCACCGAAGGCAACGCCAAGATGCGTGAGCTGCTGGGCGGCAAGGGCGCCAACCTGGCCGAGATGACCAACATCGGTCTGCCCGTGCCCCAGGGCTTTACCATCAGCACCGAAGCCTGCACCCAGTATTACGAAGACGGCCGCCGCATCAACGACGAGATCCAGGGCCAGATCATGGAGTACATCGTCAAGATGGAAGAGATCACCGGCAAGAAGTTCGGCGACAAGCAGAACCCCCTGCTGGTCTCCGTCCGTTCCGGCGCCCGCGCTTCCATGCCCGGTATGATGGATACCATCCTGAACCTCGGCTTGAATGACGACGTTGTCGCCTCCATGATCGCGGGCAACCCCGAT
>JAFOPS010000131.1 GCA_017394205.1 Clostridia bacterium | reverse complement strand
GCCGCAGCTCGATCCGGGTGCGGAACACGCCCGCCAGATCCTTTACCAGCTCGCGGAAATCCACGCGGCCGTCGGCGCTGAAATAGAACAGCAGCTTGCTGTGGTCAAAGGTATATTCCACCGTCACCAGCTTCATTTCCAGCTGATGCTTGGCGATCTTCTCCTCACAGATGCGGAAGGCCTCCTGCTCGAAGCGGGCGTTCTCCTCCGCGATTTTTTTGTCCGCGTCGGTGGCGATGCGGATCATGCGCTTCAAGGGCTGGACGATCTTTTCATCCTCCACCTGAGCGTTTGCCATGGCGACCTCGCCGTATTCCATGCCGCGCGCGGTCTCTACCACCACACACATATCCTTTTCCACCTGGATGCCGTGGGGGTCAAAATAGTATACTTTTCCGACTTTTTTGAATCGGACGCCGATCACTTCTGTCATAAATCCTCCTCAGGCAGCACCGCAAAAGGCCGCAAGCGCGCTGCAAAGCGCCGTTACGGACGGGTTCTGCGGCAGCATGGCCCGTTGCTTTTCCAAATACTCAAACAAATCCAAAAACCGCCCACTGCCCGTTTTTGCCGTGGCTTCGGTGAGCAGGCGGCAGCTTTCATCACAAAAATCGCCGTATTCCTCCCGGGAGAGCTTTCCCAGTCTGAGGCAGACGGTATAAGTATCCAGCTCGCTCTGCTTCAGCGACGAGCAGAACTCCCGCGCCAGTCTGCGGGAGGCGGGCTCCTGTCCGGCCAGAATTTCCAGTCCCCGGCCCAAAAGACCGGCGGACCGGGCGCATGCCCGGCGAATATCGTCCTCCGCCGCGCCGGTGCGGGCGCGCAGGGCCTGCGCCAAAACAGAGTCGGACAGCGGCGACAGACGGAAGGTCTTGCAGCGGGAGCGCACCGTCTGGAGCATGGCCTCCCGGTTTTCGCACAGCAGCAGGAACAGCGCGGAGGCCGGCTCCTCCAGCACCTTCAAAAGCGCGTTTTGCGAGGCGGTGTTGAGCTTGTCCGCCCGGGGGATCACAAACACCTGAAAGGGGGCCTCGCTTGGCTGGAGAAAGCTTCTGGCCCGCATGGCGCGGACCTGCTCCAGCTTGACGCCCTTCCCGGGCTCTGCCTCCTCCAGCCAAAACAGATCCGGGTGGCTGCCCGCCGCCACGCGCCGACAGGCGGGGCACACGCCGCAGGGACCGTTTTTTTCACGGCACAAAAGCGCCTGCGTCAGATCCCGGGCCGCCGTGCGCTTGCCGATGCCGGCAGGCCCATCCAGCAGGACGGCGGAGCCCAGTCCGCCCGGGGGAAGCCCGGCCAGCGCCGCCTTCAGCGCTTCGTTTCCCAATAAATGAGGAAGCCGCATCAGAATTTGTGGAACTGGTCCACGTCCAGCACGAAGATGGTGGCGCCGCCCACCCGCACCTGCACGGGCATGGTGGGGAAGAAGCCGACCCCCGCCTCCGAGGTGGTGGGCATCAGCTGGCTGCGGCTGTGGGCGTGCTCGTGGATGATATCGATGACGGCCTGGACCTTCTCATCCTCCACGCCCACCAGAATCGTGACGTTCCCCGCGCGGAGAAAGCCGCCGGTGGTGCTGAGCTTGGTGATGAAGAATCCCGCCTTGGTCAGCGCCTGCATAGCGGCGGGCGCGTCGTCGTTGTTCAGGATACCGAGGACCATTTTCATAAAAGATTCCTCCTTTTTTCGGACCGGGCCGTTCTGCGAAAGCATATGCGGCCGTGCCGGGGATCATGTGTCAGTCAACGTATTGCCGGGGGATCGCGGAGGGGACGAACATGGGGGCCACGTCCATCAGCACCTGGGTGCCGGGGCCGCATTCCAGATCGGTCACGTCCACGGTGATGTGGCTGACGCCTACGTGTCCCACCACGGGGGCCCGCTTGCCGCCGATGCTGACGGTGGGCGTCCTGTGGCGGAAAAAGCTCTTGACGGCGGACAGCGCGGCCCGCAGGCAGTTCCGGAAGCGGAAGTCCGTCCGGGCCTTTTCCACGGTGAAGCCGTCGGCCGAGCCTACGGGGACCACGGCGATGCGGGTGGGATGCTTGGTGATATAGGCGCTGCCGTAACCTACGGCAGCCCCCTTGGGCAGCCAGCGGACCTCGACGATCTCGCTGAGCAGACGCCCGGTCTTCTGCAGACCGAAGTCGCCTTTGGAGATCAGACGTCCGCCCAACGCCGAACCGATGCGGACGGCGTCCAGATTGGGCATCTTGCAGCCGAAGAAGGCCTCGGAATTGGAGGCGTGGAGCATACCGGGCTCATAGCCCGCGGTGCGGATCTTTTCCACCACCGAAAGGAAGGTCTCGTACTGGGCCTGAGTCTTCTTTTTGCTGCGGAAGGCGTTGGCGTAATGCGTATAGGTGCCGGTGACGTTCAGGTTGCCAAGATAGCGGTAAATGCTGAGGATCCGGTCGATCTCGGTGGGCATGAAGCCATAGCGCCCCATGCCGGTGTCCACCTTGATGTGCACGTCGCACACCACGCCCTGGCTCTCGGCGATGCCGTTGAGGGCGAGGGCGGCGTCATAGGAGCCCACGGTGGCGGTGGCGCCCGCCTGAAGAATCAGCTTGATGTCCTCCTGACAGGCGGTGGAGCGCAGGATCAGGATCTCCTCCTCCATAAAGCCCCAGTCCCGCAGACGGACGGCGTCCTCGGGCTCGGTGACAGCGAAACGGCGAATGCCCGCCTCACGGCACATTTCGGCCATCTGCCGCAGACCCAGCCCATAGGCGTTGATCTTAAGGACGGCGATGACCTGCGCCTCGCCGGCCGCGGTCTTGATGAGCTGGATGTTGTTGAGGATCCTGCTCTTTTCCACCAGCAATGCTTTCATTCCTATCCCTCCCACAACGCGGTCTTTCTCTTTCGGTCAGTCTTTCTTTTCTTCGGGCTGCCCCTCGGCCCGGGTGTTTGCACCGCGGGCCGAAACGGCGTTCTTATGCTGCTGCTCCTCGCTGCGGTGCGCCAGCATCTTGATCTTGCGGCGCAGGGTGCGGGCGGCGCCCAGACCCTTGTTCACCAGCAGATCGGCCGTTTTGTTATATACCATTTCAAACTCGCCGCAAAACTCCACCAGGTCGCCGCCGAAGCCCTTTTTGAACAGATAGAGCCCGTAAAGCGGATTGTCCGGCGTCAGGTCGCCGGAAACGCCGCGGAAGTCATAGATTTCGGCCCCGGTTTCCAGTGCCCAGCGGATCATCTCCCACTGGAGCTGGTAATTGGGCATCACGTTGCGGTGCTGATTGGAGGAGGCGCCGTAGAGATACCACACCTTGTTGCCGTAATGGACAGCCAGCGTTCCGGCGATGGGCCTGTCCTCCCAAAAGGCCATATACAGGCGGGCATTTTCGCCCAGCGCGTCCATCATGGTCTCGAAATACGCCTGCGGGCGGGTGATGAAGCCGTCGCGGTTGCCGGTCTCCTGCATCAGCCGGGCAAAATCGGGCAGCATCTCCTTGCCGCAGACGCGCACGGTCACGCCCTTGCGGGCGCTGAGGCGCAGATTGTAGCGGGTCTTGGAATGAAAAGCGGCCAGGAGCTCGTCCTCGGTTTTGTCCTTGACGTTCAGACGGAAGACGTAGCAGGGCTGGATGCCGTTGAAATCCTTGTCGCCGGGATGATGGACATAGCCCAGAGATTTCATGAGCTCGATAAATTCCGTGTCGCTGCTGGACACGTCGGGGTCGATGCGCAGGGCGTAGGCCTTATACTTTTTTGCCAGCACGGCGGCGCCTTGCGTAAGCTCCCGCAGGGTGTCGGCGTCGTGAAGATCGCACACGGGGCCGCGGGCGGCATACATCATCTGATAGGGGACGCCGGGCATTTTGCGCAGCAGCACGCTCATGGCGCCGGTGATCTCGCCCGCCTCATTGCGGCGGAGGATGCCCTCCCATTTCCAATCGCTCTTCACGGGCGCCCAGTCGTGCGACTGGAGAAAATGCCCCTTGGGATGGCTTTGGACAAACGCCTCGAACTGAGGCAGATTCTGCTCGTTGACAAACTCAAACATGGTGAAATAAGACTCCCTGTTTTGATGGTCCCGCGAAAGCTCCGCGGGGGGAACGGCCCTCTTGCGGAAGGGTATATTCGTTCAACATATATTTTACATCATTTACGGAAGAATTTCCAGAGAAATATTTG
Source organism: Clostridia bacterium (assembly GCA_017394205.1). GTDB lineage: Bacteria > Bacillota > Clostridia > Oscillospirales > Butyricicoccaceae > UBA4644. The sequence continues at coordinate 1,114 of JAFOPS010000131.1, read as the reverse complement.
CGTTTTTGCGCTTCTTCCGGAAAAAGGCCGAAACACGGGGGCGGCCGTCCTGCGGGCAAGCCCGGCGGAACGCCCGCCCGGGCAAAGGGGTTGACATTTTCCGCCGTCTGCGGTACTTTAGGAAAAGAATGGCCGGACGGCGAAAAGGCGTCCGGAAAAGGGGCGGTAATGTGAGTGTGTTTGAAGCCGGCATGCTGATCTGCTTTGGCGTGGCATGGCCCATTTCTCTGGTGAAATCCTATCGCAGCAGGAGCACGGGCGGGAAAAGCCCCGTTTTTTCCATGGTGATCATTCTGGGATATGTGTTCGGGATCATCCACAAGCTCCAGAGCGGCACGGATATCGTTCTGGCGCTGTATCTGCTCAACCTGCTGATGGTGGCGGCCGATCTGGCTTTGTGGTTCCGCAACCGCCATCTGGAAAAGGCGGCCGACAGGCGCTGAAGAACCCGTTCGGGCGGTTTTTCCTGTTTATCCAAAACTTGTTTTTGATAGTTCCGTTCAAAACCGGCACAATAAAAAGGCCGCTGCCTCGGGCAGCGGCCTTTTGAACGATCGTTATTCGTGATCCTTTTTCGCCATGTATTCCAGCAGATTCACGGTGTTGGTGCTGTAGCCGTATTCGTTGTCGTACCAGGCCACCACCTTGACAAAGGTGTCGGTGAGGGCGATGCCGGCCTTGGCGTCAAACACGCTGGCCCGGGGCTCGGAGATGAAGTCGCTGGAGACCACGTCCTCGTCGGTATAGCCCAGGATGCCCTTGAGATCGCCCTCCTCGGAGGCGCGCTTCATGGCGGCGCAGATCTCCTCGTAGGAGGCGGGCTTCTTCAGGTTGACGGTCAGATCGACGCAGGAGACGTCCAGCAGGGGCACGCGGGAGGACATGCCGGTGAGCTTGCCCTTCAGCTCGGGAATGACCTTGCCCACGGCCTTGGCGGCGCCGGTGGAGGAGGGGATGATGTTGCCGAAGGCGGCGCGGCCGCCGCGCCAGTCTTTATTGGAGGAGCCGTCCACCACCTTCTGGGAGGCGGTAGCGGAATGGATGGTGGTCATCAGACCGTCCTGAATGCCGAAGGTGTCGTTGAGCACCTTGGCGATGGGGGCCAGGCAGTTGG
>JAFOPS010000130.1 GCA_017394205.1 Clostridia bacterium | reverse complement strand
CCCACCAAGGTCGACCGCACCGCCGCCTATATGGCCCGCTATATCGCCAAGAATCTGGTGGCCGCCGGTCTGGCCGACCGCTGCGAGCTGCAGCTCGCCTACGCCATCGGCGTGGCGCGGCCGGTGTCCGTTTTGGTGGACAGCTTCGGCACGGGAAAGCTCAGCGACGAGCGCCTCGCTGCCATCGTCCGGGAGCATTTTGACATGCGCCCCGCCGCCATGATCGATCAGCTCGGTCTGCGCGCGCCCATCTATCAGCAGGTGGCCGCCTACGGTCACATGGGCCGCCCCGATCTGGATCTGAGCTGGGAGCGGTGCGACAAGGCGGAGCTTTTGAAGCAGTATCTGTGATTCTTTGCATAAAAAACCGCGGCCGAAAGGGATTTTCCCTTCGGCCGCGGTTTCTTTGCTTATTTACTTCTTCTTTTCGGAAAAATACCGCCTTGCGTTGATGACGGCGATGACTGCATAGGCCGCAGCGCAGCACAAAAACGCCACGCCGAAAACGGTCTTCCCCATGTTCAGATCGGTGATCCCGATCGCGCCGAAAACCAGCGCGCAAAGGGCGAAAATGATGGCCTGTACCATGGGTGAACCCTCCTGTTTTCAGATTGCTTTCCGCTCCCGCAGCTCCCAGGCGTTCAGCCACCGGCGGCGGAAGAAGTGGATCAGACAGATCGAGCCCCGGGCCGCCCAATCCAGCGCCATGCCCAGCCAGACGGCGGTGAGGTCCCAATGGAACCCGAAGATCAGGATCGCCGCCAGCGGCAAACGGATGAGCCACATGCCGATCACCGACACAAAGAAGGGCCAGCGGGTGTCGCCCGCGCCGCTGAACACGCCGCTGAGCACGTTGCCCGCGCCCACCAGGGGCTCGGCCAGCGCCTGGATGCGCAGCACCTTCGACCCCAGCGCGATGACGGCGGCATCCCGGGTAAACAGCCGGATCAGCCGGGGCGCCAGTGCGAACAGCGTCCCGCCGGTGACTACCATGATGCCCATGCCGATCATGGCACACAGGCGGCCGTATTGATAAGCCCGCTCCTTTTCCCCCGCGCCCAGATGCTGCGCCACCAGCGTGGTGGCGGCGATGGAAACGCCGAAGGCGGGCATATAGCAGATGGATTCCGCCGAGTTGGAAAGCTGATGCGCCGCCAACGCCACCGTGCCCAGACCGCTGATCAAAAAGGTGCTGATCACCTGCCCCACGGAGATGGTGGCCCGTTCAAAGAACGAGGGCAGCCCCAGCCGTACCGCCTGACGGATGATCTCTTTGTTGGGGCGGAAGCTCTCGCCCAGATGGATCTGAGTGGGCGCTTTGCGGTAAAAGAGCACCAGCAGCAGCGCGCCGCCGGAAAAGGCAGTGGCGGCGGCGGTAGCAAGAGCCGCGCCAGCTACCCCCATCCCCGCCCGGTGGAGGGTAAAGCTCCAGCCGCCGATGCTCACCTGGCGGGAGGGATAGATCAGCATATAATTGCCCACCACATTGATCACGTTGGTGAGGATGTTGAACTTCAGCGGCGTTTTTGCGTCGCCCACGCACCGCAGGATGCGGGAAAAGATCATCAAAGCCGCCTGAAACACGTTTGCCGCGCCCACGATGCGGAAATAGCCCACAGCCTGCCGCGCCACCGCCTCCTCGGTCTTCATCCAATAAGGCAGGTTGGGCGCGATCACCAGCTCCACCGCAAGGGTCAGCGCCAACCCGATCACGCCGGCAGCCAGCACCGACTGCCGGATGGTCTCGCGAGCGTCTTCCGTCCGGCCCTCGCCGATGCGGCGGGCGACGATCACGGAATATCCCACGGCGGCGCCTGCCGTGAGCCCCATCAGCAGCCAGATGGCGGGGCTGCAAACGCTGACGGCAGCCGTGGCGCTGGTGCCGATGGATCCCACCATCGCCGTGTCCACATAATTCACCGCCGTCTGCAAAAGCTGCTCCACCACCGTGGGCCACGCCAGCAGCACGATCATTTTCCAGGGCGGGATGCTTTTATCCAACAGATCCAGTTGCTTTGCCATATCGATCCTCTTCACCGGGCAAAGCCCGTCGTTTTTTCTAAAAAGAAGGCCCGCCCCATGGGACGGGATCCTTTTATTTGCGTCCGCTTTTCCGCATGCCGAAGCCCAGCACCGTGCCGCAGACGCCGCCGATGATGTGTCCCAGATGGGAAACGCCGTCATTCAGGAACAGGGCGCCGTAAACCTCCTGCCCCAAATACAAAACAGCCACCAAAATCAGCGTCAGCGGGATGCATCCGTTTTTCATGCCGGAGAGTGACGCGAGAAAAATCAGCATGAATACGATGCCGGAAGCGCCGAGAAGCCCGGCGCCCGGCGACAGCACGCAATGCACCGCGCCGGAAACGAAGGCCGTCACCAGCATGGCCACAAGCAGATTGCGGCTGCCGTAGCGCTCTTCCACGGCGGGGCCGACGATCAGAAGATACAGGGCATTGTTGAAAAAGTGCTGCCAGCCGGAATGTCCCAGAACGTGCCCGAACAGGCGCACATAGGTCAGCGGATCGGCCAGCGAGCTGCGATAAACGCAGAACAGCAGCCGATTGCTGCGGCCCGCCGTCAGAATCGAGAGGATCAGCGCCCCCAGACAAAGCAGCACATAGGTCAGGATCACGGGAGAATTGTATTGGATCTTTTTCAAGGGTCGTCACCCCCCCCTGTCGGATCAGCCGCCCGCAGCGGAGCGGCGCGTTATTTGGTCAGCAGGTCGTTGTCCTTTTTCAGCGAACCGAAGGGATCCAGATCGGAAAGGCCCTCCATGCTCATCATGTTTTCCAACACGCTGATGTCGGTGGAAACGTCCATGGCCTCGTTTTCGTAAAGCACGTCAAGCTGCTTTTCAAAGCCGGACACCAGCTTATCCATGATTTCCTCCACGTCCTTCATGGCGGAGGAGATGTTTCCGCCGTCGACGCCGGTGCGCTCCATGCGGGCATAAGACTCCAGAATGTTGAAGGTCTTGGGCAGATAATGGTTGCGGAACTGCCGCAGGCTGTCTTCCTTTTCGGGATGAGCGTCGGCATAGGCCAGGATCTTGTGGGTGAGCTCCTCCAGCCGGTCCAGCCGCTGAGACACCCGCTCGTCGGCGATCTTTTCATTGAGCGCGCGGATGCGGCGCTCTTCGGGATAGAGCTTTTCCCCGGTCTCGCTGTTCACGGTGGTCTCCTCGCCGGCCGCAGAAACGCTGCCGGCCCTGCGCCGGGCTTTTTTGGCGTCGGGATAGGTGAGGACACGGTTGACACTGTCTACATACATGCCCTTGAGCAGGCCCTCGCCCAGCATCCAGTTCAGATCCTCGCAGCACTTCTTATAGCTGGTGGGGATGGCGGCGGCCAGATCGTCGATGTCCACCGACCGCTGGTCGCCAATCATGGCGGCATAGGTACGGCAGCGCATGACCCGGTCGTGCTTGCGGCTGCCCAAGATGCTCATGACCGCGCCGGGGCCTGCGATGGTCAGCGCGGTGATGGTGGAGCCCATAATACCGTCCCAGAAGTCACCGCCGGCAAGGGTCCCCAGCAGCACAATGAGCGCGATGACCGCGCCCGTCCCTAAAACGATGTTTCCGGCGATCTTAAGCCCCTTGCCGATGCTGGCGGAAAGCTTCGCATTGTCCAACAGCGACCGCTTGACCGCCTCGGTCTGCCGGTTTTGCTGGGCCTGCTGACGGGCCTCCTGCCGGACGGTCTGCCGGTTTTCCATCCGGGGATCCTGCACCTCGCGATAGGTATAGTGATAGGTGCCGTCGGCGTTCTGCTCGCCCTGCACCTGCTGATTCTGCTGCGGCCGCTGATACTGGCCGATTCGTTGGGAGGTATACTGCGCCTGAGGCGGCTGATAGGTGCGAGACTGATAGGTGCGCTGACTGCTCCACCGGGACGCCTCCCGGGCCTGCTGCTCCCACTCCCGGTCCGTACGGCGCGCAGCGCCGTTGTTTTGCAGGCTGATCTCCTGGACGATACGGATCCCCAGGAAGATCAGACCGGGCCAAAAGCCCCAGAAAAATCCCAGAATGATCAGCCATGTGGGCATCTTTCCGCTACCCGACCGATTGTTCGCCATAAAAAAGCCTCCCGTCTGTCAAATAGAGAATCTATGGAAAGAAAATCGTGTTTCAAATCATTTGGCTTCCAGCGCCATAGGGATCAGCGTCAGGCCGTCCTCGGTGTGCTCCGGCGCCACGGCGCGAAAGCCCTGCTTCAGGAAAAAGCCCCGGGAATAGGGGGTCGCGTTGACGGTGATGCGGGTGATGCTGTCGTCCAGCGCGCGGCAGTCGATGAGGGCGTGCTTCAGCAGATTGGTTGCCACGCCCTGGCGGTGATACTCGCCGTCCACATACAAAAGCTCGATGCGGCGCAGATCCCGCACGGCGCACACGCCCACCAGCTTGCCGCCGTCGTAAGCGCCCCAAAAGCGCAGCTCGCCGTCGCCCATGCGATGGAGCATATATTCGTAATCGATCCGGTCCCAAAACTCGTCCAGCGCCTCCTGGGGAAGATCCCGGGATTCAAAATCGGAAAAGACCTCCCACACCAGGGCCAGCGCCTCTTCCAGCTCCTCCGAAGGCAGAGGAACGATCTGTTTCCGGCTGTCCGCCGGCTGTTTTTCGGTCATAACGGCTGCTCCTTTGCTTGGCGCGGTTTACAGATACGAAACGCGGTATTTCTCCCGCTCGGCCTCGGGCACCAGCGCGCCGCCGGTGGCCCATGCGATGTGGGTCGCCTGTGACATGCGGTCATTCAGGCCGGTCTGCTCCAAATACGCTTTTCCCGGCTCCGATTGCCAGAGCGCCGTCACGCCGCGAAAGGCGGCGCAGGCGCTGGGCTCCAGAAAGATGCCCTCGCTGCCCTCCAGCAGGCGCATCCAGTCATACAGCTGCCCGTCGCGCACCGTGACCTCGCCGGAAAGCAGCGGCTCCATCATGCCGCCCACAAAGCCCGAGGGCCGGCCCACCGCAAGGCCGTCGGCCTCGGTGACGCCGCTGAGCCCCAGATCCTGTACGCAGACGGCGCTGTGCAGCCCGGTGGCCATGCCCGCCAGCATGCAGGGCGCCTGGGTGGGCTCGGCGAAGAAGCAATGCACCCGGTCGCCGAAGACCTGCTTGAGGCCGAAGGTGATGCCCCCCGGTGCGCCGCCCACTCCGCAGGGGACGGTGACGATCAGCGGATGGTCTTCGTCCACGGCGATGTGCCGCTCCGCAAGCTGGTTTTTCAGCCGCAGCGCCGCCACGGCATAGCCCAAAAAGAGATCCTTTGAGTTTTCATCGTCGATAAAATAGCTGTCGGGGTCGGCATCCGAGCGGGCGCGGCCCTGTCTGACGGCCTCGCCGTAGTCCGCTTCATATTCCATCACAGTCACGCCGTGCTGCCGCAGAAGGTCTTTTTTCCACCGGCGGGCGTCGGCGCTCATATGCACGATCACCCGATATCCCACCGCCGCCGAGGCGATGCCGATGCTCAGTCCCAGATTCCCGGTGGAGCCCACCTGCACGGTGAACCGGGAGAAGAACGCCCGGGCCTCGGGCGAAGCCAGCCCGGCATAATCGTCCGTCAGCGTGATCAGCCCGTGCCGCAGAGCAAGCTCCTCGGTGTGCTTGAGCACCTCGTAAATGCCGCCGCGGGCCTTTACCGAGCCGGCAATGGCCAGATGACTGTCCTGCTTGAGCAGCAGTGTTTCCGGGATGGCGATCCCGTGGCGCGCCTCCAGCGCCGCCTTCATGTCGGGGATGGGCGTCAGCGGCGATTCGATCAGACCGTGGGTCGGCTCCGTTTCCGGAAACCGCAGCCGGATAAAGGGCGCGAACCGCGCCAAACGCGCTTCGGCGTCCAAAATGTCCTCCATCCCAAGGGGCAGTGACGCCAGCGCCTCGGCCGCCGGGCGGCGTCTGGGGTTGATCCACACCACCTCGTCCCCCGCGGCCACGCGGGGCAAAACGGGGTCTTTGGCCAGCAGCTCTTTCCGGGAAATTCCGCTCATCCCGCGCTCCTTTCCTGTTTACAGAGTGTCGCCCCGCTCGGGCTTCAGCTCTCCGTCGTAATACTTATAGGGTTTCCCCTGGGCGTCTTCAAAGTAAAAGGCGCTCAGGTCCCGCTCCGCGCCGTAAAGACGCATTTCGGGGGCCAGCGCGGCCGCCTTTTCCAGCGCCTGTCTGTCGCGGATCAGCTGCATCTGATGGCCTCTGCGGCACCGCTCCAGCCAAAAAAGCTCGTAAGCCGCAGGCTGCAAAACTCTGCCCTGCAGCTTGGAAAGATCGGTGACGCCTGCATTCCGGCACCATTCCAGCGCCATGCGGTAGATCTTCTGACTCAGCTTGGAGGTGACGTTGGGGTCGGTGTCCCAATACACCGTCAGCGTAGGCCGGCCCAGCTGCCAGGTGGCAAAGGCGCGATGATGCCCGTCGGTGAGGGTGGGCCGTCCGTCGCCGAAATCATAGACGGGCAGCGGCCCGTAGCCGTCAAACCCCTCTTCCAAAGAACGGTTTTTCACGGCTTCCAGCTTGCGCTGATTGAGATAAAGCTGGCTGACGCCCGCTTCCAGGATCGGTATTTCAAAGGTTTCCATGTTCATCGCTCCAAAATCATTGGGCCGTCGGCGCGCACCCATCCATAATAAGTCAACTTATATTGTAACAGATTTATCCCCGCTGCGCAAGAGCGCAGCGGGGTCCGTTCATGAATCTTTTCTGATTTTTTCACGTCAGCATGCAGACGCCGCGGCGTCGGGCTCCCGCAGGACCAGGATCCCCTTGAGCCCGTCCCGTGCGTTGGTAAATCGACAGATTTGCTCCAGCTCTTCGTCCGTACAGGCAAACAGGAGCTTGATCTCGCTGTCCCGCTTCAGCGCATCCGCCGTGCAGATCACGCCGCGAAGACGCTTCTCCCGCGCAGTTCCGACCCAAACGTCGATCCCCTCGCCGTCCATGGAGGCTGTCCCAGCCAGATAACCGTAATCCAGGGGATACACGAGGTCTTTCCAGACCGGATGGCGCGAACCCTTCGGCCGGTCGATCACGATCTCGCAGCGTTCCGTCATCTGCTCCAAAATACTCCAAAAGGCTTCCCGTCCCGCTGCTTCAAATGCTTTGTTTCCTGTCATGCGCTCCCTCTTTTCCGCAAAACGGCTCTTGATACGGCAAATAACAAAAGCGGCAAGCTTTCGCTTGTCGCTTTTGTGTAGGCGTTACTTATCTTCCCGGGCCGTCGCCAGCCAAGTATTGTCAGCACATGTGAGCTTAACTACCGTGTTCGAAATGGGAACGGGTGGACCCTCACCGTAATCAACACCTACTATTCAATTGTGGGAAAAATGGTGACCCGTGCGGGAATCGAACCCACGTTTGCGGCGTGAGAGGCCGCCGTCTTAACCGCTTGACCAACGGGCCATTCTTCTCACTATATAAAACGGGCGTCCCCGCCTTATTGCGATGGTACACCTTCAGGGACTCGAACCCTGGACACCCTGATTAAGAGTCAGGTGCTCTACCAACT
>JAFOPS010000129.1 GCA_017394205.1 Clostridia bacterium | reverse complement strand
GGTTGGCGTACTGGGAGGCGGACATCTCAAAGTGGTTGGGGGTGCGGTGGATGCTGTTGACGGCGTCCAGGTCGAAGTCCTGCACGTCGATGACCTTGCCCACCTTGCCCTTCTTCAGCAGCTCCACCATGGGGCCGCAGATGCCGCCGATGGCCCAGCCCATCTTGATGCCCCGCTCGTCCATGAACTTTTCCAGGAACAAATTGGCGGCGAGGGACGGGCCGCCTACGCCGGTCTGGAAGGAGAAACCCTCCTTGAAATAGGGTGTGGAGGCGATAACCTTGGCCACGTTCTCCGCCATCATCAGGTCCCGGGGATTCTGGGAGATGCGGGCGGCGGCGGAAGCGATCTTCTTGGGGTTGCCGATGGAATCCACCACCACCACGGCGTCCACGTCGATGGCCTCCACGCTGGCAGGCATGTTGGGAAAATCCACCAGACAGTCGGTGACGACCACCACATGATCGGCGTATTTGGCGTCGGTCATGGCGTAGCCCATGGAGCCGCAGTTGGATTTGCCGCCGATGCCCCGGCAGTTGCCCACGCAATCGCTGGTGGGAGCGGCGACGAAGGCGAAGTCGATATGGACCTCCCCCGCCTCGATGGCCCGGGGACGGCCGCCGTGGCTGCGGATGATGGCCGGGGTCTTCAGCTTGCCGGCGGACACCACCTCGCCCATGCGGCCGCGGATGCCGCTGGTCTGGATGCCGACGACCTTGCCCTGCTCGATATAATCGGCGATGGGATCGTGGGCCGCGCCCAAGCTGGAAGCGGCGATGGTCAGATCCTCCAAGCCCAGCTCCTCGATGGCGGCTTTCATGACCATGTTGACCACATAGTCCCCGTCCCGGAGGTGGTGATGGAAGGAGAAGGTCATGCCGCTCTTTGCGCCCAGCTGCCGCAGGGCGTCCGCGATGGAATCCACCAGCTTGCTTTCCTGGGGCTTCTCATACCGACGGGTGCGGGGGGATGCCTTCTGGAGGTACTTGCCATCCATATAGTTTTTGCCCTGATACACTTCCCTGCCGTTTTGCAGCAGGAAATCGGGAATGTCTCTGCCAACTGCGTTCTTCATACCAGATCCCCCTCCCAAAGGCCGCACGCACGGGCCAGTTTCAAAGTCCTCTCAGCGCCGGGGATGAAGGCGATGTCGATCATCTTGCCGTCCACCGTGAATACGCCCACGCCGGCGGCGCTCTGCTCCCGATAGGCGCGCACGATCTTCTCCGCCTGGAGAATCTCCTTCTCGGTGGGAGCGAAGACCTCATGGACGAATCGGATCTGTTTGGGGTTGATGAGGCTCTTGCCGTCAAAGCCCATGGCCTTGTTCTGAAGGACCTCCGCTTCGAACCCCGCCTGATCGTCCAGATTGGTGAACACGGTGTCGAAGCACTGGATGCCGGCCGCGCGGGCCGCGATCAGCATCTGCCCCCGGGCCACCAGCATATCCACGCCATCGGGCTGGGGCTTGGTCTGCATGCACTTTCTGAAGTCGCCGCCGGAGATGGCCACGCCGAACATACGGGGCGAAGCGGCGCAGATCTCATAGGCGTTCAGGATGCCCTTGGGGCTTTCCAGGGCCGCCATCAGGAGCGTCCGACCCTTCTCCACGCCGAATTCCTCCTCGGCGGCCTCCACGGCCTTTTCCACCGTCAGCACATCCTGGGCGCTTTCACACTTGGCGATGCGGATGCCGTCGGCCCCGCCCGCCACGCAGACCCGGATATCCTCCTGCCAGTGGGGGGTGTCCAGGCCGTTGATGCGGACGATGACCTCGGTGCCGCCGTAGTCGATGGTTTTGAGGGCGTGATACAGGGAGAAGCGGGCGGCGTCCTTCTGATTCTCCGCCACCGCGTCCTCCAAATCCAGCATGATGCTGTCGCAGCCGTAGATGTAGGCGTCCTTGATGAGGCCCGGCTTTTGCGCGTTCATGAACATCATGGTGCGGCGCAGCCGGAAACGTTCCGGTTTCGGTCTCGGGATCATCTGACAGCACCTCCCCAGGGAATGTCCTTCTCAGAGGCGTCGGCGCTGCGGAATACGGCGCATTCCACCCGAGCCTTGAGCGTGCAGTCCAAAGCGCCTTTGTCCACCACGGTGACGCGGGCGTTCTTCACGCCCAGGCGCTCAAGTGTTTCCAATACGGTGGCTTTGATCTGCCGTCCGTACTGGTTCATGACGCTGCTCTTCAAAAAGAGCTCGATCCCATTTTCACCGGGCTCCACCATGATCTGGGCGTCGCTGGATTCCAGCGTTCCGGCCATGGCCGGTTTGACGATCTCCAATTGTTTGTCCTCCTTTATCAAGTATTGTCTATAGGGTGCGAAGCATCTTTCTCGGCGCAACGCGCTTGAAAAAAAACGCGGGAAACACATCCCGCGTCAGATTCATTCTTTCGAAACAAAGGAAGGGACCTCCTCGGGCAGACTGCCGTCCCGATGCATGGAAAAACGCCCCATCGGATACTGTTCCAAATTGTCCAGTATCTTTCTGCCGTCCGCCTGCTTGAGAAGGTCTTCCCTGGCCCGCAGGACCAGATTCTCTGCCTGATGCTTGGATGGGCCGCCCACGCAGCCGCCGGGACAGATCATCCCCTCCACGAAATCCGTGTTCAAACGACCCGCATTCAAAAGCAACATGGCTTTTCTGCATTCCTCGCCTCCGGCGCAAGTCGTAAGCCGGATGTCGGAGGTGTCCTCCCCCAGCTCCTGCATGACCTCCAAAACAGCGCTGGCCACGCCGCCGCTGCCCGCGAAACGCTTCCCGAAAAGGGACGATTCCTGATACGCTTCCGCCACCGGTTCGATCTCAACGCCCCGGGAATCCAGCATAGCCACCATCTCCCCAAAGGTCAGGGCGTAATCCGCACGATCCGCAATCAGCTCGTTCAGCGTTTCCCCCTTCTTGGCGATGCAGGGGCCGATGAATACGGTGACACAGTCCGGGTCCAGATACTTCAGATACCGGGACACGGCTATCATAGGCGAAACAGTGGTGGATTTGTTCTTTTCATAAAGCTTGGGGAAGTGATGGCGCAACAGGGAGATGAAAGCCGGACAGCAGGAGGTGGTCATGATCCGCCCCTCCTTCCGGGCCTCGATCCATTCCAGCGCTTCAAAGGCGGCGGTCATATCCCCGCCCAAGCCCACCTCCACCATATCCGCGAATCCCAGCTTTTTCAGGGCGCTGCGGATGGCCGCCATGCTGGCTTCCTTCCCGAACTGGCCCTCCGTAGCCGGGGCGCACATGGCCACCACCCGTTTGCCTGCCCGGATGGCCCGTATCACATCGACGGCATAGATCTTGGAACCGATGGCCCCGAAGGGACAGTTGTGAATGCAGTGGCCGCAATGGATGCACTTGGATTCGTCGATCCGGCAGATGCCCGCAGCGTCATAGGAGATGGCGCCCACAGGACAGGCTTTCTTACAGGGCCGCTCCTGATGAATGATGGCGCCATAGGGACAGGCTTTGGCGCATTGACCGCAGGACTTGCATTTGTTGGGTTCGATGCGCATCTTGGCGTCGCCGGGGGAGATGGCGCCGAATCGGCAGGAATTCAGGCAGGCCTTGCCCAAGCAGAAGCGGCAGATATCCGTGACGAAATAATCTTGAATGGGACAATCATCGCAGGCGGCGGGGATGACGGCCACCACGTTCTTGGTAGGAGAACCCGCTTCAGGGCTCATACCTTGGGCGAGGCGAATGCGGCCCCGGACGATCTCCCGCTCCTTATAGACACAGCAACGGTACTGTGGCTTTGGTCCCGGGCTAACCTGGCAGACAATCTTTTCCGTCTCCTCTTGCGTCAGCCGATCCTCCCACGCCAGGCGGCAGATCTCCCGCAGGATAAAGTGCTTCAGTTCTACGATCCCTTTGTCGTTTGTGATCATGTCGGCTCCATCGTCTGTTTGAATGTCGTCATCAGGGGGTAGTGGTCGGATGGGTAAAGAAATGCTACAATTATATATATTATCATACAGATCGCAGCTTGCTTTGTCAACAAATAGTTGGTTCGAGAAGTGAAATGATTCCATCGCAAAAGTCTTTGATTGTGTGTATTCTCTAGACGTACGTCAACAATTCGTGCCTGCCTATGACTCAAACAAACAAT
>JAFOPS010000128.1 GCA_017394205.1 Clostridia bacterium | reverse complement strand
TGCTGCCGTTTTGTCAGACCGCCCTTGGTGGTCTGTCCGGAGAGCAGGGTGGTGGGGATCTTGTCATAGCCGTAATACCGCGCCACCTCCTCGGCAATATCGGCTTCGCCGTCCATATCATCGCGCCAGGAGGGAACGGTGACCTTGTCCCCGTCAACGGTAAAAGCCAGCTTTTCCAGCGTTTTCACCATGAAATCACGGGGCACTTCGGCGCCGATGAGCGCGTTGACCCGCTCGGGACGCAGTGTGAGTACCCGCACGGGTTTTTTGACGGGATAGGCGTCCACAATGCCGCCGATGATCTGACCTGCGCCCAGCGCCTCCACCAGTTGGCATGCCCGCTCAAGCGCTGTGACACAGCCCTCCTGGTCGACGCCGCGCTCAAATCTTCCGGAGGCCTCGGTGCGCATGCCGAGCCTGCGGGAGGTGGTGCGGATGCTCACGGAATCGAAAACCGCCGATTCAAAGACGATCATCTGGGTGTTTTCGGTGATCTCACTGTTTTCTCCGCCCATCACGCCGGCGATAGCTACGGCCTTTTTCGTGTCGGCGATGACCAGCGTGTCTGCTCTGAGGTTGCGGGTCTGGCCATCCAGCGTGGTGCAGCGTTCTCCCTCGGCAGTGCGGCGGACAATGATCTTTCCGCCGTCGATGCACTTGTAGTCAAAGGCGTGCATGGGCTGGCCGTATTCCAGCATCACATAGTTTGTAATGTCCACGATGTTGTTGATGGGACGGATACCGGCGGCGCGCAGACGGTCGCGCATCCAGCGGGGTGAGGGTGCGATGCGGATGTTTTTTGCCATGGCGGCGCTGTAACGGGGGCAGAGGTCTGCGTCGCGGATCTCAACGGACAGATAGTTTCCGATATCATCCACAGTTTCTTTTACTGTGGGGACTGTCAAGCGGAAGGGCTTGTCAAAGGTCGCGGCACTTTCCCGGGCCAGTCCGATGATGCTCAGACAGTCGGGACGGTTGTGCAGAATGTCGAAATCAAAGACGATCTCGTCCAGACCGAGTACGGCGCAAATATCGTCGCCGGGCTTGCAGGGATAGCTTTCGGGCAGAATCAGGATGCCGTCGCGGATACAGTGAGGAAACTCTGCCTGCTGGGCGTGCAGATCTTCCAGCGTGCAGATCTTATCGGATTTTGTGTTATACGCGGCAAGATCGTTTTCGTGCAGATTGGAGCAGACGCTTTCCGTAACCACAGAAGTGCCGCCGACGTCCAGCTTGACGGAAAACGCTCCGTAATGCATCGTTTCAACGGACAATACTTTTGCGGCGACTACGGGGCCGAATACCTTGTCGCCGGGCTTGATTTCCGCCGGGATCGAGGGCTTTGCAGGATCCAGCGGTTTATAGTCGCCCAACAGCGCCGCCGGAACGATGACCGCGTCCGGAATGTCGCGCTCCTCCAGTCGGAGTTCCTTCAGGGAGCAGAGCATGCCGTTGGATTCCACACCGCGCAGCTTGCCTTTTTCAATGGTGACGCCGCCGGGAAGCGTGGAATGATCCAGCGCGACGGGCACCATGTCGCCAACATGCACATTCCACGCGCCGGTAACGATCTGGACCGGGGAATCCTTGCCCACATCGATGCGGCAGACCCACATATGATCGGAATCGGGATGACGCTCCATGGAAACGATCTTTCCCGCCGCTACGTTTCTGATCTCGTCGGCGGGGCTCTCCCAACTGCCGACCATGGTGCCCGCCATGGTCATATCAGCGGCATATTGTTTTGCAGAAACGTTATGGATCCCCACGTCGGTGAAATCCTTGAGCCAGCTATATGGTAATTTCATGATTCGTACCTCCTTCTCAGAACTGCTTCAGAAAACGCTCGTCGTTGTCGAAGAGCAGCCGCAGGTCGTCGATCTTGTAGCGGAACAGGGTGATGCGCTCAAGACCTACGCCGAAGGCAAAGCCCGTGTAGATCTCCGGATCGATGCCGCATGCCCGCAGCACGTTGGGGTGCACCATGCCGCAGCCGAGGACTTCGATCCAACCCTCGCCTTTGCACATCGAGCAGCCCTTGCCGTGGCACTTGAAGCAGCTGATATCCATTTCCGCAGAGGGCTCGGTAAAGGGGAAGTAGCTGGGACGCAGACGAATGGAGGTTTCTTCGCCGTACAGGGTCTTGGCAAAGGTCTCCAGCGTGCCCTTCAGGTCGCCCATGGTGATGTTTTTGTCAATGACGAGGCCCTCGATCTGATGGAACATGGGGGAATGGGTGGCGTCAAACTCATCGTTGCGGAAAACGCGCCCCGGCGCGATGATGCGGATCGGCGGCTGAGTCTTTTCCATGACGCGGGCCTGAATGGGCGAGGTCTGGGTGCGGAGAACCACGTCGTCGTTGATATAAAACGTATCGGAGGGCTCGCGGCTGGGATGGGTCTTCGGCGCGTTGAGCATGTCAAAGTTATAATGTACCAGCTCCACCTCCGGCCCCTCTGCAACGGAATATCCCATGCCGGTGAAAATGTCGATCACCTCGTCCAAAACGGTGGTCAGGGGATGTTTCTTTCCCAGTGTGATCTTTTTCCCGGGCAGAGTCACGTCCAGCGTTTCCTTTTTCAAGCGGCGCTCCAGTTCAAACTCGGCGGCGCGCTGACCGGCCTCCTCAATTGCGGCTTCGATTTTGCTGCGGACTTCGTTGGCGACCTGGCCGATGATTGGGCGCTCTTCCGCAGAAAGCTGACCCATGCCGCGCAGGATGGCGGTGAGTTCGCCTTTTTTGCCCAGATAGCGAACGCGCGCGGCCTCCAGCGCTTCCTTTGCTTCGGCAGATCCGATCTCGCTAAGCGCCTGATCGAGGATCTGTTGCAGTTTTTCTCTCATGATTGCGGCTCCTTTATTTGATAAATTATTCGGATACGAAGATATAAGGTGCTTGCGGATCGCGAAGCGCATAGATCGCTTCCAGTTCCTTCAGAACAGCCTCTTTGGGGACAAGAAATGGATCGGCATGGCTCACACCGACAAAACGAGCCGGGCTGCTGCGCAGCGTGCGGATGGTTTGCTGCAGCGTCCCCGCGTTATAGGCGGGGCGGCCCTGCTTCATCATGCTGTAGATGCCGTCGCCGACGAAGAGATACGTGCCGTCTACCTCCATCGCCAGAGAGTCCTTTGCGTGGGAAGAGGGAAAGGGCAGAACCCGGATCAGCGGGCGGTCGAGAAGGACCATAGACTCTGTGACGGCCGTGCCGATCCCTGTTTTTTGCAGAGTGAATTCTCCCTGATGCACGGACTGAGGCGACATATGCCGCAGGTTGGCCGTGTGGTCGGGGTGAAAGTGCGACAGGATCACACAAAGCGGCTTGTCCAGCGCGTTGAGCGCGGCTGCCACAGACGGAGCGGCTCCCACGTCAAAGACATAATAACGCTTTTCCGCATTCACGATCACCACGTCGGCCGAAAGGGGCTCCTCCGACGGCGGGATCCGAAAGATGTTGTCAGCCAGCTGTTCCATTGCGACCTCCCGATAAAAAGAAAAAGCCTTCGTCCTTCTTTGGGACGAAAGCCTGCGCTTCCGCGGTACCACCCGCATTCCCGGCATGGCCGGGCACTCTTTGCCGATAACGGGGCTGCCGCCCGTGCCTACACAGCGTAACGCCTTCAACACGAGTGCTCGGAAGGGAACTTCCCGCAAACCGTCACGCAGGCGGCTCTCAGCCGGTGACCGCCATTCTCTGGCCGTTTCGTGGATGCGGTACTCGCTTCGTCATTGCATCGCTATTCAATATGATTAAAATATCACACCGCCCGAAAAAATGCAAGGGTTATTTCTTCATAAAGACAGCACAGGCAGAACCGTCAATTTGTGAGAATCGTCAAAAACAGCGGAAAAATACCGGCCTTTTCCGTGAAAATAGCAGCTTGCACAAGCTGTTTTCCCGACATGTTCTGGAATTCTGTACACTTTTCACCAAAATGAATTTTTCTTTTGAAACCCCTTGAAACCGGTAAAAACATCTTGTATGATAACAAAAGAAAATTGAAGGAGGCGAGGGGCATGAAGCACGGCAAAAGCACGATCCTGCTGTTGGCGTCGTCGTCCCCGCTTTTCTTTCTTTTATAAACGCTTTTGTCAGCATTTCTATCGTTGATCGACGGAAATGCTGATTTTTTGTGTCGTAATTATTTTTTTGATTGGGAGGATAAAGATGAACGAGAAGAAAGAAAGAAAAGGCTTGGGCAACGAAGCCGTGTATGACGCAAGAGAGCTTGGCGTCCCCCGGATGCTGGTGCTCGGTCTGCAGCACCTGTTCGCCATGTTCGGGGCGACCGTGCTCGTACCGATCCTTGTTTCCGGCTACGGCCTGCCTCTGAGCATCCAGACCACGCTGCTTTTTGCCGGACTTGGCACGCTGCTGTTCCATGTGTGCACCAAAATGAAGGTCCCCGCATTCCTGGGCTCTTCCTTTGCCTATCTGGGCGGATTTGAGGCCGTGGCGAATCTGGACGCCGGAAAATATGCCTCCATGTCCGCCGATGACAAGCTGGCTTACGCCTTGGGCGGCGTCGTAGTCGCCGGCCTGCTCTATCTGGTCCTCGCGCTGCTGTTCAAGCTGGTTGGCGCCAAAAAGGTTATGCGGTATTTCCCGCCCATCGTCACCGGCCCCATGATCATCATGATCGGTCTGAACCTTGCCGGCTCCGCCATCGGCAATGCTTCCACCAACTGGGCGCTGGCTCTGGTTGCCATCGCCGTGATCATTGTTGCCAACATCTGGGGCAAGGGAATGGTCAAAATCATTCCCATCCTGCTGGGCGTCGTGGTTTCTTATATCGTTGCGCTGATCTTCGGACAGGTGGACTTTACCGCCACCAATGCTGCAAGCTGGATCGGTCTGCAGAAGTTTGTCATTGCCAAGTTTGACATCACCTCCATCCTGGTGATGGCTCCCATCGCCATCGCCGCCATGATGGAACACATCGGCGACGTTTCCGCCATTTCCTCCACCACCAACCGGAACTTCATTGAGGATCCCGGTCTGCATCGCACGCTGTTGGGCGACGGCTTGGCGACCTCTCTCGCCGGCATGTTCGGCGGCCCCGCCAACACGACTTACGGTGAGAATACCGGCGTTTTGGCCCTGTACAAGGTCTATGATCCCAGAGTAGTCCGCCTTGCCGCCATCTATGCGGTGATCCTTTCCTTCAGCCCCAAGTTTGACGCACTGGTCAACTCCATTCCTGCGTCTATCGTTGGCGGCGTCAGCTTTATCCTCTACGGTATGATCTCCGCCGTGGGCGTCCGCAACATC
>JAFOPS010000127.1 GCA_017394205.1 Clostridia bacterium | reverse complement strand
GTAGTGGAGGTGTCGCAGGATCTTATCCGCTACGGCTTCGTGCAGGATCGCCCGTGGCTGGGCGTGGTGGTGACGCAGTACGACGGCGAATGGCCCGCCGTGCAGGTGGATTCGGTGACCGAGGACGGCGCGGCGGAACGGGCCGGCATCCGTGCCGGCGACTGGATCCTGGCCTTCAACGGAGTGCCCATCACCAATTATACCGTGCTCAACCGGGAGAAGGACCGCTGCGCCGTGGGTGACACAGTAGTCATCGTGGTGCGCCGCAACGGGACAGACCTGCCGGTGGAGTGTACCCTGATGGCCATGACGGAGGCCGATCTCTCTTAAAAAAATATCCGGAAAAAGTTCAGAGACCGTTTACGAAACCGCAACAAATTATTCCGGGGGCTATGGTATGATAATCATGCAGACAGTGAAATGCGTTTTGACCCCCTCATTTTCCTTTTTTATCTCTTTTCCCCCAAAAAACAGCGCAATGCAAAAAGCCCGCCGGAAGGCGGGCTTTTTGCTGTGTCCGGCGAAAATCCGCGAAGCGCGGCACTCCGCAAGAAAGCGCCTGGGTTTTACGCGCTCCCGTCTGCACCTCATCCGTCACGGCTGACGCCGTGCCGCCGTCCCCTCAAGGGGAAGCCGTTGGTTGGCGCGCTCCTCAAGCCTTCCCCTTGAGGGGAAGGTGGCCGAGCGAAGCGAGGTCGGATGAGGTGTAGGCGAGAGCAAGCAAATCATCGGGGCGCCTTCCTTACGGAGTGCGCCCCGAAGGCGGGCTTTTTGCCGTTTCATCCGCCCATCAGCGGGCGGGCCGAAAGATACAGGATGCTGTAGACCGCGATGGTGGGCAGCTTGAGCAGCAGGATGAGCAGAAACCGCTTCCAGGGCATCTCGGTGAGGCCTGCGATCAGGCACAGGGCGTCGTCTGGGAAAAAGGGCAGCAGAATGGCTGCGGCGAACAGCCAGGTGAACCGCTTTTGGTTCTCGTCCAGCCATTTGAAGTATTTGACGCGGGTCTGCTCGGAGATCAGGCGGCGCACCAGCGGACGGCCCCACCGCTTGGCGATGGCGAAATTGATGGACGAGCCCAAAAGGGTCCCGATGAAATTATACAGCAGCCCGATCCACGGGCCGAAGCACATCACACCCGCGGTGAGCAGGATCCCGCCGGGAACGAAGGCCATGAGGATCTGCATGATCTGCATCAGGATAAAGATCAGCGGCGCCCAGGCGCCCTTGCCGTCGATGAAGTCCTGCAGCAGCGCTTCGTCCCGCAAAAGGCCCTGCCGCCAGGCCCAGATGCACATGCCGGCCATCAGCAGCAAAAAAAGCGCCGTTCCGAGCTTGAGCAGCGTTTGGGTGCGGGCTTCGTCTTTTTTCGCCACGGCGGAGCCTCCTTTCGCGGTTTTCTTCCACAGATGATGATAGCATTTCCCGAAAAATGGCGCAAGACCCAAAATCGGCGTCGGGAAAGATTTCATAAAGTGTTCAGATTTCCGCCCCACAAGGGTTTTTTCACGGAAATCTGCCGGAAACAGGTGCAAAAACGAAAAAGTTGTGCTATAATTTATTCTGTATTGCTATGACGATCGTCGAAAGGATGAGTTCCGGTCTTTATGCTGACCTTCAAACCGCTGACGCTGGAAGCGATCCCGCTTCTGCGCCACTATTTCGTAAAGCAGCCCAGCCGCATTTGTGACAGCACCGTCGGCGGCACCTTTCTCTGGCGCGACCTGTATCAGACCCGCTATGCGGAGGCAAACGGGACGCTGTTTCTCCGGTCGGTGATCCCCGGCAGCGGGATCCCGATCTGTTCCGTCCCCATGGACGGCGATATCCCCGGCGCCCTTAAGCTGCTGGAGGAGACGCTCCGGGCCGAGGGCATGCCGCTGACGCTGTTTGCCGCCCGGGAGGATCTGGACGACGTGTTCGCCCTTTGGCCCGGCGCCGCGGCGGAGACGATGCCAGATTCGGCCGATTATCTTTATCGGGCGCAGGATCTGCAGGAGCTGCGGGGCAGGCACTACAGCGGCCAGCGCAATCAGATCAGCCAATTTGTCCGCGCCTTTCCCGACTGGCGCTTCGAGCCCATCGGAAAGGAAAATCTGGAGGAGGTACGGCGGTATTTCTTCCGCTACGAAAGCGAGCGGGACAAGCCGGAGGAATCCTTCCGGGAGGACGAGCGCAAGGTGGAGGAGGTCCTGGCGAACTACAGCGCCTACGGCTTTTTGGGCGGCGCGATCCGCGCCGGCGGCGAGATCGTGGCCATGGCCATGGGAGAAACGCAGGGCGACACGCTTTACGTCCACATCGAAAAGGCCGAGGCGCAGATCCACGGCGCGTATCAGATCATCGTGCGGGAGTTTTCCCGCTATGCGGCCGGGCCCGGGGTGGAATACATCAACCGGGAGGACGACGCCGGCGACCCGGGCCTGCGCCGGGTCAAGCAATCCTATAAGCCCTGCGCCATGCTGGAAAAATATCTGGTGCGGGTTCCATCCGTCTGACCGGGCGGCGGGGCGCATATCTTAGCAGAGAACAGCCGCGGCACGGCCGCGAGATTATCGTTGAGGTGAATCGATTATGCCGATTTGGGTGGCGATCCTTTTGGGCGCAGTGCAGGGGCTGGCGGAATTTCTCCCTATCTCCTCCTCCGGGCATCTGGCGCTGGTGCAGGCGCTGGTAGATTTCGAGCAGTATTCCGTGAACGCGGTGGCGTTTGATCTTGTGCTCCATCTGGGCACGCTGGCGGCGGTGATCGCCGCCTTCTGGGAAGACGTGAAAACCCTGGCAGTAGAAGCCGTCAAGTGGATCATCGACGGCTTCCGGATCCGCAACAAGCCCGCGAGAAGGCTGATCGTTCTGCTGCTGCTGGCCACCGTGCCGCTGGCGCTGGGAGCCGTGCTGGAGCATTTCGTGGAGGAGGCCTTTTCCAGCACGCTGCTGGTGGGCGTGTTTTTGTGCTGTACGGCGGTGCTTTTGTGGGTGGCAAGCGCCCACAACGGCGGCACCAAGACCGAGGCCGACGCCAAGTATTCCGACGGGTTCAAGGTGGGGCTTATGCAGCTGGTCGCCCTGTTTCCCGGCGTGTCCCGCTCGGGCAGCACCATCTGCGGCGGCCTGTTCTGCGGGTTCCGCAAGGATTTTGCCGTCCGCTTTGCCTTTTTGATGAGCATTCCCGCCGTGCTGGGCGCGGTGGTGTTCAAGCTCCCCGACCTGAAGGAGGCGGGCATCTCCGGCGAGATGCTGCTGCCCTGCGCCGTGGGCTTCGCGGTGGCGGCGGTGTGCGGCTATCTGGCCATCTTCACCGTCCGTCTGCTGATGAAAAAAGACAGCTTCCGCTGGTTTTCCGTTTATTGTCTGGCCGCCGGTCTGGCAGCCATCCTGTTGAGTATCCTTTGAGGAAGGTGAATCGCTTTGGCACAAACCAAATCGCAGAAAAGCAAGAAAAAGAGCGGCGCTTCGGCGGGAAAGAAGCGGGCCGCGTCCGCGAAAAAGACCGCCGCCGCCCAGAAGCAGGCGGCCGAGCAGCTTGCCCAGCGCAGGGTCGTTCTGGGCGCGGTACTGCTGCTGATCGCGTTTGTGGGCCTTTTGTCGCTGTTTGACGTCAGGGGCTTTTTGATCGACGGCTATCGCTCGGCGGTCTATTGGCTTTTGGGCTACGGCGGCGAGGTGCTTCCGCTGATGCTTTTGATCTGCGCCATCCTCATCGTGGCGCGCCGCCGCAAAAAGGTGCGGATGCAGGCCCTGAGCTGGGCGCTCATCCCTCTGCTGTTCGGCGCGGTGCGCCACGTGCTGGCCAACGGGCCGGAATACTATCCCGCGCTCTCCCGTCTTTCCCAGATGGGAGCGGACGGGCAGCGGCTGACCTCCGGCGGCATCCTGGCCGGCGGACTGGGCGAGCTTTTGCGGGCGGCGGTGTCCACCGTGGGCGCCACCATCCTGCTGTGCCTCCTGCTGGCGGTGTGCGTGCTGTGCGGCCTGCGGCTCACGCCGCGAAAGATCTGGGACGGGCTGAAAGCCCTCCGTCCCATCCCCGAGGACACGCTCCCGCCCGAGGCGGAGCCTGATTTCCGGGAAGAGGCGCGGAAGGCCGCCCGGCAGCAGCAGGAGGAGCGCATCCGCCTGCGGGAAGAGAGCTACCGCCGCCCCAGCATCGACGTGGCGCTGGACGACGAGCCGGTGAGCCAGCGCACCCCCGATCCCAACCGCCGCGGCCGGGTGGCCCCGCCCAACGTATCCACCCCCGCCGAGGTGCTGAGGGGCCTCTTCCATAAGGAAAAGCAGGAGGCCAGGGCCGCCGCCGGGGAGAAGCGCCCTGCGCCCACCGAGATCCCCGCCGCGGAGCCCGCCATGCGCGAGCCCGCCGTGAAGGAGCCGGAGCCCCCCGAGATCCCCGCTGCGGAGCCTGCCGCGCCGGAAAAGAAAGAGGCGCTGGATCCCAAAGAAGTGGCGAAGGAAACGGCGGCCGTCAGCCAGCAGATCGAAAAGGCGCTGGAGAAGGACGACAGCACGCCGATCTATCTCTATCCGCCGCTGAAGCTGCTCAAGAGCGGCTCGGGCAAGCCCGCCGGCTCTGCGGAGGCCATCCGCCGCTGCGCCGAGCGCCTGGTGGACACGCTGGAGAGCTTCGGCGTTTCCGCTACCGTCATCGACACCACCGAGGGCCCTGCCGTCACCCGGTATGAGCTGGTGCTCCAGCGGGGCATCAAGTTCAGCAAGGTGGCCAACCTGGCCGACGATATCGCGCTGGCGCTGGGCGCCTCCGGCATCCGCGTCTCCACCATCCCCGACAAAAATGCCGTGGGCATCGAGGTGCCCAACGAGGTGCAGGAGATCGTCACCGCCCGGGACATCATCGGCAGTCAAGCCTTCCAGACGGCAAAGAGCCGCCTGGCCTTTGCCGTGGGCAAGGACATCACCGGACAGGCCGTGGTGGGCGACATCGCCAAAATGCCCCATATGCTCATCGCCGGTACCACCGGCTCGGGCAAATCGGTGTGCATCAACAGCATTTTGATGAGCATCCTGTACAAGGCCACCCCCGACGAGGTGCGCCTGATCATGGTGGACCCCAAGATGATCGAGCTGGGCGTTTACAACGGCATCCCCCATCTGCTGATCCCCGTGGTCACCGACCCGAAAAAGGCCGCCGGCGCCCTCAACTGGGCCGTTACCGAAATGATGCGGCGGTACAAGCTGTTTTCCGAGGTGGGCGCCCGGGATCTCAAGAGCTATAACGCCGAGATGGAGCGCAACGCAGGCGAGGGCGGCGAGGGCGAAAAGCTGCCCCAGATCGTCATCGTCATCGACGAGCTTTCCGACCTGATGGCGGTGGCCCGCTCCGAGGTGGAGGAGGCGATCATCCGTCTGGCCCAGATGGCCCGCGCCGCGGGCATGCATCTGATCATCGCGACCCAGCGCCCCTCCGCCGACGTGATCACCGGTCTGATGAAGACCAACATCCCCTCCCGCATCGCCTTCGCCGTGGCTTCCGGCATCGATTCCCGCATCATTCTGGATCAGCTCGGCGCCGAAAAGCTGCTGGGCAAGGGCGATATGCTCTATTTCCCGCTGGGCCTGCAAAAGCCCCAGCGGGTGCAGGGCTGCTTCGTTTCCGACCGGGAGGTGGAAGAGGTGGTGGCCTTTGTCAAGCAGTGCGGCATGGCGGAATATGACGACAGCATCATCCAGCACATCGAGAATCAGGCCAAGGCCGCCGAAGGAGGAGCCAACGGCGGCGGCGGACTGGAGGACGAGGGCGAGGACGAAAAGTTCGACGAGGCGGTGGAGATCGTCATCGAGAGCGGACAGGCCTCAACCTCCATGCTCCAGCGCCGGCTCAAGCTGGGCTATTCCCGGGCCGCCCGCCTGGTGGATGAGATGGAGGAGCGGGGCATCGTCGGTCCCTACGAGGGCAGCAAGCCCCGGGCCGTGCTCATCACCAAGCAGGAGTGGCAGGAGCGCATGATCCGCAAAAAGGAGTGCTGAAGGAGCCGTTATGCCCGTAAGAGAGGACTTTCTCCCGGTCTCCAGAGAAGACATGCTGGAGCGGGGCTGGTATTATTATGATTTTCTGCTGGTCACGGGCGACGCCTATGTGGATCACCCCTCCTTCGGGACGGCGGTGATCTCCCGCGTGCTGGAAAAGCGGGGCTTTCGCGTGGCTGTTTTGTCCCAGCCCGACTGGCATGACACAGCGGCCTTTCTCGCCATGGGGAGGCCGCGGTTCGGCGTGCTGATCAACGCGGGCAACATCGATTCCATGGTGGCCCACTATTCGGTGGCCAAGCGCCGCCGGACGCGGGACGCCTACACCCCCGGCGGCGTGCCGGGCAGACGGCCCGACCGGGCGGTGATCGTTTACGCCAACCGGGCACGGGAGGCGTTTCCCGGCATTCCCATCGTCATCGGGGGCATCGAGGCGTCCTTGCGGCGGTTCGCCCACTATGATTACTGGGACGATGCGGTGCGCCGGTCGGTGCTGGAGGACAGCGGGGCCGACCTGCTTTCTTACGGCATGGGCGAGCGCTCCATGACCGAGATCGCCCTCCGGCTGAAAAAAGGCGAAAAGATCTATGAAATGAAAAATATCCGGGGTACCTGCTTCCTGGCGAAGGATCCCGGCGAGTGTGCTTTTGAAAACGCGTTGACCCTGCCCTCCTTTGAGCGGGTGCGGGACGACAGGCGCGCCTATGCTCAGGCGGCCTTTTTGCAGCAAAACGAAAACGACCACGTGCGGGGCCGGGCGCTCATCCAGCCCACGGGGAGCCGCTTCCTTATCCAGAATCCTCCGGCGCTGCCGCTGGAGGGCAAGGAGCTGGACGCGGTGTTCGACCTGCCCTATGCCCGCTGGTATCATCCCGATTACGAAGCGCAGGGCGGCGTGGCCGCCATCGAAGAGGTGCGCTTTTCCATCATCCACAACCGGGGCTGCTTCGGCGCCTGCAATTTCTGCGCCCTGGCCCTCCATCAGGGGCGGTATGTTTCGGCGCGGAGCCGGGAATCGATCCTGCGGGAGGCGGAAAAGATCGTCTCCGACCCGGATTTCAAGGGCTATATCCACGACGTGGGCGGGCCCACGGCCAATTTTGACCATCCCGCCTGCAAAAAGCAGAAGGAGCACGGCGCCTGCCCCAACCGTCAATGTCTGTTTCCCACGCCCTGTCCGAATCTGGACGCCGACGAGCGGTCGTATCTGGAAACGCTGCGGAAGCTGCGGGCGCTGCCCGGGGTGAAGAAGGTCTTTATCCGCAGCGGCATCCGCTTTGATTATATGCTCAGGGACAAGGACGACTCATTTTTCCGCGAGCTGGTGCGGCACCACGTCAGCGGGCAGCTCAAGGTGGCCCCCGAGCACATTAGCCCCCGGGTGCTGCATTATATGGGTAAGCCCTTTGCCGACGTGTACGACCGGTTTTGCCGGAAGTATTACGAGCTTTCGGAAGCCTGCGGCAAGGAGCAGTATCTGGTGCCCTATCTCATGTCGTCCCATCCGGGCAGCGGGCTGAAGGAGGCCATCGACCTGGCTTGTTATCTGCGGGAAAACCGTCTGAAGCCCGAGCAGGTGCAGGACTTTTATCCCACCCCCGGCACCCTTTCCACCGCCATGTACTACACCGGCCTCGACCCCCGGGACATGACCCCGGTGTTCGTGGCGCGGACGCCGGAGGACAAGGCCATGCAGCGGGCGCTTTTGCAGAGCGCCGACCCGAAAAACTTCGGTCTGGTGCGCAAGGCTCTGCGCCTGGCGGGGCGGGAGGACCTGATCGGAACGGGGAAGCATTGTCTCGTTCCGCCGGAAAAGGGCGCGAAAAAAGCCTCTGTGCCGGGAAAACCGGCCAAAACCGCGGACCGCAGACCGGATCGCGGCGGCAAACAAAAAACCGCCCGGGGCGGGAACAAGTCCCGCGCCGGACGGCGGTAAAGAACAGATTCAGGAGGCGTTTTCCGCGGATTTTTGCTTTTGCTGCTGTTTTTCCGTGAGCACGTTGTGGACCACGATGGTGGCCACCACCAGAACGCTGCCGATCACCGAAAGCAGGCCCATGGCTTCGCCCAAAAAGATCAGCGCCAGGATGGGATTGAGCACCGGCTCGATCATGGTGATGAAGCTGGCCTGAAGCGAGGGCGTGGTCTTGATGCCCTTGGAGAAGCAGATCCAGGACAGCCCCAGCTGGCAGGCGCCCATGAAGAAAATGGCCAGCCAGCTCTGCCAGGCGGGAACGCCGGAGGAAGCGGGATGCATGACGGCGGGATCCCGCAGCAAAAAGGGAATGAAAAGCACGTAAAGGCTGTTGCCCAGAATGGTGGACTGCAGGGGATTTGCCCCCGGCAGGCGGCTGGTGAAGAAGATGCCCGCGTAAAACACGCCGGACAGCAGCGCCAGCAGATTTCCCAGCGTGGGATTCGTGCCGGGCAGCTCGCCGCCCCGCAGCGTGTCGATCATGGAGAGCACGATGCCCGCAAAGATCACCGCCCCCACGCAAAGATCCAGCTTCGAGGGCTTTTGCCGGAGCACGATCAGCGACATCAGGATGATATACAGCGGCGAGGTGTTCTGCAGCACGATGGCCGAGCCTGCCGAGGTCATCTTGTTGGCGAACATGAACAGACAGGTTTCGCCCAGATAGCAGATCGCCGTGAGCAGGATGGGCCACGTGATCTTGAAGCGGAAGGTGCGGGAATACAGCATCTGGATCGCGGCGGCGATGAGCCCGCGGACGCAGGCCACGCTGAGGGCGCTCCAGGGGATGAACTTGGACAGGACGCCCGCCGTGCTCCAAAGGATGCCGGCGGCCGCCAGAAACAGCGGCCCGGCGTAAGACGGCCTGCGCTTCGATTCGAGTTCGGACATCACGATCACCTCACAGTATTTTATTCTACCACAGAGCTTCGGGGGCTTGCAAGCCCCAAACGGCGGAGGAAAGGGGGAAGCGGCCTTGGACGGGATCCTGCGGCGGTCGGGCGAGCTGCTGACACAGGCGGGCGCCTGCGCCTGGGGCTGTGCCGACGGCGCGTGGCTGCTGCCCCGCATGAGCGAAGACGCCCGGGGAAGGGCGCTGGAGCGGACCCCCGGCCTCCGGCGGCTTTTGTGCGCCGCCTTTCCCTATGCCCGGGGCGACGAGGCGGCAGGCCGGTTTTCCCGTTATGCCCGGGGCGAGGATTATCACCGGGCGATCATGCGCCGGCTGGCTCCCGTGGCCGAGGCGCTGGAGGCGCTGTGCCCGGAGGCGGTCTTTACGCCGTGGGCCGACAGTTCTCCCTTTCCCGAGGTTTACGCCGCCGCCCGCTGCGGCGTGGGAAAACTGGGGAAAAACGGGCTTTTGCTGACAAGGACGGCGGGGAGCTATGTCTTTCTGGGCTTTCTTGCTACAAATGCGCCCCTTCCCGCAACGGGAGGCGAGATCACGTCCTGCCGGGGCTGCGGTCTGTGCGAAAGGAGCTGTCCCGGCGGCGCGCTGCACGGCGGCGCGGTGGACCCGGAAAAGTGCCTTTCTGCGCTGACGCAGAAGCGGGGCGCGCTGACGCCGGAGCAGGAAAACCTGCTGCGCCGGGGCGGGATGCTCTGGGGCTGCGACCGGTGTCAGCTCTGCTGCCCGGAAAACCAGGGCCTGACAGCGGCGCCGCTGCCGGAATTCCACCGGCCCGAGCCGCTCCTCACCGACGAGGATCTTGCGCTGGGGGACAGGGCCTTCCGACGAAAGTTCGACGGACGGGCATTTGTCTGGCGGGGGGTGCAGCCCCTGCGCCGCAACGCGGCGCTTTTGCGGGAAGACGACGGGGAAGACACTTCTGCCGATCATACGCCCCACGGGGCATAAAGGAAAGGACGAAGGATTATGGGAAACAAAAAGCTGCTGATCCTTGCCACAGGGGGCACCATCGCCTCCGATACAACGGAAAACGGCCTTTCGCCGGAGCATTCCGCCGCCGAGATCGCGGCGGGCAGTCTGCATCACATGACCGATTGCCGCATCGACTGCCGGGATATCCTGGCGCTGGATTCCTCCAACATCCAGCCCGAGGAATGGCAGGTGATCGCCCGGGAGACCGCCGCTGCCGTGCCGGATTACGATGGCATCGTGATCCTCCACGGCACCGACACCATGGCCTATACCGCGTCGGCGCTCACCTATATGCTGCGGGAGCTTCCCATCCCCGTGGTGTTTACGGGGAGCCAGCTCCCCTTTGTCCATCCGCTCACCGACGCCATGGACAATCTCCGCTGCGCGGCGGCCATGGCTCTCAGCGGGCGGCCGGGCGTGTTTCTGGCCTTTGACCGCAAGGTGATGCTGGGCTGCCGGGGCGTCAAGGTGCGCACCTCGGGCTTCGACGCTTTTGAGAGCATCAATTATCCCTATGTGGCCAAGGTCACCGGCAGCGGGCTGGAGATCCGGGACAGGCTGCTCCCGCCCCGCCCCGCGGGGCCCTTCCGGCTGGAAGAGGCGCTGTGCACCCACGTGTTTTTGCTCAAGCTGACCCCGGGGCTCGACCCCGCCATTTTCGATCTGCTGCTGCAAAGCGATTACAAGGGCATCGTCATCGAGGCCTTCGGCGCCGGCGGGCTGCATTACGTCCACCGGGATCTCTATGAAAAGCTGCTGGAGCTGCGCCAGCGGGAGATCCCCGTGGTGGTGGCCAGCCAATGCCTGTATGAAAAGAGCGATCTTTCCAAATACGAGGTGGGCAAGCTGGCGCTGGAGCGGGGCGTGATCTCGGCGCAGGACATGACCTCGGAGGCGGCGCTCACCAAGCTGATGTGGGTGCTGGCCCGGGCCGAGGGCGTGGAAAACGTGCGGACCTGGTTCGGGCGCAGTCTGGCGGGCGAGATCACGCTGGACGGCGAGATCGGCGTGTGACAAAAGGAGGGACCGGATGGATCGGGATATTCTGGAGCTGGCTGTGGACGTGCGGCACAGGCTGCACGCCCATCCCGAGCTTTCGAATCAGGAGCTTTGGACCCGGCACTATCTCATGGAGCTGCTGCGGGAGCGCACGAAGCTGGAGATCGTGGATCGGGGCCAGTGGTTTTACGCTAAATACACGGCGGGGCGGGATCTGCCCTGGGTGGCCTTCCGTACCGAGATGGACGGCCTTCCCATCGAAGACCGGATCGACCGCCCCTACGTTTCCACCGTCCCCGGCGTGGGGCACAAGTGCGGCCACGACGGACATATGGCGGCTCTGACGGCGCTGGCGCTGGAGGTAGACCGGCACGGCGCGAATAAAAACGTCTGCTTTTTATTCCAGCACGCCGAAGAGACCGGCGACGGCGCGCCTGTCTGCGCCGCCCTGCTGAAGGAAGAGCCCATCGGCGAGATCTTTGCCTGGCACCACCGGCCGGGCGAGCCGCTGGGAACGGTGCTGCTGCGGGAGGGGACGCTGTACTGCGCCTCCCGGGGGATGATCATCGAATATGAAGGGGTCGCGTCCCACGCGGCCTATCCCGAAAACGGGAAAAATCCCGCCTTTGCCATGGCGGAACTGCTGCTGGCGCTGCCCGGGCTGACCGACCTGCCCGACAGACGGGGGCTGACCATGGCCACCGTGATCCAGGTGGCTGCCGGCGAGCCGGCCTTCGGCACCCAGGCCCACGCGGGCCGGCTGCTGCTCACCATCCGCGCCGCGGTCCAGGAGGATCTGGAGCGGCTTCAGGCGGCGCTGGAGGCGGCGGCGAAGCAGGGTGCGGACAGGCACGGACTGAAGATCCGCTTCTCCTATTGCGACGATTTTCCCGTGACCCGATGCCACGCCGGGAGCGTGGAAAAGATCCGCGCCGCCTGTGCAAAGCTGGGCGTTCCCGTCCGGGAGCTGGCCGAGCCTTATCGCGGCTCGGAGGATTTCGGGCACTATACCCGGCTGACCCCCGGCGCGTATTTTGAGATCGGCTCCGGCGAGGATTGCTGCCCCTATCACACTGTGGGGCTGGATTTTCCCGACGCCTGCATCCCCGTGGCGGTGGATGTGATGCTGGAGCTGCTGAACGACTGAGAAAGGAAGGCCCTTCGCGGAAACGATATGGAAATCACCCCGATTTACGGAAAGACCGGGATCATCGAAATGCCCTTTTCCACCGTGACGATCTATCGGCTGTCGCAGGGACAGGCGGTGCTCGTCGATTCTGGCGACTATCCTCGCCCGGAGCTGCTGGAGCTGCTGGAGCGGGAAGGCCTGGCGGCGCGGGCGGTGTTCTGCACCCACCTGCATCCCGACCATATTTCCAACAATCCCGCGCTGGTGGAGCGATACGGCACGGAGATCTTTGCACACGAGGCCGAGCGCGGCTCGGCAAAGGCCATGTTCGATATGCTGGAAACGACGCGGCAATATCCGCAATGGACGGAGATCCGCCCCGTGTATCCCGTCACCTGGCTGAACAGCGAGCAGGAGGAGGTCACGGTGGACGGCGCCCCGTTCCGCATTTTGCAGACGCCTGGCCATTCCTTCGGGCACATCGCGGTGGTCACGCCCGACGGCGTGTGCTGTCTGGGCGACGCCATGATGTCGGTACCCCGGGTGCGGCAGGCCAAGCTGCCCTATATGGAAGACGCGGATCAGGCCATCGAGAGCATGGAGCGCATCCGTGAGACCCAGTATCCCTTTTACGTCACGGCCCACAAGGGCGCGGCGCCGCTGGAGGCGCTGGCGCTGATGGTGGACGAAAACGTGCGGGTGGAGCTGGAGCTGTACGACCGGTTTTTGCGGATGATGGACCGCCCCCGTACCGAGGAGGAGGCCATCCGCGACTTTCTGGTGGAAACCGGAACGTGGAAGGAAGAGGGCGTGAGCTGGTTTGTGAAGCACAGTGCCGAGACCCGGCTGATGTCGCTGATCCG
>JAFOPS010000126.1 GCA_017394205.1 Clostridia bacterium | reverse complement strand
GGTGATGCTCATCGACGAGATCGCCTCCGGCAACATGCGGGTCTACAAGGACGGCGAGTATATCGATCCCATGACCCTGTCCAAGCTCTTCTTCGCCTGATGGGCGGATTCTTCGGGGCGGTCTCGAACCGCGATGTGGTGCTGGATGTGTTCTTCGGGACGGACTACCACAGCCACCTGGGCACCCGGAATGCCGGTATGGCCATCTGGAACCGGGACACGGGCTGCAAACGGCAGATCCATTCCATTTCCAACACGCCCTTCCGCACCAAATTTGAAGACGACCTCAGCTCCTTCAGCGGCTGCTGCGGCTTCGGCTGCATCAGCGACACGGATCCCCAGCCTCTCATGGTCCGGTCCCACCTTGGGCTCTACGCCATCACCACCGTGGGCATCATCAACAACGCCGAGGAGCTGATCGCCAAGTATTTCTCCGACCACGGCCATCAGTTCATGGCCATGAGCTCCGGCAAGGTGAACACCACGGAGATGGTGGCCGCCCTGATCAACCAGAAGGAGAACCTGGTGGACGGCATCCGCAACGCCCAGGAGCTGATCGACGGAAGCATGAGCATCCTGCTCATGACCGGGCCGGACGAGATCATCGCCGCCCGGGACCTCTGCGGGCGTCTGCCGGTGCTGGTGGGCAAGAACGAGGAGGGCTGCTGCGTCTCCTTCGAGTCCTTTGCCTATCACAAGCTGGACTACCGGGACGAGTATGAGCTGGGCCCTGGGGAGATCGTGCGCATCACCTCCGCCGGCTGCGAGACCATCGCCCCGGCGGGGAAGGACATGAAGATCTGCGCCTTCCTCTGGACCTACTACGGCTACCCCAACTCCAACTACGAGGGGGTCAACGTGGAGGTCATGCGGGGCCGGAACGGCCATATCCTGGCGAGGACGGACAGGGAGAACGGCGTGGCCCAGGACATCGACTTCGTCAGCGGCGTGCCGGACTCGGGAACGCCCCACGCCATCGGCTACGCCAACGAGAGCGGCAAGCACTTTGCGCGCGCGTTCATCAAGTACACGCCGACCTGGGCGCGTAGCTTTATGCCGCCCGCACAGGTCGACCGGGAAACCATTGCCAAGATGAAGCAGATCCCGGTGACGGAGCTGATCCGGGACAAGGACCTGCTCTTTGTGGACGATTCCATCGTCCGCGGCACACAGCTGAGGGAGACCGTCGAGTTTCTCTATGAAAACGGTGCCAGGTCCGTCCATATGCGTTCTGCCTGCCCGCCGATCATGTTCGGCTGCAAGTATCTGAACTTCTCCCGGGCGACGTCGGATCTGGAGCTCATTGCCCGCAGGGTGATCCTGGAGCTGGAAGGCGAAGAGGGTTTCCGCTTCCTTTCGGAATACGCCGACGGCAGCACCGAGCGCGGCAAAAAGCTCCGCGCCAATATCTGCGAGCGTTTCCATTTCTCCTCGCTGGAGTTTCAGTCGCTGGATGGCGTGATCGAAGCGATTGGTCTGCCCGAATGCGAGCTTTGCACCTACTGCTGGAACGGAAAGGAATAAAGCATGAACGAGTTTTCCAAATCTGAAGCATACGCGGCTGCCGGGGTGGACATCACAGCCGGTTACCGCGCCGTGGAACTGATGAAGCGGCATATCGCCAGAACGGTCACGCCGGGCGTCTGCTCCGACGTGGGCGGCTTCGGCGGACTGTTTGAACTGGATCTTACAGGGATCCGCCGCCCGGTCCTGGTCTCCGGCACCGACGGCGTCGGAACCAAGCTGAAGCTTGCCTTTCTGATGGACAAGCACGACACGGTCGGCGTCGACTGCGTTGCGATGTGCGTCAACGATATCATCTGCTGCGGGGCAAAGCCGCTGTTCTTTCTGGACTATATCGCCTGCGGAAAGAACGTTCCGGAGCGCATCGAGCAGATCGTCAAGGGCGTCTGCGACGGCTGCGTGCAGGCGGGCTGCGCGCTGATCGGCGGCGAGACCGCCGAGATGCCCGGCTTTTATCCCGAAAACGAATACGATCTCGCGGGCTATTCCACCGGCGTGGTGGACAGGGACCGCATTCTGAACAACGCCGAGACGGAGCCCGGAGACGTCGTCATCGCCCTGCCGTCAAGCGGCGTTCACTCCAACGGCTTTTCTCTGGTGCGCAAGGTTTTCGACGTGGAACACACCGATCTTACCGCGCCCGTCGAAGCGCTCGGCGGCAAATCCCTGGGCGAGACGCTGCTCACGCCCACCCGCATCTATGTAAAGCCCGTGCTGGCGCTGCTGAGAGAAGTCAAGGTCAAGGGTATCTCCCATATCACCGGCGGCGGCTTCTACGAGAACATCCCCAGAAGCATTCCCGACGGCCTGTGCGCGGATATCGAGAAAGCGAGCGTCAAAGTCCTGCCCATCTTCGACCTGATCGCAAAGACCGGCGGCATCGACGAACGCGACATGTTCAATACCTTCAATATGGGCGTCGGCATGAGCATCGTCGTCGCAGCGGAAGACAGCGGCAAAGCGCTGGACATCCTGAAGGCACACGGCGAAGACGCCTACCACATGGGACGCATCGTCAAGGCGCCCGAAGAAGGGGTGAAGATCGTTGTC
>JAFOPS010000022.1 GCA_017394205.1 Clostridia bacterium | reverse complement strand
CACGCCGGACAGGTCAGGCTGCCGTCCGGGATCTCTTTTCCGCAATTCGGACAATACATGGCTGTTTCCCTCCGTAAACAGATTTTATGATTTTATTGTAGCACGTTTTTTCTCAGGCGCAAGCGGAAATCGCACATTTTCGACAAACGGCCGGTTTTGCAGGACTGAAAAGTCTGCCGGCCCTTGCGGATGCTCTTTGGCACAATGGGCCCGACCGGTTGCGCCAAAGATGCGCCCAATGATCTGAAAAAGGCTGCCACGAGGTGGCAGCCTTTTTATGCTTTTTACAGGCCGTAAAGCTCGGAGTATTTTTCCGTGAGATAATCGGTGTAAACCGTGGGATCAAAGACGCCGCAGGCGTTTTCCACGATCTGGGCGGGCTCCAGCAGCGAGCCGTATTGATGTACCTTTTCCCGCAGCCATGCGGTGACGGGCGAAAGATCGCCCTTGCCCACGCTGCCCCAAACGTCCACATCCTTCTCCATGTTCCGCAGCATCTGGGCGCCGTAAGCGCTGCCCAGGGCGTAAGAGGGGAAATATCCGAAGGAGCCGCCCGACCAGTGGCTGTCCTGCAGGCAGCCGCGCTTGTCGTCGGGGACGTCGATGCCAAGATACTCTTTATACAGCCGGTTCCACTCGGCGGGGATGTCTCCCACCGCAAGTGTGCCGCCGATGAGCTGCTTTTCGATCTCATATCGGACCATGATATGCAGGCTGTAGGTCAGCTCGTCGGCCTCGGTGCGGATGAGAGAGGGCTGGGCCTTGTTGACGGCGCGGTAAAACATCTCGGCGTCCACGTCCTTGAGCTGTTCGGGGAAAAACGCCCGGATCCGGGGGAAGATGGCGTGAACAAAGGGGCGGGAGCGGCCGATGAGATTCTCGTAAAAGCGGGACTGGCTCTCGTGGATGCCCATAGAGACGCCGCCCGCCAAAACGGTATAGTCGTTCTGCGGGTCGACGCCACGCTCATACAGCGCATGGCCGCCCTCGTGAACGACGGAATACATGGACTCGGCCAGGCTGTCTTCCACATAATGAGTGGTGATGCGCACGTCCTGACTGTTGAAATTGAGGGTGAAGGGATGCTCGGTCTCGCCGATGCCGCAATGGGCGCGGTCCAGTCCCATGACCTCCATCAGATAATCGGAAAATTTCCGCTGGATCTCCACGGGATAATGCTTGTGCAAAAAGCCGTCGTCGATCTGGGGCTTTTCTCCGACGGCGCGGATCACAGGGACGATCTTTTCCCGCAGGGCGGCGAAAAAGGCGTCCAGCTTTTCCATGGTCATGCCCCGCTCGTATTCGTTGAGCAGCGCGTCGTAGGGGGCCTTGGTGCTGTCGTAATAGCCGGCGAATTTCCGGTTAAAGGCCACCAGCTTTTCCAGCACGGGGCGGAAGAGTTCGAAATCATTCTGCTCCTTGGCCCGGTGCCACACGTCGCTGGCCTCGTTGGTCAGCATGGCGTATTCCATATATTCGTCGGCGGGGATGCGGGAAAGCTGGGTATAGCTGCGGCGCAGCAGCTCGGTCTGGCGCGCCTGACGGGCGTCCAGCTTGTCCCGGTTGCTTTCCAGGCAGTCCAGCAGCTCGCCGGTCTCGGGGGAGGCGAACAGCTTGTGCTCCTCTCCCGCCAAAATGCCCATGGCCACACCGCGGCCCTCGGAGGTGTCCTTGGGCGCCACCGTCACGCTGTCCAGATAGAGGGCGCTGTTTGCCGCGCCGTAGGCGTACATTTTCTTTTGCAGCTCGTCCAGTTTTTCCAAGGCGATTGTCAGATCCATACAATATCCTCCAGCTTCGTTTTGATTGCGCTTATTATAGCATTTTTGCGTTTTTCCTGTCAACAGATGCAAAAGGGGCACGGACCGCTCCGTGCCCTGCGGCTTTTTGCGTCAGCCGGGATACTGCTGCATGACCTGATGCACACGGATTTGAAAAATCACCACGCTCACCAGATAGAGCAGCGCGGCCGCCAGGATCGCCAGCCGCACGTATACTGGGCCGCATAGGGGCGTTTCAACTCATTCAGCCGGCCCGGGTCCTTCGTGCCCCAATCCTGCCCGCCGGGCTGCAGCCGCTTACGCAGATCAAAGGCCGGCAGCCCCAGGAGGATCGTCCCGCTCAAATACCAGATCGCTTCCCAGGGAGTAAGGGGCATCCCCAGCCCCATTCCCTCATATAACCGATAAATCACATGCGTGACGAGCAAAAATACGGCGACCAGATCATAGCGGTATTCCGGGACCAGCGACATCTGAAAGACGCTCCATTTTTTCATCGTGCGCCGCCTCCTTTATCCCACATATTGCTGATATGCCGCTTGGATCATTACATGCTTTGCAACACAAACGCGGCCCTTGCCACCCATTTCCTTTTTCCAAAACATGCTCTCACCTCCGAGGAAATAATATTTTTCCTTTTTAGTAAATAGTTGTAAATATTAAGAATTATTATAGCAGCATGCTGCTATTATGGGCGCGGCGCTTCTCTTCCGCACCATTCCAGCAGGGCTTCCTTTTCATTGGGGATCCTGCCCCCGATCACGGCCTCCACCATCCCGTCCAGCGCCGCGCCGATCTCGGCTCCCCGCAGGCCCAGCGCCGCCAGATCGCCGCCTCGGACGGCCAGCCGCGAGCGGTCGAAGCAGGGTGCGCGGGCGACCAGCGCGTCCAGCGTGCGTTCGGTGGCCTGTATGGTCTCCATCCGGCTGTAATGGGGACTCTGAGCCAGATTGTCGGCCATTTTGATTTTGAGCAGCAGACGGAGATCGGCTTCTCCGATCTTGCGGAGCCAGCGAAGCAGGCTCTTTTCCGTATTGAGCACGTCGCTGTCGTGCAGCGACACCAGCCGGGTGACGCGAAAAACCGTTTCGTTGTCGAAGCGCAGGCGCTCCAGCGCCTGTCGGGTCAGGCGCGCGCTTAGGGCCGCGTGACCGTAAAAATGTCCGTCGCCCCGAAAATCCACCGTAAAGGTCAGAGGCTTGGCGCAGTCGTGCAGCAGCATGGTCAGCCGCAACAGCAGCTCGGGCTCGCATGCCTCCACCGCATGGAGCGTATGCTCCCACACGTCGTAAATATGATGAGGATTCTGCTGATCAAAATCGAACATGGGCGCCAGCTCGGGCAAAACGACGGCAAAAACCTCCCGTTTTTCCCGCAGTACCCGCGCCGCGTCCCGTCCCGTCAGCAGCTTGCACAGCTCGTCCTGAATGCGCTCGGGCGCCACGGCGCGCAAAAGCTCCCGCTTCTCCGAGAGCGCGGCGGCGGTCGTTTCCTCCACGCGAAAGCCGAGGCGGGATGCAAAGCGCAGCGTCCGCAGGATCCGCAGCGCGTCCTCTTCAAACCGGGCGGCGGGATCGCCTACGGCCCGCAAAAGGCCGTTTTTCAGATCGTCCCGTCCGCCGAAGGGATCCTGAAGCCCCTCGTCGGGGCGATAGGCCATGGCGTTCACCGTCAGATCCCGCCGGGCCAGATCCTCCCGCAGACTGCGGGTAAAGCGGACGCTGTCGGGCCGGCGATGGTCGGAATAGTCCCCGTCGACACGAAAGGTTGTGATCTCCACCCGCATGTTCTCCGTCACGGCGGTGACGGTGCCGTGCTTCAGACCGGTATCCAGCACGGTCATCCCGGTCAGGGCCTGGTGGATCTGCTCCGGCAGGGCGTCGGTGGTCACGTCCCAGTCGTCGGGCACTTTTCCAAGCAGGCTGTCGCGGACACACCCGCCCACGGCATAGGCCCGGTAGCCCGCATCGCAAAGGCGGCGAAGCAGCCGATCCACCGGTGCGGGAAGCGCGAGCTTCCATTCGCGATCCATAGTATCACCTCGTTTCAAAAGACGCGGCAGAGCATCTGCCGCGTCCCGTGAGTTGCAAAATCTTATTCCGCGCTGCCGCCCTGAGGAGCCTCCTCCTGCTGCGCAAGCGCTGTCTGTGCGGCCTCGGCGGCCCGCCGGGCCTCTTCGGCGGCGGCGTTTGCCATGGCCTCCCGGGCGGAAAGATCGCCCTCCCGCTTTTCACCGATGGGCTTTGCCGTGATCTCCTCGGGCGGAGTCTCGCCGTTGTAGATCGCTTCAAGCTGGGCGTTGTCCATGGTTTCGTGCTCCAGCAAAAAGGCCGCCAAACGGTGCAGAATGTCGATGTTGTCGGTGAGGATCTGCTCGCAGCGGGCGTAAGCCTCGCTGACGATGGATTTGATCTCCTCGTCGATCAGAGAAGCGGTCTCCTCCGAAACATGGTTGGTGCTGGCAAAGTCGCGGCCCAAAAAGACCTCATCATGGGAGGCGCTGAAATCGATGGGGCCCAGCTTCTCGCTCATGCCGAACTTGGTGACCATCTTGCGGGCGATATCCGAGGCCCGCTCGATGTCGTTGGACGCGCCGGTGGAGATATCGCCCATGATGAGCTTTTCAGCCACCCGGCCGCCCAGCAGCACCACGATCTCCTCTTCCATCTCCTGCTTGGTGTTGTAATACTTATCCTCCACGGGCATATTCAGCGTAAAGCCGCCGGCCCGGCCGCGGGGCACGATGGACACCTGCTGCACCGGGTCCTGGGTGGGAAGCACCCGGGAGGTAAGGGCGTGGCCCGATTCGTGATAGGCGGTGAGCTTGCGCTCCTTCTCCGTCATCACGCGGCTCTTTTTCTCGTTGCCCATGACGACCTTCAAAAAGGCGTCGTCGATGTCCTTCAGACCGATCTTGCTCTTGCCCCGGCGGGCCGCCAGAAGCGCCGCCTCGTTGAGCAGGTTTTCCAGATCGGCGCCGGTGAAGCCCACGGTGCTGCGGGCGATGGCGTCAAAGCTCACGTCCTCCTCAAAGGGCTTTTTCCGGGCGTGGACCTTCAGGATCTCCACGCGGCCCTTGATGTCGGGCACGCCGATATAGATCTGCCGGTCGAACCGGCCGGGACGCAGCAGCGCCGGGTCCAGGATGTCGGCCCGGTTGGTGGCCGCCATCACGATGACGCCGGCATTGTTGCCGAAGCCGTCCATCTCCACCAGAAGCTGGTTCAGAGTCTGCTCCCGCTCGTCATGACCGCCGCCCAGACCCGCGCCGCGCTGGCGTCCCACAGCGTCGATCTCGTCGATAAAGACGATGGCGGGCGCATGCTTCACGGCCTGGTCAAAGAGGCTGCGGACACGGGAAGCGCCCACGCCCACGTAAAGCTCCACGAAATCCGAACCGGAGATCGAGAAGAAGGGCACGCCGGCCT
>JAFOPS010000125.1 GCA_017394205.1 Clostridia bacterium | reverse complement strand
GCATGGAGCCGTTCTACTAAGCCCGGATCCTCGATCACGCCTGTCCGGTAAATCGCAGATTCCTCTTTGTCAGTGAAGACGATTTGATTCTGCTGGATTTGAACCTTTCCGATTTCTCCGTTTTCGGTCATCGTCATAAAGGTGCCGTAGTCCACATCCTCTATGGCTTTCCTCGCAAGATATGGGGCAACGAGACAGTTAAATACAAGGATTGCGAGAATCATCGCCACATAAAAATAAATGAGTGGTTTTTTCGGGCGTTTTACTTCCTGCATACAGGGTTCCTCCTAAATATTATGAATGGGGCTTCAAGATGCTGCTCACTGAGAGCAAGGCTTACGATTCTTTTGCAACATCCCATTCATATGCGCGAAGGAAGTGTCCATCGACCGGAGATTCGTATCCAAAACGACCGGGGTAGATATGAAAAAAGCAGACATGTCTTCAAAATCTTTTTTGAAAACAGTCTGCCTTTTTTCTCTATTTTGTTGACGCAGGTGGGCGATGGAAGTGCTGAAATCCGAAAAAAATTATTTCCAGAATCATAAAAGGAACCGAAAATCGGGATAGTCGCAGGTTCGAGTCCTACATGATTGGGAAAATGGGGGGTTTGGTATCTACGGAAAAACCTTGTACTTTTTTGCCCCCCAGACATGCAAAAAACCCAGGAATTTCCTGGGTTTTTTGGGGTGGTATCTTTTTTGCTCTACCCTTCCGCTGGGGTAGAACAAAAAAGATTCCGAATTCCGAAGCTGCCTATGTCGGCGAAATCACCCACCAGACGAGGGCTGTATCACCTTAGCTCTGTTATGCGTATACGCAGGATTCGTCAGCCTTGCAGAGAAATAAAATGACATGCGGCGACGCGGGAAAACAGGATTGCAAAACAATGAGACTGGTTCAATCTCAATTGGTGCCTGTCACCGTGTCAGGTGTCGTAGACAAATGCGCGGTCATGGCCGCTGTGCAGCGCGTCGTAGATCTGGCCGGGACGGGCGGTATCACCCACCAGAATCAATCTGTCGCCGAAGGCGGCCCGGAAGGCGTCCAGTCCAGGACGATTGGCGCGAACGCCCATGGCCAGGATCACGGTGTCGGCGGGGAGGTCCTCCTCTTCGCCGGTCTTGGTGTCCTTCACGGTGACGCCGGCTTCGCAGACTTCGGTGAGCTGCTTGCCCTTGGCGATCTTGCCGCCGTTCTTCATGATCTCCTGCGCCAGATGCATCACGATGCTGGGGTAGAGATTTCCGCCGACCTTGTCCAGCATCTCCACCACCGTGACCTTGTGCGCCGGCGCCAGGGTTTCCGCGGTCTCGAGGCCGGTCACGCCGCCGCCGATGACAACGACGCTGCCCCTGACATCAGCCTTGCCGGCCAGCACGTCCTCCGCGGTGACAGCCTTCTCAATACCGGGGATATTCGGAACGATGGGCTTGCCGCCCGCGGCCAGGAACACGGCCTCGGCGCCAAGCTCTTTGACTGCCTCCAGGGAAGCCGGGGTATTCACGCGGATTTCCACGCCGGTCTTCTCCAATTGAGCCTCCATCGTGTCGATGAACTCGTTCAGCATGGTCTTGCAGGGAGGCACTGCGGCCAGGGTCACCGTCCCGCCGACGCGCTCCTTCGCCTCAAACAGGACGACGCGGAAGCCGCGCTTGCGCAGGGTCAAGGCCGCCTCAAAGCCCGCAGGACCGCCGCCAACCACGGCCACGGTACGCCCCGCTCCGTTCTTCACCAGCTTTTCGTCGCCCCACTCGAATTCCCGGCCCAGCACCGGGTTCAGGGTGCAGCCCAGGGGCAAGCCGTCGTTGAGAATGCGGAAGCACTCCATGCAGCCCAGGCACTTGCGAATCAGCCGGTCCTCGCCCTTTTTGGCCTTGTTGGCCCATTCGGCGTCGGCCAGGTTGCCCCGGGCGATGCCCACAAAGTCGGCGAAGCCCTCCTCCAGCAGCTGTTCTGCCACGGCAGGGTGCTTGATGTTGCAGACGGCAATCACGGGGATGGAGACCGCCTTGCGGATGTTGGCGGCCAGATGCTTTTTCCAACCCTCCGCGAAATAGTTGGGCTCGATAATCGTGGTGCCGGAGTCATAGGTGCCGCAGCTGACGTTGATATAGCAGACACCTAACTTCTCGAAATACTTGGCTTGGGCGATGGCGTCTTCTTCCGAGATGCCGTCGTCGAGATAGTCGCTGCCGTTGATGCGGATGCCGATGGGGAACTTGGGGCCGCAGATGGAGCGAATACCCAGGATGATCTCCGTGACGAAGCGCATCCGGCCCTCAAAGCTGCCGCCGTATTTGTCGGTACGCTTGTTGGTGTGGGGGGAGAGGAACTGGCTCACCAGGTAGCCGTGGGCGCCGTGAATCTCCACGCCGTCCACGCCGGCCTTCTGGGCAATGACCGCGCCGAAGACGAACTTCTTTACCAGTCCTTCCACCTCTTCGGTGGTCAGGGCTCTGGGCTGCTCGCCGATGACCTTGCAGGTCACGTCGGAGGCGGAGACGGGCTGCTTGCCGCCGATCAGACGGCTGGGGGTCTGGTTGCCGGGATGGTGCAGCTGGACAAAGAGCTTGGTGTCGTAGGCGTGTACGGCCTCCACCAGCCGGGAGAGCTGGCCCACCACATGGGTGTTGGTGACGGACAGCTGGTTCGGGGTGCCAACGCCGGTTTCATCGTCGATCCTCGTGATCTCCGTGATGATGAGGCCCGTGCCGCCCTTGGCGCGGTCGGCATAGTACTTGATCATCCGGGGCCCGGGTTCGCCGG
Organism: Clostridia bacterium; assembly: GCA_017394205.1. Taxonomy (GTDB): domain Bacteria; phylum Bacillota; class Clostridia; order Oscillospirales; family Butyricicoccaceae; genus UBA4644. The sequence goes on along the minus strand of JAFOPS010000125.1, from coordinate 2,622 downwards.
AGGGCTCCGCCAGGGAGCAGCCCATGGCGGGCATAACAATGCGGTTCTTGAGTTCCAGATTGGCGATTGTTCCTGGGTTAAACAGTTTTTCGTAAGGCATAGTCAGTCTCCTTTCAGCATGCTATGTTTCTGTTATTCTGCTGCGATTTTCTTTGCGAACGCCGCGGCAGCCTTCAGATCTTCGTCATTGGGTCTGCCTTTGTGGACGCCCTTGAACTCACCCTTACAGTGGAATTCTCTTTGATCCATTGGGATGCCCCGCTTGTCCGCTTCAGCCTTGACCTTTTTCCAGGTGGAGTTCAGCATCGCGGCGGAGCCAAAGTTGACGATGCGGCCAACCTTGTCCTTGTCCAACGTTTGCAGGAAGCTGCGCACTTCCGGATCGATGGAAAAAGCATAGTAGGAATTGCCGAGAAAGAGAATGTCTACCGGCTCCGCAACCGGAGTACTGATTGGCAGTGCCTCTGTGCCGACGGCGGCGGCGATCGCTTCCGCGAGACGTTTCGTATTTCCTGTTTTCGTGTAGTATCTGACTGCAATCTTCATCAGATTCATCCTTTCACCTTATTTTTTGACAAGCGCCGCGGCAACCGCGGCGCGGACATCCTTCATGTCCACGGTGGGCTCAAAGCGGGCCGCGACCTCTCCCTTGCGGTTGACGAGGAACTTGGTGAAATTCCACTTGACGTACGCCTTGTCGCCAAACTGTTGGTTGTTCATCGCCGCATATTTGTCCATGGCCGCGCTCATGGGGCCGTTGCCGAAGCCTTCAAAAGGCTTTTCCGCCGCGAGATACGCAAACAGGGGGGAGGCGCTCTCGCCGTTGACGTCGATCTTGGCAAACTGCGGGAACTCCGTGCCGAATTTCAGCGTGCAGAACTGGTGAATCTCGTCCTCTGTGCCGGGCGCCTGATTGGCGAACTGGTTGCAGGGAAAGTCCAGGATCTCAAAACCCTGCTCCCGGAACTCCTTGTACATGGCTTCCAGCGGTTCGTAATGCGGCGTAAAACCGCAGCCCGTGGCGGTGTTGACGATCAGCAGCACCTTGCCTTCGTAATCGCGCAGGCTGACCTCGTTTCCTTTTCTGTCCTTGACCTTGAAATCGTAAATGCTCATTGTTCTTTTGCCCTTTCTTCGTCAAATTATTTATAGAGAATCGTGTGCGAAGACGTGGCTTATCCCAATAACCCCCAGCATCTTCATAACGGTGTTTGCTTCATGCTTGATATGCCAAAGATTCTCCGGGCCCTGCAGGTCCGCGGTTGGGAGTTCGTCGGCGGCGCAACAGATCTTGGCGCTTGGGAAGGATTTCGGTTTGCCGGAATGGTTGCAGTGACGGTGGATCAGCAGGATGCTGGTCCCCTGGCCCTTTACAGCTTTTCGGCAAAGGTCCTGATCTCAGCCAGCTTCGCTTCGGACTTGTTCTCCTCGCCGGTGGCTGTGCAGACGCCCATATCCTGGAGCCCGGTATAGGCGGTGAATCCCTTATACTGGGCAATGGCGGCATCATAGAAACCGGAAGCGGAGCTCAGCAGCAGGGCGGCCTTGGTCGCCTTGGCGGGCTTGCCGATGCAGTACACCCGCTGCCAGGCGGCCTCCAGCTGGGCTGTGGGGGCGAAATAGTAGATAGGAGAGGCGAAGACGATCATGTCGCTCTCCAGATAGGCGGGCATCAGCTTCTCCAGATCGTCCTTCTGGATGCACTTGCTCGCTCCCTTGCCGTGACAATACTCGCAGGCCAGGCACCCGTTGATCTTCATCTTGCCCACCTGGAGCACCTCAACCTCATGTCCCGCTGCCTCGGCACCCTGGCGGAAGGCCTCTGCCATGGCAGCGGTGTTTTCCTTTCGCGGACTTCCGTTCAATATTGCAATCTTCATACCTGTTTGTCCTCCCGTTTTTTATTTTATAATTTGTGCGCATTCCAAATGCGCAAAGTTCCCGCTTTTTCCGCCTGCGGCTTGGGCCTGATTCACTGCTTGATTTCAAAGGATCCGATATAGCTGGTGCCGTCGCCGGCGCTGATCTTCGGATCTGCGGTCTCAAACGATACCCTCAGCCCGAGCGCCTGCGCCGCGAGCTCAAAATGGCAGAGGGCGATGCCCATGTCGATCTTTTGAATATCCCAACCTTCGGTATTATACCCGCGGCTTTGTTTCTCGTAAAAATGCGATTTTTCGCCGCAGAGCACGACGCGCCACGGCTGCTTGTTTACGGCTGACGGCGCAAGGCGAACAGCCTCCAGCACCTCGGCGAGCTTTCCAGCGCCTTCCCGTGTCAGGGGCTTCTCGAACGAGCCATCAAAGAACAGCTCCCCGAAGTCGAAGCGGCTGTCCGCTTTGACGCCCTTGCGCATGACGCTCTCGCGCAGGGACATCTTCTTTGCCGGATACCCCAGCGGACTGACGCAGGGCATGACCTCGTCCTCCGCGAGCTCCATCGCTTTTTCAAAGGCTTCCCGGTTCATCGTTCCGGCGATCCAGGTCGTGCCGACGCCGAGATTCTCGGCAAACAGAACAAGCTTTTCGAACACATATCCGAACGCCTCCTCAGCGTGCGGCGCGCGCCGCATTTTGCCTGCGATATAGGTGTTCGCGCCGACGATTACCGGGCTTGAGAGTC
>JAFOPS010000124.1 GCA_017394205.1 Clostridia bacterium | reverse complement strand
CAGCGAGCCGCTGACGCTCAGGGTCTCATTGACCAGCTGATTCATCTCGTCGTGCTTTTCCTGGCTTTCCGAGAGCAGCTTCCAGCGGGTGCGGCCCACCGAACGGGTGGGCAGGATCAAAAGGGGAATGACTACGATGCCCACGATGGCAAGCTGCCAACTCATGGTGAACAGAGCCACCAGCGTGGTGACCACGGTGGCCACGTTGCTGACGATGGAGGAAAGCGTTCCCGAGATCACAGAGCTGACGCCGCTGATGTCGCTGTTCATGCGGGTGATGATGTCGCCCTGCTTCTCCGAGGTGAAGAAGGAATGGGGCATATGCTGCAGATGGTCGTACATCTGGTTTTTCATATCGAAGATGATCCGCTGGGAGATCCATGCGTTGATGTAGCTCTCCAAAACGCCGATCACCTGCGACGCCGCCAGCGTGACAAAGGCCATCAGCAGCAGCTTGATGAGCAGCTCCATATTGCGGCCCACCAGCGCCTGGTCCACGATGCGCCCCGTGATGATCGAGGGCAGCAGCCCCACTGTGGCCGACAGCAGGATCGCCGCAAACACCAGGAAAAACTGGAACCAATAGGGCTTGAGATAGGAAAGGATGCGAAGGAGCAGCCCCTTCGTCACCTTCGGCATGTGTTTCTTTTCCTCATCGGTCAGAAATCCTCTTGGGTTCATTCCGTGTCCTCCGGGAGGCATGACGTCACGACCTTTCCGATTCTTATGCCGTTATTATAAAGGATTTCTCCGCAAAAAGCTATCCCCGGGAAGGAAAAACTTTCCTCCCGCGCGGTTGACGGGAACGCGCAGGGAATGATACAATCAAACAATCAAAGCAGAAAGGGAGGCGGACCGATGAAGATCGAGAACAACATCCTGCGGTATTATCTGCGCAATACCTATTTCATCACCGGTACGGCTTACGCGGGCAAATCCACCGCGGTCAAGCTGCTGGCGGACCGCTACGACCTGAACTTTTGCGGGGAGAATTATTTTCTTGAGGTGGCCGACCGGATCGCCGATCCCGCGGTGCAGCCCGATATGTGCTATCGCCGCAGTCTCAAAAACTGGGAGGACTTCGTCCGCCGCCCGCCGGAGGAATATGCCCGCTGGATCCGGTGCAGCGCCCGCGAGGCCGTTGGCTTTGAGCTCGCCCACCTGATCTCGCTGTCGGGGCAGGGCAAGACCGTTGTGGACACCAACATTCCGGTCTCTGTTCTGAAGGAGATCTCCGACTACGACCATGTGGCGGTGATGCTGTCGCCCCAGAGCATGAGCGTCGATCGTTTTTTTGATCGCAGCGACCCGGACAAGCAATTTCTGCTCTCGGTGATCGAGGGTTGTGACGATGCCGATGCCGTGATGGAAAACTATCGGGAGGGGCTGAAGCGCATCAACAGTCAGGAAAATTATGACGAGCTTGCAAGCAGCGGTTTTTTCACCCTCGTCCGCCGTGAAGAGGACGGCGACACCCGGGAGGCTGTGGCCGATGCACTGGCAAGACATTTCGGATTTGAAAAAAGTGAAAAACCCTCTTGACTTTGACGCAGCGTCATCCCTTATGATGAGCACGAAAGGAGAGGATGACATGAAAACCGTCAAGGAGATCAGCGCCCTTACCGGGCTCAGCGTCCGGGCGCTGCAATACTACGACAGGATCGGCCTGCTTTCGCCCGCGGGGCGGACGGAGGGCGGCTATCGCCTGTATGACGACGCATCCCTGGAGCGGCTGCAGCAGATTTTGCTGTTCTGGGAGCTGGAGTTTTCCCTGAAGGATATCAATAGGATCCTGTCCGCTCCGGACTTCGACCGGAATCGGGCGCTGGAGCAGCAGATCGGGCTGTTGGAGCTGAAAAAGGAGCACATTGAGAATCTGATCCTGTTTGCAAAAGGAATTTTACTGAAAGGAACAAGGGGGTTAAAGCCAATGGACTTTACAGTGTTCGACAGCAAAAAGATGGATGAATACGCCGCCGAAGCCAAGAAAACCTGGGAAAAAACGCCCGCCTGGCAGGAATATGAGGAAAAAAGAAAGGACTGGAAGCCCGGCGAGGGAGCGGTCGTCGAGCGGGATATCATGGCGCTTTTCGTGGGCTTCGGCGCACTGCGGGAGGGCGACCCCGCATCTGAGGCGGCGCAGAAGCAGGTGAAGGCGCTGCAGACTTATATCACCGAGCATCTTTATACCTGCACCGACGAGATCCTTTCCGGCCTGGGGAAGATGTACGACGGAGGCGGTGCCTTTACCGAGAACATCGACGCCGCGGGCGGGCCGGGGACGGCACATTTTGCCGCCCGGGCGATCGAGATCTACTGCAAAAAATGACAAAAAAGCGGAGCGGGATATTTCCCGCTCCGCTTTTGCGCGAAAAGCAAATAAGCTTTACAGCGATTCCATCAGGCTGGAAATCTGACTTTCTCCCACAACGGTCACACCGTTTTCCCGCAGCAGGGAGGCCGCCACGCCGTCGCCGGGGATCAGGCGGCCGGAGAAGCTGCCGTCATAGATCTCACCCGTACCGCAGGAGGGGCTGCGCTCCTTCAAAACGGCATACTTGCAGTCAAGCAGCCGCGCCAGCCGGAGGGTCTCCTCCGCGCCGCGGCGGTAGTGCTCCGTCACGTCGCCGCCCTCGCGGGTACACACCCGGTCGCCTTGCCGCTCGGCGGGCTTGCGGGGCGTCGGCAGCCCGCCCAGCTGCTCGGGACAGACGGGGATCAGCTCGTGCTTTTCTGCCAGAGCGATCACGGCGGGGCAGGGCTTGGACGCGCCGTCGTAGCGGCAGCCCAGCCCCAGCAGGCAGGCGCTCACCAGGATCCTCATTTCAGCTTCTCTTCCCACTCCGCCTGACGGAAGCCCACCAGAACGGTGCCGTTCTCTACCAGAATGGGGCGCTTGACCAGCATTCCGTCGGTGGCCAGCAGGGCAAACTGCTCGTCCTCGGTCATGGAGGGCAGCTTTTTGCTCAGCTCCAGCGCCTTGTATTGCAGGCCGCTGGTGTTGAAAAATCGCTTGAGAGGCAGCCCGCTTTGGGCGTGCCAGCGCCGAAGCTCCTGCTCCGTGGGGCGGTCGGTCTTGATGTCCCGCAGGGTATAGGCGGCATTTTGCCCGTCCAGAAAGGCCTGCGCCTTTTTGCAGGTAGAGCACTTCGGATAGCAGAGAAAGAGCATAACCGTGACCTCCTGTGGTGGATTTTCAAAACCAGTATAGCATGAAAAGAGCCGCTCACGCAACAAACCGGCCTTTCTTTCTCAAAAAATGCGCTTTTTCGATGGAAAACCGAATTTTTTCCTTGATTTAGAGCGGCTGCTGTCCTATAATAAAGCCATAAAGTGATCCCGTTAATTCTATTTCAGGAGGTCAAACCTATGGGCAAATTTGTAATGAAGCGCACCAAGTCCGGTGTGAAGTTCAATCTGAAGGCCGGCAACGGCGAGATCATCGCCACTTCCGAAGTCTATAATTCCGACGCGTCCTGCAAGAACGGCATCGAATCCGTCCGCCGCAATGCTCCCATCGCCCCAGTTGAGAATCAGACCGTAGAGGGCTATCAGGTGGAGAAGCACCCCAAGTTTGAGGTCTATACCGACAAGGCCGGCGAGTTCCGCTTCCGCCTGAAGGCCACCAACGGCCAGATCATCGCCGTCAGCGAGAGCTATAAGGCCATGGCGTCCTGCATGAACGGCATCGAGTCCGTCAAGAAGAACGCACCCGATGCTCCCGTGGTCATGGAAGAAGACAAATAAGCGTTTTACAAAGCAAAAGCGCGCCCGCACAGCGGGCGCTTTTTTTATTCTTCCTCCGGGCGGTATTCCAAAATGTCTCCCGGTTGGCACTTCAGCACGCGGCAAATGGCGTTGAGGGTGGAAAAGCGGATGGCGCTGATCTTGCCCGTTTTGATGTTGGAGAGATTGACGTTGGATATGCCGACCTGAGCGGCCAATTCGTTGAGGGACATCTTCCGGTCGGCCATGACCCGGTCTAAGCGCAGGATGATCATGCTTGCCCCCTCCTTTACAGCGT
>JAFOPS010000123.1 GCA_017394205.1 Clostridia bacterium | reverse complement strand
CCTTGAAAAATGGTGATGTAAAGGTTTTTTTACAGCGATTGAGGGTTCTGTAAATACCATTTGATAGACAGGCGGGTTCGTTTTCGGATAAACTAAAGCCATGCAAAGGAGATCGCAGAGATGGAGATTTCAGAAAAGCTGAAAGAAGCAAGGCAGAAAGCCGGTATGACACAGGACCAGGTTGCAGAGAAGATCATGGTATCCCGTGTGACCGTTTCCCATTGGGAAAACGGAAAGTCGCTGCCCGATATCGTCAGTTTGATAAGTCTCAGCGATCTCTACAGCATCAGTTTGGATGAATTGGTGAAAGGAGATTCGAAAATGGTGGAAAAAGTAAGGAAAGACGCAAAAGATGCGAATAACAACAAGAGGCTGATCAAAGTAACTGCTGTCCTGGTTATCGCTGTTCTGCTGGTGTATGCCGTCAGTACAATTGTAGGCGGAGCCTTCAAAGGCTTTTGCGAGGCTGCTATCTTGTGGGTGCTGATCGGTATCGGCGTGGCAGCATCGATGACATATTTAAGTCAGACAGAGCCTAATGAGGATAGAAAGAAATAATGATTGTATTGACAAATCGGGATTTCATGAGGTGCTTTTATGAGCGAGGATAACAAGAACAACAAGAAAGGCAATCATTCATCCGGCCTTACGATTGGTATGTGTATAGGAATTGCATTCGGAACCGCAGTCGGAGTTGCAACAAAAAACATCGGTTTGTGGCTGCCGATTGGACTTTCGATGGGAATGGGTCTCGGATTGGCCATAGGTCATAACAGCGATAATAATGGCGATGAAGAAACGGACGGCCAGGACTAGACAGACAAATTCCGGTTTGTCGAATCGGTCTTCTCTTGTCCGCAGTTTTAACGAGCATCGGATTTTTGCCCCACACGATCTGAGAGAAAAAATCGGCGTGACCGCAGCGGTCACGCCGATTTCAGATTCTTTTGCGCCGGGTATTGCCGCCTCAAGGCAGCTTCCTTATGATGTGCTGCCTGAGGGCCTTCTTTTTTATGCGCAGGCGCGCTTATTTGTTGGCTTTTGCGGCTTTTTTGCTCTCCCACTTGGTCACGCACAGCGAGCAGGAAATATCGCCGGTGACGTTCAGGCAGGTACGGCCCATGTCGAACAGGCGGTCGACGCCGTAGATGATCATGATCATGTTGACGTCGATGCCCATGGCGGTCAGCACCATTGCCAGCATGATCATGCCGGCGCCGGGGGTGCCGGCGGTGCCGATGGAGGCCAGGGTGGCGGTGACGACGATGAGGACCATCTGACCGATGGTCAGGTGGAGGCCGGAGCAGGTGGCCAGGAAGATGGTGGCAACGCACTGATAGATGGCGGTACCGTCCATATTGATGGTGGCGCCCAGCGGCAGGACGAAGGAGGCTACGTCCTTCTTGGCGCCCAGGTTGAGCGCGCATTCCTCAGACACGGGCAGGGTGGCCGCGGAGGAGGTGGAGGTGAAGGCAAAGATCATGGCAGGGGAGGCCAGCTTGAAGAACTTCAGCGGGTTGACCCCGGCAAATGCCTTTGCCGAAACGGAATAGACCAGGACCGCGTGCAGGATATAGGCGATGTAGGCGGCCAGGAGCACCAGCGCCAGAGATCCCAGGATCTCGGGGCCCTTGGTGGCAACGACCCAGGCCATCATGGTGAAAACGCCGATGGGGCTCAGGGAGATGATGAAGGCCATGACCTTTTCGATGACGGCATACAGGGTGCTCACCAGATCCTTGGCCATCTTGGCCTTTTCGCCGGCAGCCAGGATGCCGCCGCCCAGCAGCAGGGCGATGACGATGACCTGGAGCATATCGGCGTTGGTGAAGGATTTCCACATGTTGTCCGGGAAGATGGCAACAAGGGTATCCATAAAGTTCTGAGAGGTCTTGCCCGTCCACTCGGCGCCCTCAGCGTTCTGCAAAACGGGGAACAGGCCCGCGCCGTTGAAGATATTGGCGATGATCAGGCCGATGATGCAGGCGATGGCGGTGGTAGCCAGGAAGTAGGCGACCGTCTTCCAGCCCACGGAGCCCACCTTCTTCATGTCGCCCATGGAGATGATGCCGTCGATCATGGACAGCAGCACCACGGGAACGACGATGAACTTCAGCAGGTTGACGAAGATGGTGCCGAAGGGCTTGAGATAGTTGGTGGTAAACTGCGGGATGTTTGCGAAATAGCAGATCAGACCGAAAATGATACCGGCGATCAGCGCGATCACGATCTGCACAGGCAGCGTAAGTTTCTTTTTCATACGCAGAGCTCCTCTCTTTCAAATCACCGGGATCCTCACTTCCCCCCTCAGATCCCGGAATTGTAGTTATAATTATACAAGATGCCCGGTTATTTGTAAAGGTTTTTTTAATTTTTTGTGGAAAGCGGCAATGCCCCCGGCCGAAGCCGGGGGCGCGCGGGATTATGAACGATTCAGCAGCCGCAGTCGCAGTTGCCGTTGCCGCAGCCGCAGCTGCCGCCCCAGCCCCAGCCGCAATGTACCCAGAACAGAATGATGATCAGGAAGATCAGGATCCACATGGGCTGCGCGAAAAAGCCGTTGTTGCCGCAGGAATTGCAAGATGAGTACATAGAAGTGATTCCTCCTAAAAGATTTCTCACCCCATACTATTCGTGCAAAGGAAAAATGTTCCCGCCCTTCCGGCAAATCGGCCTGCCCCGGCGCGGAGCAGCGATCCCGCAGAACAAAACCGCCGGCGGCAAAAGCCGCCGGCGAAACGCTTTCCGTTACTGTCCCGCGATGCGCGAAGCCGCCTCCAGCTGGTCCCAGTTGATGACGCCCCGCAAAAGCAGCCGGTCGGCCAGCGTGCCGCCGCCCGCCTTGAGCCGGACGCCCAGCGCCCGATAGGAGATCAGCGCCACATGGTCCCGCATGAAGCCCGTGCGGCCGATGCTTTCCAGCTCGGTCCGGGTCACAAGTCCCAATTGCACCGCCAGATCCCGGGAGGTGGTATTCCAGACGAAGTCCTCCCCGTCCCGGTAGCCCAGGCTCCGCAGCACAAAGGTGAGATACTGCTCCGCCGTCCCGTCCGCATAGGGGGAGAAGGTGGAGGCGGAGGTGCCGTTGGTATAGCCCTTTTCATAGGCATAGGAGATATATTTCGGCCCGTCGGCCCAGCCGGGCATATCGGTAAAGGGCGCGCGGAACTCCGTAGCCAGCGCGTCCGGCTCCTCGCCCAGCAGACGGATCAGCATGATCAGGGCCTCCTGCCGCTGAGGCGCCCGCTCCAGCTCATACCCCTTGTCGGTGCCCTTGAACAGCCCCAGCATCTGCAGCGCGTCGGCATAGACGGTATAGGCGGCCTCATAGCCCGCCCGCGCCCCGTCGCGCACGAGAACGGAGGCCTTGTCCGAGGTCACCCGCACGCCGCTGCCGTCGTCGGCAAGGATCATATACCAGATCCCCGTTTTGATGGCCAGACCGGGCGTCCGCAGCGAGCCCGCCGTGACGTTGAGCACGGTAGAGCCCGCGGGGCCGGCGATCTCACCGGCGCCGGTGACAAAGATCACCGAGCCGCCCGGCGTCCCCGTGACCGTGTCGCCCCTGTTCAGCGTGACCTGCCGCATGCCCGATGCCGCCGGTCCGGCGCTTTGGGCGGACAGGAGCTCCCGCACCCGGGCCTGCACCTGCCCGGTGAGGCTCTGGGCCCAGACCTCCCCCATCCGTTTGGCGGCATAGTCCGCCAGAGCCTGCCGCTGGCCGTCCAGCTTGCTGCGGACGGACACGTCCATCATATCCAGCGCCGTCTTCAGATAATCCCGCACCGGCGCGGAAAACACCGTTTCCAGATACGAGCGGCTGATCACCGGATCCTGCGCCGTCCCGGCGGCAAGGGCCGTCGCGCCGCAGAAGATCACCGCTGCCGCCGTCACCCAGGCGGCGATCCGCCGCCATTTTCTGATTTTCAAGGGGATCCCTCCTCCGGACTCGACCTGCTTCGACTGATGATCGGTTTTATTGTACCACACCGGCGGCTTCTTCGCAAGAGCGGCCTTTTTCCTTCCGGGGCGGAGCCCCCGTCCGTTGAAGATTTAACCCGGATTTAACATAAGCCCCCTTGTGATTTAACACGGCTGTGCTATTCTGAAATCAAACTGCGGCATTGTGCCGTTATTTCACCGGGAAAGGAGGACGCGGCATGGATCTTTTTTCCGCCATCGCGCTGATCGGCGGCTTGACTTTCTTCCTGTTCGGCATGCACGTCCTTTCGGGAAGTCTGGAAAAAATGGCCGGCGGCAAGCTGGAGGACATGCTCCACCGGCTGACGGCCAAGCCCTTTTTAAGCATCTTTTTGGGCGCCGCCATCACCATCGCCGTTCAGAGCTCCTCGGCCACCACCGTGATGCTGGTGGGCCTGGTGAACTCGGGGATCATGGCCTTTTCCCAAACGGTCAACGTGATCTTCGGCGCCAACATCGGCACCACCTTCACCGCCTGGATCACCTCGCTTTCCGGCATCCAGAGCGACGTGGTCTGGCTCCAGATGCTCAAGCCCAAGAATTTCTCGCCGCTGCTGGCCTTCGTGGGGATCCTGATGCTCATGTTCTCCAAGAACGACCGGAAGAAGAGCATCGGCACGGCCTTCGTGGGCTTTTCCGTTTTGATGTACGGCATGGAAATGATGTCCTCGGCCGTCAGCCCTCTGGCTGACATGCCCGAGTTTGAAAGCCTGCTGGTCCAGTTCCAGAATCCCATCGTGGGTGTGCTCATCGGCACGCTGTTCACCGCCGTCATCCAGAGCTCGGCGGCCACCATCGCCATTTTGCAGGCCCTCTCGCTCACCGGCGGCATCACCTGGGGCATGGCGATCCCCATCGTCATGGGTCTGAACATCGGCACCTGCGCCACCTCGCTGATCTCCTGCATCGGCACCACCACCAAGGCCAAGCGGGTGGCGGTGCTCCACGTATCCATCAAGATCATTGGCACGGTCCTGTGTCTGGCGGGCTTCGAGGCGCTTTACGCCCTGTTCCGCTGGCCCTTTGTCTCTGCCCGGCTCACCACGTGGCACGTGGCGCTGATCCACACCATTTTCAACCTTCTCACCACCGCGCTCCTCATGCCCTTCTCCGCGCAGCTGGTAAAGCTCACCGAGCGGCTGGTGCACGACAGGCCCGGCGCCTCCGGCGCGGGGCAGGAGGACGTTCTGGTGCTGGACGACCTGCTGCTGCGCTCGCCCTCGGTGGCCGTGGCCGAATCCTTCAATGTGTCCAAGCGGATGTGCGCCCAGGCGTGGCTGATTTTGCAGGACGCCATGAGCCTGTTCCGGCGATATGACCCCGAGGTGGCCCAGCGGGTGCTGGACGCCGAGGACGCCCTCGACCGCTACGAGGACAAGCTGAGCACCTATCTGGTGAAGCTGTCGGCGCAGGCCCTGTCCAGCCAGGACAGCCAGATCACCGCCAAGATCCTCCACGCCATCGGCGATTTCGAGCGGCTTGGCGACCATGCCGTCAACCTGTATAAGGTGGCCAAGGAGCTGCACGACAAAAACGTCCGCTTCTCTCCCGCTGCCGAGGCCGAGGTCAAGGTCCTGTCCGACGCGCTGGAGGAGATCCTGCTTCTGACCACGCAGGCCTACGAATCCAGCGACGTGAGCCTTGCCGCCAAGGTGGAGCCGCTGGAGCAGGTCATCGACCGGCTGACCGCCGAGATCAAGGACAATCATATCCGCCGCCTCCAGCGGGGCACCTGCACCATCGAGGGCGGCTTCATTCTCTCCGATCTGCTGAACAACTACGAGCGCATCTCCGACCACTGCTCCAACATCGCCGTGGCCATCATCGAGGTGGAGCACAACAGCTTCGACACGCATGAATACCTCAACGGCATCAAATACGGCAACAGCTCCTTCAACGAGCTTTACGACCAGTACAACCGCAAATACGCGCTGTGAGCGCAAAACAAAAGCGAGGCGAGCGGACGCTCGCCTCGCTTGCTTTGTCAAAAACGCGTTTTACCGCAGACGTTTTTCCATCACGACCTCGTTTTCCTCCACTTCTCCCGTATGAACGAAGCCCAGCTTTTCATACAGCTCACGCGCTGCGTCGTTCCCTTGAATATAACAAAGCTCGACTTTGTCATATTTGCCGTCCTGCTCCATCAGATGAAGGATCTGCCGCGCGGCCTCTGTCCCATAGCCGCATCCCTGATACCGCTCGTCAATGAACAGTTGGCTGAACTCATAGCAGCTTGCCTCGTCGTCGTCATAATACAGCGCCGCGCCCACAGGAGTCTCATCGCTGCAGATCAAAAAAGCACGGCTGCGCGCATCGCGATAAGCCCATGCCCGGGCAAGGATCACTGCAGTCGGCGCGACAAACGTCCGCTGGTCTTCTCTCACATGCAGATCAAACCGCCAGTTGTCGGGTGTAAATGCATTCAAACGGATCACGGTGATCCCTCCTTCTGTTTCGCCGCTCCCGGCCCGGATGATTTTATTGTATCGCCGGCGCCCGGGAAATGCAATCCCGCATCCGTTGCGCCGGTCCAACCTCCGGTTGCAGAAAAAAGCCGCCCTTGAGAAACGCTCCGTAAGGAAGGTGTTTTGAGGCGTCAGTTACCGGCTCAGAAAACACGAAACCGGCGTGACCATTCAGGTCACGCCGGTTTTATCTGCCTGCTGCGGATTTTGTGGGGGCAAAATCCGATGCTCATTATACGTGAGGACAGAAGCAATTCGTAATTATTGCGGATCGGATACAGATCCCTTCTGCAAGTCTGCCCGATTGATTGCCGGCGTCTCTACACGCTTTCCCAGAT
>JAFOPS010000122.1 GCA_017394205.1 Clostridia bacterium | reverse complement strand
TGAACCAGCTTGTCGTAAATCGTCATCACGAAACCCTCCTGTGTGCTTGATGATTTCATTGTATTTTGAAGTGTCTGCTAACACCACCACATCAAGTTTACAAATCCGCAACATGACTTTACATACGGTAAAATCATTCTTATTGCCGCTTCCCACCGCCGCTGATAGCAGTACGCGAGCCGTGATGTGATGCATAAACTGGAATTTATAAACCAAATACAATATCGTCTCCATCGAGTTCCGGTAATAGACAGAACCCCAGCGATTGATACAAAAGCTGTGCTTTTCTGTTGTCCTTTTCCGTTGCAAGCTTGATCGGCTTGTCTGGATTCGCTGCTTTCAGAAGCCGAACAGCCGCTTCAGCGGCGCTTTTTCCATACCCTTTTCCTTGATGGCTTTTGTCAATATAAAAGCTCCAAGTATAAGCATCGCCTTTGCCAAGCCACTTGCAAAGATTGATGAATCCGATCGGCGTCATTTGTTCGTCGTATATGATACAGGAATAATTGTCTTCCCGGAACAGATATGCCCTTCCAATAGAATACCATGCAGGGTTGACCAATTCTTTTTGCTTGTCGTCAAGTTGGCAATCATAGGCTGCATAGATCAAATCGGACTCCGTTTTGAGCGGTCGGATCGAAACATGTGTATTCGACCACAGTTCCTTTCCGACCGTTCCTAAGTCTGTTCTTACTCCCATAACTCCTCCATAAACTGCGATTTGTTGGGATGGTTATACCATTCCTATTCGGCAGAATCAATCGCATCCAAATATGCAATGCTTTTCTTGTTTTACTCTCAAAAAGAAGGAAGGAGGCGCTTCCTCACGAAGTGCCTCCTTTGCTCCTGCTTTTGCTTTGTCTGAGATGTTACTTGATCTCGACCTTGGCGCCGGCTTCTTCCAGCTTGGCCTTGATGGAGTCGGCCTCGTCCTTGGAAACGTTCTCCTTGATGGGCTTGGGAGCGTTGTCGACCAGTTCCTTGGCTTCCTTCAGGCCCAGACCGGTCAGCTCGCGGACAGCCTTGATGACGGCGATCTTGTTGCCGCCGATTTCGGCCAGAACGGGGGTGAACTCAGTCTTCTCCTCCTCAGCGGGAGCAGCAGCGGCGGCGCCGCCCATCATCGCGACGGGAGCAGCGGCGGAAACGCCGAATTCTTCTTCCAGAGCCTTGACCAGCTCGCTCAGCTCGAGGACGGTCAGTTCCTTAACTTCTTCAACCAGCTTGGTGACTTTCTCAGTAGCCATTGTAGTTACCTCCAATTTTTTAATTCTTATTCGGCTGCGGGAGCTTCCGCGGCGGCGGGAGCGCCCTTCTGCTCTGCGATGGCGTTGATCGCCCGGGCCAGAGCGGCGATGGGTGCGTTCAGAGTGCCGAGGACCATGGCCACCAGCATATCCTTGCCGGGCAGCTCGCCCAGCTGCTTGATGGTGTCCACGTCAACGATCTTGCCCTCCACGAAACCGGCCTTCACCTGGAAGGGAACCTTGGGGTTCTTCTTCATGAAGTCCACGATCACGCGGGCGGGGGCGATAGCGTCGTCCATGCTGAGGGCCAGAGCGGTGGTACCGTTCAGAACGCCGTCCAGCTCGTCAAAGCCGACCTCTTTCGCGGCAAAACGGGTCAGGGTGTTCTTGACGACGGAATATTCCACGCCGTTCTTTCTCAGCTCGGCACGCAGCTTGGTGTCGTTCTCAACGGTGATGCCCTTGTAATCCACCAGAACACCGGCAGACGCATTCTTCATCTTTTCCGCCAGAGAAGCGACGATCGCCTTTTTCTCTTCCAAAACCTTTGCGTTAGGCATGCGTGTTTTCACCTCCGTGTGTAGTTGCTGTTTGCTCATCCCTGCAAACCCAAAGAAAAGCGCCCTCCTGGCCACGGGGACAGGAGGGCACGGAAAAATCGTAAAAAACGGTTTCCCTTCCTCGGCAGGACGGTCTTGCGCCGTTTACTTGTCTCCTGCTGTCTCCGGAATGAGCATACGTATTATATCAGCAAGCCTGCGGCTTGTCAATATCTTTTTGGAAAACTCAGGCCTGCTTGGTCAGAGTTTCCAGCGTGAGCTTGGCGGGGTTCATCTTGACGCCGGGGCCCATGGTCGAAGCGATGACGCAGGACCGGACGTACTGGCCCTTGGCTGCCGCGGGCTTGGCGCGCAGGACGGCGGTCATCAGCGTGTTGAAGTTCTCCTCGATCTTCTCAGCGCCGAAGGAAGCCTTGCCCAGGGGGCAGTGGATGATGTTGGTCTTGTCCAGACGGTATTCGATACGGCCGGCCTTGGAGTCCTGGATGGCCTGGGTCACGTTCATGGTCACGGTGCCGGACTTGGGGTTGGGCATCAGGCCCTTGGGGCCCAGGATCTTACCCAGACGGCCCACCACGCCCATCATGTCGGGGGTGGCGATGACCACTTCGAAATCAAACCAGTTTTCCTTCTGGATCTTTTCCACCATGTCCATATCGCCGACGTAATCGGCGCCGGCGGCGCGGGCTTCGTCAGCCTTGTCGCCCTTGGCAAAGACCAGCACGCGGGTGGTCTTGCCGGTGCCGTGAGGCAGAACGATGGCGCCGCGGACCTGCTGATCGGCGTGACGGGAGTCGACGCCCAGCTTGATGTGGATCTCCACGGTCTCATCGAACTTGGCCTTGGCGGTCTTCAGCATGGTATCGATAGCCTCATTGGGATCATACAGCTTGGCACGATCAATGAGCTTTGCGCTTTCAATATAGTTTTTACCTTTGCGCATGTTACTTTTCCTCCTTACAGTGGTTTTTCGGACGCTTTACGTCCTCCCACATGGCGGCCTCTGTCTGCCGCCGCTTCATATTGCAGTTTGCGGATTATTCCTTGACGGTAATGCCCATGCTGCGGGCAGTGCCGGCGATCATGCTCATGGCCGCTTCCACGCTGGCCGCGTTCAGATCGGGCATCTTCAGCTCGGCGATCTTGCGCAGATCTTCCTTGCTGATCTCAGCGACCTTGGTCTTGTTGGGGACACCGGAGCCGCTCTTGATGTTGCAGGCCTTCTTGATCAGGACGGCCGCGGGGGGAGTCTTGGTAACGAAAGAGAAGGAACGGTCGGCATACACGGTGATCACCACGGGGATGATCAGATCGCCGTCGTTCTTGGTGCGCTCATTGAATTCCTTGGTAAACTGCATGATGTTGACGCCGTGCTGGCCCAGCGCGGGACCGACGGGGGGCGCCGGAGTTGCCTTGCCGGCGGGAATCTGCAGCTTGATCAGACCTGTTACTTTCTGTGCCACTTTGAGCACCTCCTAATAAAAGTGTGGTAAAAATGAGCTTACGCTCTCCCACCTATGCGGGGAACAAAACGGGCTTTCCCGTTACTTGTTGGTTGCCTCCAGCGCGGCCACCTGGCCGAACCGGAGCTCGACAGGAGTACCCCTGCCGAACATGGAAACGGTGACCTTGACCGTTTGATTGGTCAGATCGATCTCGTCTACCACGCCGATGAAGCCCTCCAGCGGGCCGTCGATGATCTTGACGCTGTCGCCCACCTGATAAGAGAGGCGGACCTCCAGCTTTTCCATCCCCAGCGCGGCCACCTCTTTTTCGGTGAGGGGCACGGGCTTGGAGCCGGGACCGACGAAGCTCGTGACGCCGCGGGTGTTGCGGACCACATACCAGCTGTCGTCGTTCATGATCATCTTGATGAGGACGTATCCGGGGAAGATCTTGCGCTCCACCTCTTTGGTGCCGGTCTCCCGGACCTCGGTAACGATTTCCGTGGGGACGCGGACGTCGAAGATCAGATCCTCCAGATGCCGGTTTTCCACCGTTTTCTGGATGGTGGCGGCTACTTTGTTTTCATAGCCGGAGTACGTATGGACAACGTACCACTTTGCCGCTTCAGACATCTTGACCTCCCGCCCGGGCTCAGACCAGCTGGGCCAGCAGGTCGCGGAGACCGCCGAAGGCCACGTCCAAAATCGTGATGATAGCCGCCAGGACGATCAAAACGATGATGACGATGAGCGTGTTCTTCCAGACAGCCTTCTGGGTGGGCCAGACGACCTTCTTGGCTTCGATCCGAAGCTCGCGGAACCATTTGCCGATGCGGGCGAACAGACCGGGCTTGTCGGACTTCTTCTGCACCTTTTCGGGCTTTTTGGCCACGACTTCCTTGGTTTCGGCGGAAGCGGTCAGATCCTTGGTTTCTTCAGACATAGCTCTGTACCTACCTTTCCGTGTTCCTTACTTGGACTCTCTGTGTAAGGTGTGCTTCCGGCAGAAAGGGCAATACTTGTTGAGTTCCAGACGGTCGGGCGTGTTCTTCTTGTTCTTGACCGTGGCGTAATTCCTCTGCTTGCATTCCGTACACGCTAACGTGACTTTAACGCGCATTGTTCGGCACCTCCTTTAAATTTGGCTGCGCAGGACGCAGCCTGTTTGCCTCCCTGAGCAGGCATAAAAAAAAGACCTGACAGGTAAAGTCAGAATACCATATCCTACCCGCCGCGTCAAGTGCTTTTTGCATTTTTTCGGTAAAAAACCGAGGATTTTTCCTGTTTTTTGCCCTTTTCATCCCGCCGGACTTCTGTTACAATAAAAGTACTGCTTTATTATAATTCAATCTGTGCGGGAATGCAAGAGGGAGGACGTCTCATGTGTGACAGGCTGGACCGGGCCGCGGCGGCGGCTTTTCTGCCCCCGCGGGACGAGGGCTCGGCCAAATGGAGCTTCGGGCGGGCGCTTTTGGTCTGCGGCAGCCGGGACTTTTCCGGCGCGGCGCTTTTGGCCTGCGAGGCCGCTTTGCGCTCGG
This sequence comes from Clostridia bacterium, assembly GCA_017394205.1. GTDB lineage: Bacteria > Bacillota > Clostridia > Oscillospirales > Butyricicoccaceae > UBA4644. The sequence continues at coordinate 16,130 of JAFOPS010000122.1, read as the reverse complement.
GCGCGGGACTGGTTCAGCTGGCGTCGGTGGACGCGGTGATCGGCAGCGCCCGCAGCCGCCTCCCTGAGGCGCTTCTTCTCCCCCTGCCCGAAAGCGGCGACGGCAAAGGCGCGATCTCCGAAAGCGGAGCCTTTGCCCTTTTGCGGACAGCCGAGCGGGCCCAGAGCCTGCTCTTCGGCTGCGGACTGGGGATCGGCGACGACGGGCGAAGCCTTTTGCGCCTGTTGACCGAGGAATTCATCGGACCTCTGGTCATCGACGCCGACGGGCTCAATCTGCTGGCCGAGGAGCCTGCGATCCTCACCCGCCGTCCCGGCGCCACGGTCCTCACGCCCCACGCGGGGGAGTTTTCCCGTCTTACGGGGCTTGCGCGGGATGCGTCGGCTGACGAAGCGCAGGCCGCGGCCGCGGCCTTTGCGAAGGATTTCGGCGTGACGCTGGTCCTGAAGGGTGCGCGGACGCTGGTCACCGACGGGACGCGCGCGCTGCTTCTGGACGCGCCCAACAGCGGCATGGCAAAGGGCGGCTCGGGAGACGTGCTGGCCGGTCTGGCGGCCGGTCTTCTGGCGCAAGCGCCCGGCGATCCCTTCGGCGCGGCGGCGCTGGCTGTGTTCCTCCACGCCCAGGCGGGAAAGCTGGCGCGGCGCGCGCTGGGCGCGCGGGGGATGCTCCCCTCCGACGTGATCGCCCGCCTGCCGGACGCCTTTTCGGCGCTGGAGACCGGACAGGCATAAATCTATTGTGCTCCCGCCCGGTTTATGGTATAGTTTCTATATCCTTTCTTATACGAAGAATTTACAGAAAGAACGGTGGATCCCTTATGCTTTTTTCTCTTTCGGCCGCCGCGGACGCGGGCTCGAATCGCCTGTTTGACGCGCTGCCCGCGCTGACGCAGGATTTTCTTCTCAAGCTTCTGGCGACCCTGCTGGTTTTTATCGTCGGCTATTTCGTCATCAAATATCTGTGCAGGATGCTGGACCGGCTGTTTTTGAAAGCCGACCGGCTGGACCGCAGTCTGGAGCGGCTGATCGTTTCGGTGCTGCGGTGGGGACTTTTGTTTCTGCTGGGCATCATCTGCGCCGACCGGCTGGGCATCCCCACCGCCTCGCTGGTGACGGTGCTGGGCGCGGCGGGCCTGGCCTTTTCGCTGGCCCTGCAGAACAGCCTTTCCAATCTGGCGGGCGGGATCTTCATCCTCACCACCAAGCCCTTCCGCACGGGCGATTATATCGCCGTGGCGGGAACCGAGGGGACGGTGGAAACCATCGGCCTGATCCACACCCATCTTCACGCCATCGACAACCGCTCGGTCTACGTGCCCAACAGCGCCATCATGGCGGGCAACGTGACCAATTATACCGAGAGCCGCCGCCGGCTCGACCTGCTCATTCCCGTCCCCTACGAATGCTCGCTGGAGCAGGCGAAGCGCGTGATCGCCCGGGTCGCCTCCGCCGACAGCCGCGTCCAGGGCGAGCCCTTTGTCCGGGTGTGGGAGCTTTCCTCCTCCTCGGTGGACATCAAGCTGCGGGTCTGGTGCGCCGGGGCGGATTATTGGGAGCTGCGCTCGTCCATGCTGGAGGCCGTCAAGATCGCGCTGGACGAGGAAGGCATCTCCATCCCCTATTCTCATCTCAACATCCACGTCCTGGACGACGTCCGGGACTGATCGATCAATCGTAAGGAGGCAAGCAGCATGGCATATTTTTCCGTTAAGGACATGAATGACGCGCTCCGTGAGCCGCAGGATTTCATCCGGTGGAGCGAGGAGCAATACAATTCGAAGATCGTGGCGGCCGCCCAGCAGATCGCCGAGGCCGCCGAGCACGGCAAGCCGCTTGTGCTTTTGTCCGGGCCCTCGGGCAGCGGCAAGACCACCACCGCTCTTCGCATCGAAAAATGGCTGGATGAGCACGGCCACGAGAGCCACACGCTTTCCATGGACAACTATTATTTCCGTCGGGCCGACGGGGTGATGCCCGTGGACGAGGAGGGGCAGATCGACTATGAGTCCCCTGACATCGTGGATATGCCCCTGCTGCGGCAGCATCTGGAGATGATGGCCGAGGGCAAGCCCGTGGAAATGCCCACCTTTGACTTTGCCAGCCAGAAGCGCACCGACGTCACCATCCCCGTCCGCCGCAAGCCCGGGGAGATCATCATCATGGAGGGCATCCACGCCCTCAACCCCCAGGTGCTGGGTCAGGAGCGGAATATCGCCACCGGCATCTACATCAGCGTCCGCACCCGCGTGCGGGACGAAGCGGGCTTCGTGCTTCACCCCTCTATGATCCGGCTGGCCCGCCGTCTGCTGCGGGATTTCCGCAGCCGGGGCCGGGATTACGCCTCTACCGTGGGCAATCTGCGCTCGGTGTCCCGGGGCGAGCGGATGTATATCAACCCCTATAAGCACACCGCTCAGATCCAATTCGACACCTTCATCCCCTATGAGCTGCCCGTTTACCGCAACGAGGTTTTGTTCTATCTCAACCAGGTGGATCCCAATTATCTGGAGGATCTGGACGTGATGTCTCTGGCGCCCTTCCTGCGGGAGATCGAGCCTCTGAGCAAAACGCTGATCCCCGAAGACGCGCTGATCCGGGAGTTTATCGGCAACGACTGAGAAGCAAAGGAGCTGAGGCCGTATGGAATACGGAACGCTGCAGACCGAGGGCCGCAATCCCCGCACTACCCACATCGACGCCATGTCTACGCTGGAGCAGCTTTATTGCCTCAACGGCGAGGACAAGCGCGCCGTCGAGGCCGTGGAAGCAGCCCTGCCCCGCGTCGCCCCGGTGGTGGACCGGATCGTTTCCGGAATGAAGCGGGGCGGCCGGCTGATCTATGTGGGCTGCGGCACCTCGGGCCGTCTGGGCGTGCTGGACGCCTCGGAATGCCCCCCAACCTACGGGGTGGACGAGGGCCTGGTGGTCGGTGTGATCGCCGGAGGCGACCGGGCGCTGCGCCACGCCGTTGAGGGCGCGGAGGACAGCCGCGAGGCCGGACGGGAGGCCATGACGCCCCTGTCTCTGCGGGAGGCCGACACTGTGGTGGGGCTTTCCGCCGCCGGCGGCGCCGCTTTCGTACTGGGGGCCGTGGAGGCTGCCAACGCGGCGGGCTGCGCCACCGTGGCGCTCACCTGCAATCCCGGCACGCCGCTGGAGGCCCTGTGCGCCTATGCCATCCCTGTGTTCACCGGGCCGGAGGCCGTCACCGGCTCCACCCGCATGAAGGCGGGCACGGCCCAGAAGCTGGTGCTCAACATGCTCTCCACCTGCGCCATGATCCAAACGGGCCGGGTGCGGGAAAATCTGATGATCAACGTCCGCCCCACCAACGCCAAGCTGCGCGACCGGGCGGTCCGTATCCTGCGGCAGCTCACCGGCTGCGGCGCGGAAGCGGCTGCCGATGCGCTGGAGCGCGCGGGAAACGACGTGGCCGCGGCCGCCGATCTTCTGGAGGATGCGAAATGAAGCTCATCGGCATGGACAGCGGCGGCACCTCCTGCCGTTTGGTTTTGTGCGACGGGACGGGCACCGTCCTTTCGGCCTGCCGCGTGGCGGGCCACAATCCCAACATCGACGGCTTTGACGCCGTGGAAGAAAGCTATCGGCAGGGGCTCCGGCTCCTGCTGAAGGACGCCGGCGGGGAAGCCTGCGCCGTCGACGCTCTTTTTGCCGGCATTGCCGGCGGCGAGGGGGACAACAAGCCCCGCCTCACCGCCATTCTGGAGCGGCTTTTGCCCAACTGCGGCGCCGTGCGTGTCAGCAACGACGCCCTGATCGCCCTGGCCTCGGGTTTGGGACGAAGCGAGGGCGGCGTCCTCATCGCCGGGACGGGGACCATCGGCTTTCTCCGGAAGGGCGGCCGGCTGCTGCGCTTCGGCGGCTGGGGATATCTGGCCGACCGGGGCGGCTCGGGCTGGCACATCGGCCGCGACGGCTTCCGTGCCGCCATGGCGGGGGAAGACGCCGGCCTGCCCCGGACGGCGCTCACCGGTTTATTTGAGAAACAGCTTGGTATGTCCATGACCTCGGCCGTACCGGCCCTTTACCGGGGCGAGATCCGGCCCGCCGAATGCGCGCCGCTGGTGCTGCAGGCTGCCGAAGCGGGCGACGAGGCGGCGATGGCCGTGCTCCGGTACAATGCCGACTGCCTGCGGGAGCTCCTGACAGCTATGTGCCGTGTGTTCGGCCGGGAGGAATGTCCCGTGGTGCTGGCGGGCGGTCTGCTTTCCCGGGACTCACTGTATCTGCGTCTTCTGAAGGAGCAGTGCGCGGATCTGCCGCTCAAGCCGATCCTCCCCGCGCTGCCGCCGGTGTTCGGCGCCGCCTGTCTGGCGGCCGAGGCCGCCGGCTGTCCCGACGATCCCGATTTTACGCGCCGCTTCGCGGCGACCTTCACGCTGTAACATCCGCGACCGGCGCGCTTTGCGCGCCGCTTTTCAAAGGAGGAGCATTTATGAAACGAAGCCTGTTCACCCTTCTGACGCTGGCGCTGTGCGCCGCGCTGCTTTTGTGCGCCTGCGGGAAAAAGGATCCCGCCCCCGCTGTGCCGGACGGGCCGGTCACCCCCGACGACGCCGCGACGCCCGTCGAGCCCGTCCAGCCCACAGAGCCGACGGTGCCCATCGAGCCGCCGCAGCCTGCCGAGCCTGCCCCGCCTGCCCTCCCGCAGATCGCCTCCGACAGCCGCACCGGCTCCTATACCCCCGGAGGCGACGTGCCCGAGCTGCTGCAATATGACCTCACCTGGCCCGTCTGCGACGAGCTGCCCGGCGTTTCGCTCTATTATCAGCAGCAGAGCGCCGAGCTGGTGTCGTATTTCGAAAGCGACGTCGAGGGCGTTCAGTCCCGCTATGCCGACGCGGTGGAATATCACATGGAGTTCATGCCCGACGTTCACGAGATGGGCTTTTCCGTCATGCGGAACGACGGCGCGACCCTTTCCATCCTGCAGGATCTGTACGAGCATCTGGGCGGCGCCCATCCGGGCATGTCCTATTTTGCCCGCACCTGGCGGGTGGAAAGCGAGACGCTTTTGACACTGGACGATCTGTTCACCGTACCCGAAAGCGAATGGCTGCCCCGCATCCTGCAGGCCGTGGAAGCACAGATGGATCAGCGGGAAGCCGAGGACGGCCCGCTCTATTACGAATCCGCCCGGGCCGATCTTGCCGACCTGTTCGGCGCCGACGATTTTTATCTCACCGAAGACAGCCTGGTGGTCTTCTTCAACGAATACTCCATCGGTCCCTATATGATCGGCGCGCAGTTTTTTGAGATCCCCCTCTCCGACCTGAGCGATATGATCGAGGCGTGGCTGTAATGGCGGAAAAGAATCAGACCGTCACGCTCACCGTCGAGGGCTATACCGCCGAGGGGCTGGGCGTGGGACGGACGGAGGAGGGCATGGCCGTTTTTGTCCCCGGCGCCGCCCGGGGCGACCGGCTGGAGGCGCTGCTGGTCAAGGTGAAAAAGACCTATGCCTTCGGCAAACTGCTGCGGGTGCTGGAGCCCTCGCCGCACCGCGTCGAGCCCGACTGCCCCGTGTTTGCCAAATGCGGCGGCTGTGATTTTCGCCATCTCACTTATGAAGAAGAGCTTCGTCTCAAGGCCGAGCGCGTCCGTGACGCCATGGAGCGCATCGGCGGCTTTGCCGTATCTTTGCCCGAGATCGTCTCCTCGCCCGCCGTGGCGGGTTACCGCAACAAGGCGGTCTTTCCGCTGGGCGAGGACGACGGGCAGATCGTTTTCGGCCTGTACCGCAGCCGGAGTCACGCGCTGGTGCCGGTGATCTCCTGCGCCATCCAGACGAAAGAGGCCTGCGCGCTGGCGGCGGCGGTCTGCCGCTGGGCGGAGGAATGCGGCGCAAGCGTTTATGACGAGCGTACGCACACCGGCCTTTTGCGCCATGTTGCCGTGCGGCAGGGCGCGGGCGGCTGTCAGCTCACCGTGATCGCCGCGGCCGACGCTCTCCCGCGGGAGGACCGTCTGGTTTCTCTTGCGCGGGAGGCCGTGCCCGCGCTGCAAGGTGTGATCCTCAATGTCAACAAGACGCCCGGCAACCGGATCCTGGGCGATACCTGCCGCACGGTCTGGGGTGAGGACCGCCTGACGGACACGCTGGCGGGGCACGCATTTTCCCTTTCGCCCCTTTCCTTTTATCAGGTGAACCACGGGCAGACCGAGCAGCTTTACGCCTATGCCGCCTCCCTTGCCGCCCCCTCCGGCGACACCGCCGCGCTGGATCTTTACTGCGGCGTTGGCACCATCACGCTGACGCTGGCCGACCGCTGCCGGGAGGTGGTGGGGGTGGAGATCGTCCCCGCCGCGGTAGAGGACGCAAGGCAGAACGCCGCCCGCAACGGCGTGGGCAACGTCCGCTTTTTGTGCGCCGATGCGGGACAGGCCGCAGAAAGGCTGGCGGAAGAGGGCTTTCAGCCGGAGGTGATCGTGGTGGATCCGCCCCGCAAGGGGCTGGACGAGGCCGCCGTCCGCGCCATCTGCCGCATGGCGCCCGCGCGGGTGGTCTACGTTTCCTGCGATTGCGCCTCCATGGCCCGGGACGCCCGCCTGCTCCGCGAGCTGGGCGGCTATGCCCCCGTCGCGCTGAAGGCCTTCGATATGTTCCCCCGCACGGCAAATGTGGAGACTGTATGTCTCTTGTACCGCCAAAAGAAAGACTTCATTTCGGTGTCGTATGAGCCGAAAGATGCGGAGTATCTGAGACAGAATAAATGAACTGTACCTTGATTTGCGAGGATAGATGAAATGGCGAAATATGAAATGAAGTTTATGTTTGACTGGTGCTCTGGAACATGTGTGTGGAGTACCAATGATGCTGCAATAGATAAGTATGGTTATCCTGTAGATTTAGATGATTTGCCGATTTCTTCAAAACTTAAAATACAACTCGAAAATCTGATTGAAAAACATGATGAGGCGTTGAATTGGTCTGATCCATCCAGTGAATTGTTATGGACAGAATCCCAGCAAGATGAGTTTAAACAAAAAGCCATCGTATTATATCATTTGCTTTGTAAGGAATTGGGAAGCGACTTTAACGTCGAATTATGGGAGCATTATGCTTTTTAGACATATAGGATGTTGATATGTTCTGAAGGTTATATCCATTTGAGACGGTCATATCTCTGTCCCAACAGCGCCCGGACCACTACGTCCGCGTCGGCATCGACCTGGATGACATGGACGTAACGCCTGCGGAGAGCAAGGCTTCCTATCAGGAAATCAAGGACTGGGGGCTGGCGCATACGGGTCTGAAGGTCTCCTGCCTGTATATTGCCCAAGTGAAGGCAAAGCACGGAATTATAGAGCGTGAGTGCTATAACAAGGCGAAAACGGAAGGCAATCGGGTACCGAAATGTCCGCAGGAGAAAGAGAGGGCCATTGAGGAGGCGCTGCGGCATTTTCAGATGATTTGAGATCATACGGAGCATAGAGGCTGTCCATGTTCCAAAATACGGAATCATTACATAGATAGATCGGAGTTTGAGAATATGAAGAAACTATTTACTGCCATAAGGGCATCTGATCTGCAAACGGTAAAGCAGATCATTGAAAAGAAGCCGGAACTGGTCAATTGCACCGCAAAACAACCGCCAAAAAAAGATGATGGGCAGTCGCCTTTGCAGGTCGCTCTCAAAACAGGAAATACAACAATTGCAAACTATCTTCTGGATCATGGGGCGAATGTAGACTTCATCGAGGATGAATTCTGTTGTAACCAATGGAGAACGCCTGTACTGCATGATGCCATCAACTGTGCCGTGATGCTTTGCAGGTGGAACACCAATGATAAATATATGGGGTTTCGTGTTTTTTCAACAAAGGAAAGAGCCAATGATAGTTTAACCGTATTGAAAAGAATGCTTGACATGGGTGCGGATGTGAACGCGTTAGATTCCTATGGTAACTCCGGTCTGAATCGTTTTGCTCTTCAGGCCAAACAGATTCTCCCTTCGTTCAATTATGTGGAGCATTGCGAAGGCACGGACAGAGTATTTACAGATGAACTGCATGAAGATCTGAAGAACGTATTGCAGGCTTTGAGGGATGCTGGAGCAGATCCTTCTTACAAGGCTCCGAATCTCGGCTGCTCTGTCAGTGAATTCTGCAGTGAAGGATCCATATCGATCCTGTTTGATGAAGTTTTCGGATGAGATAAGTAATTGAAACAGTATGGGAAATGTCAGATAACGGTATTCTTCGGGAACACGCTATCATCTGAGATAAAGGAATCCATTATGATCAGAAGAGCAGGAATGAATGAAGCCAGAGATCTTGCCAATATGGCAATTCAAATGTGGACGGATCATGATCTGGAGGATTTGACAGAAGAGTTTCGCCAGTTGGTAATGAATGATGATGCTGTCTGCTTTATCAAATTTGTTGATGATAAGCCGATCGCTTTTGCACAGTGCCAGCTGCGCCATGACTATGTTGAGGGAACGGAGAGCTCACCTGTCGGATATCTTGAAGGCATTTTTGTCTCCGAGGGATATCGGAAGAAAGGATATGCCGCAGAGCTGCTGTCAGAATGTGAGAAATGGGCAAAAGAAAAAGGCTGCAGCGAATTTGCCAGCGATTGCGAACTTGATAATATGGATAGTTTGAGGTTTCATATGGCTTTGGGATTTGAGGAAGCCAATCGGATCATATGCTTTAGAAAAAATTTATAGCTTCGTTGTGGTAAGATTGTTCTGTGGAAGCCGTTTGCCTGCCCGGCGCGGCGGATCGAGGTGAAAGCGATGGCCCGTTCTTTTTCTTTTGACGCGATCTTGACCGAAACACCCGAAAACGGCGGCGCGTACGTGATCTTTCCGTGGGACATCCGAAGAGAGTTCGGAAAAGGCCGCGTCAAGGTCCACGCCCTGTTCGACGGGATCCCCTATGACGGAAGCATCGTGAACATGGGGGTAAAGGATGCCGCAGGTCAGGTCTGCTACATCATCGGCGTTCTGAAATCCATCCGCAGACAGTTGGGGAAAAAGAGCGGCGACACGCTCCACGTTGTCATCACGGAGCGCTGAGCACCCTTACTCTACGATGCGTGGGTGGTTTTGGAAGCCCGCGTATGGTAGACTTGCCGTAAGGAGGCGAACGCTATGAATCAATATGTGACCGGAGCCGTGATCCGCAGACTGCGGGAAAGAAAAAAGATGACGCAGGAGGAGCTGGCGGAGAAACTTTACGTCAGCGGGAAAGCCGTGAGCAAATGGGAGACCGGCCGGGGCTATCCCGACATCACCCTGCTGGAGCCGCTGGCGCGGGCGCTGGGGCTCTCGGTGACCGAACTTTTGTCTGGCGAGGACATTCGGAATCAAAACCCCGCCGCCGATATGCGAAAGGGGAAGTTTTCCGTCTGCCCCGTTTGCGGCAATGTGATCCATTCGGTGGGCGAGGCTGTGGTGAGTTGCTGCGGCATTACCCTGCCGCCCCTTGAGCCGGAGGAAGCCGACGAGGATCATCCGCTCCGCGTGGAGCGGGTGGAGGACGAATACTGCGTTTCCCTTTCCCACCCCATGACAAAGGAGCATTTCATCTCCTTTTTGGCGGCGGTGTCCGACCAGGAACTGCGCTTTGTCAAGCTGTATCCCGAAGGGGGCGCCGAGGCCTGGTTCCCCATTCGCTGCACCAGGGCGCTTTACGCTTATTGCAACCGGCACGGGCTGTTCCGCCTGCGCCTGTAACCGGCGGCTTTGTCTCGATGCCCGACCGGGTGGCGGCAAAGGGGATGCGGGTGCTGGGCAGCCCGGCGGGGACCGATCCCCGGATCGTTTCCGGCGAGAGCGGCGCCGCCGCTGTGGGCCTCGTGGCCGAGCTGATGACGAACGGCCGTCTGCGGGAGCTGCGCCGCGCCATTGGGCTGGGAGCGGATTCCCGCGTGCTCTGCGTCTCCACCGAGGGCGATACCGACCGGGCAAGCTACCGGGCGATCGTCTGGGACGGCGCTTATCCCAGCTTTTGAGTCTGCGCCCGCTGTTCTAAAACACAACGCCCCCGGCCATGCGGCCGGGGGCGTTTGCTGCTTTGTCTCAGTTTCTCAGTCTTTATTGGGATAGGGCTCCAAAAATGCGTGGAAGTGACGCATGGGCAGGGTGCGGCCCTTGACGATGCGCATGTTGGGGATGGACTCCCGATCCTCGTACAGCGCCTTGACGGCGGCGATAACGTAGTCCATATGCTCCCGGCTGAGCTGGCTGCGGTTGACGGCGAAGCGCACCACGTTGCACAGCTCCTCCTGCTGCTCGGGGGTCTTGAGGTCGTATTCCATGGAATAGTCGCCCAACTCCGAGGTGCGGATGCCATAGCGGCGAATCAGCTCGATGGAGAAGCCCTGGCCCGCAAAGGTCTCGTGGCCCCGCTTGCCGTCGAAGAACTGGGTCATGTCGATGTAAACGCCGTGACCGCCGGCTGGCAGGATGACACCCTTGACTCCGGCCTTATAGAAGCCCTGCGCCAGATATTCGCACTGCTGCACCCGGGCCTCCTGATAGTTGAAGTTGCACTCTTCGTACAGGCCGGCGGCCAGCGCCATGATGTCGCGGCCGGACATGCCGCCGTAAGAATCGTTGCCGTAGCTGGAGATCTGCTTGACCTTCAGCAGGACGCCCACGTCGGTCTTGACGGTGCCGTCCTCGTTGAAGTCGGAGAACTTGCGCCAGAAGCGGCCCTTGTCCCGGAAGGCCAGCATGCCGCCCATGTTGGCGTGGCCGTTTTTCTTGGCGGACATGGTGAAGCCGTCGCAATAGGAGAACATCTCGGTGGCGATCTCGGCAATGGACTTGTCGGCATAGCCCTCCTCGTTCACCTTGATGAAATAGCAGTTTTCCGCCCAGCGGGCCACGTCGAACATGAAGGGAATATCGTATTTTTCGGCGATCTTGGCGGTCTCGCGGATGGACTTCATGGAAACGGCCTGACCGCAGACGGTGTTGTTGGTGATGGTGGTGTAGATCAGGGGGACGTTTTCGGGGCCGACGCTCTCGATGAGCTGCTCCAGCTTTTTCACGTCCATGTCGCCCTTGAAGGGGTTCTTCTCATACACGCCGCCCTCGGGGATCTCGTACAAAAGCTCTTTATTGTAAAGGTTGCGGGGGATCGAGCCCATCTGCTTGATGTTGCCCTCGGTGGTGTCGAAGTGGCCGTTGGAGGGGATGGTGAAGACCTTGCCGGGATAGCGCTGGGCCATGATCTTTTTCACCATCTCAAACAAAACGGATTCCGCAGCGCGGCCCTGCTGGATGATAAAGGTGTTGGGCCGCTCAAGCTGCGCGGCGCCGCCGTTGAACAGGCCGCCCTCGTATTCGCAGAGATAGAGCTCGTCCATCAGCTTGTCGATGTCGGTGCAGTCGGTGCGGATCAGGTCGATGGATTTTTTCCAGTTTTTCTCGCCGCCCCGCTCGAAAATATCGCGGAAGGCGTCCAGCAGGACGTAATAGCCCTTGTTGCGGCCGTAGGATTCGTCGCCCAGGAACATGGTGGACCATTGCACGTCGGTCATGGCGGTGGTGCCCGAATCGGACAGCATATCCACCGTCAGCATGCCGGCAGGAAAGGCGAACTCGTTGTAATGTGTGGCCTTGAGGGCGCGTTCCCGCTGCTCCACGGTCACTTCGGGGATGTTGCGGGTCACATAGGTGACGCTGCGCGGGGTCTTGACGTTCAGGGGATACTCTTTTGCCATAATACTTTACCTCCGTTTTGATAGAGGATACCCCGGTCATCGTCAGCCGGCGTTCCGGCCTCTTCGACTGGCGGACAGTACCATTGCCGCGGCCATGCCGCGATAGGGAAATTTTATCACGGGAACGTTTTTGTGTCAAGGAACAACACCCGCCGGAACGGGAAAATTTCCTGTACTTTTTCCCCGCAATCGGGTATACTGGCATCAATGAGATTTTTTGACGCAGAAAGGAGGGAGCTTTATGAAAAACAGCTTTTCCGGCTATCATCCCATCGTCAATTTCGTCTTTTTCGCCGAGGTGCTGCTGTTTTCCATGTGGTTCCTGCATCCGGCCTGTCTTGGGATCTCGATCCTTTCCGCGCTGGCCTACGGCGTCTATCTTCAGCCGAAAAAAACAGCGCGGCTGTGCCTGCGGTTTCTGCTTCCCGTCATGCTGGTGACCGCGCTGGTCAATCCCGCCTTCAGTCACGAGGGCGTCACCATCCTGACCTATCTTCCCTCGGGCAACCCCCTGACGCTGGAATCCATCCTCTACGGCCTGGCGGCGGCGGGGCTGCTGGCGGCGGTGACGCTGTGGTTCTCCTGCTTCAACTGCATCATCACCACGGACAAGTTCGTTTATCTTTTCGGGCGGGTCGTCCCCGCTCTGTCGCTGGTGCTCTCCATGGCGCTGCGCTTCGTGCCACGCTTCCGCGCCCAGCTTCGGGTGGTCACCGACGCCCAGCGGGCCGTCGGGCGGGATGTTTCCCGGGGGAGCCTTGTGCAGCGGCTGCGATGCGCCGGGACCATCCTTTCCGTCATGGTCACCTGGGCGCTGGAAAACGGCATCGACACCGCCGACAGCATGAAAAGCCGGGGCTACGGCCTGCCGGGGCGGACGGCCTTTTCGGTCTATCGCTTCGACCGGCGGGACCGGCTGGCGCTGGGCTGGTTTCTGGCGCTGGGGTCGCTCATCGCCGTGGGCGCCGCCGCGGGCGGTCTTGCCTGGCGCTGGTATCCCTCGATCAGGGGCGCGCTGCTTTCGCCGCTCACCCCCGGCCTGCTCTTCGCCTATTCCGCGCTGTGCCTGTCGCCCCTGATCCTTGACCGAAAGGAGGACCGCAAATGGACTGCTATTCGCTCAAAAATGTGAGCTTTACCTATCCCGAGCAGGAAAACAAGGCGCTGGACGGTCTGAGCTTTTCCGTCCGCGCCGGGGAATTCGTCGCCCTCTGCGGTCCCTCCGGCTGCGGCAAGACCACGCTTTTGCGGCAGCTCAAGCCCATTTTGTCCCCTCACGGCGCCCGGGAGGGCGAGATCATATTCGAGGGACGGCCGCTTGCTTCGCTCACCCAGCGGGAGCAGAGCGAGCGCATCGGCTTCGTTTTGCAGGATCCCGACAATCAGATCGTCACCGACAAGGTGTGGCACGAGCTGGCCTTCGGGCTGGAAAGTCTGGGGCTGGACACCCCCTCCATCCGCCGCCGTGTGGCGGAAATGGCCGCCTTTTTCGGCATTGAGGATTGGTTTTATCAGGATGTTTCCAGCCTGTCCGGCGGGCAGAAGCAGCTGCTCAATCTGGCGTCTGTGATGGTGATGCAGCCCTCGGTGCTGCTGCTGGACGAGCCCACCGCTCAGCTCGACCCCATCGCCGCCTCGGAATTTCTTGCCACCGTGGGCCGCATCCACCGGGAGCTGGGCACCACGGTGCTTATCACCGAGCACCGGCTGGAGGAGGTCCTGCCCCTGGCAGACCGGATGCTGGTGCTGGACGGAGGAAGGCTCATCGCCGACGGCGCGCCCAAGGATGTGGGCGAGGCCCTGCGGCAGAGCGGGCATCGGATGTTCCGCTCCATGCCCACGCCCATGCGGGTCTTTGCCGCGGTAAACAGCGACCTTCCCTGCCCCGTCACCGTGCGGGAGGGGCGGGACTGGCTGGAGGCTTACGCCTCGTCCCATCCCCTGTCCCCGGTCTTGCCGGAGCACATCCCCGCGCCCAAAAGCGCCGCGCCCGTCATCACCATGGACGAGGTGTGGTTCCGTTACGAGCAGGAGGCCCACGACGTGCTGCGAGGGCTTTCGCTGTCAGTGTATCCCGGCGAGATTTTGGCGGTTCTGGGAGGAAACGGCGTGGGAAAATCCACAGCTCTCAGCCTGATGGCGGGGCTGCAGGTCCCCTATCGGGGCAGGATCACCGTTTTGGGCGGCGACCCGAAGGACGCCCGGAGCCGTGGGCTCTGCCTGCTGCCCCAGAATCCCCAGGCCCTCTTTGTCAAGGCCACCGTGGGCGAAGACCTTTCCGCACTGCTGCGGGAGCTTTCGCTGGACAGGGAGGAGGCCGACCGGCGTCTGGGTCAGGTGATCGCCCTCTGCCATCTGGAATCGCTTTTGACCCGTCACCCCTTTGATCTTTCCGGCGGCGAGCGGCAGCGGGCCGCGCTGGCGAAGGTGCTGCTGCTCCGTCCCAAGATCCTGCTGCTGGACGAGCCCACCAAGGGGCTGGACGCCGCCTTTCAGGACGAGCTGGCCGCCATCCTGCGCCGTCTGGCCGAAAGCGGCGCGGCAGTGGTGATGGTGAGCCACGACGTGGCCTTCTGCGCCGAAAATGCCCACCGCTGCGCCCTGTTTTTCGACGGCTCGGTGGCCGCGCAGGGCACGCCCCGGGCCTTTTTCGGCGGCAACAGCTTTTACACTACCGCCGCCAACCGCATGGCGCGGCAGCGCCTGCCTGAGGCGGTGACGGCGGAGGATGTGATCGCCGCCTGCGGCGGCGTGCTCCCGCCCCGGCCGCCCACGCCGGACGCGAGCCTGTATCCCCCGGTGTCCGCCGAGAGCTTTCTGCGGGACACCCGGCCGCGGGCCACGGTGCGCCGCCTCCCCCTGTGGCGCAGGATCGCGGCGGGTCTTGCCGGGCTGGGCGCCCTTTTCACCATGGCGAGCGCCGTCCGGGATCTCCCGCTCCCGCTGGGGCTGGGGCAAAACGAGCTGGGACGGGATCTTCTGATGATCGCCTTTCTGCTGGCGGCGGCGCTGGCGCTCTTTCAGCGCGGCGGGCGGCCCGCGCCCCTTTCCGCGTCCGGGCAGAGGCTCTCCGCCCGCACAAAACTGGCGGCGGCGCTGATTTTGCTGGCCATCCCCCTGACGATCTTTGTGGGATGGTATTATCTGGGCGACCGGAAGTATTATTTCATCTCGCTTTTGGTGATTTTGGAATCGCTGCTGCCCTTTTTCTTCATTTTTGAAAAACGCAGGCCTCAGGCGCGAGAGCTGATTTTGCTGGCCACGCTGTGCGCGCTGGGCGTGGCGGGACGCATGGCCTTTTTCATGCTGCCAAGCTTCAAGCCCGTTTTGGCGCTGGTGATCCTGTCCGGCGTGGCGCTGGGGGCCGAGAGCGGATTTTTGGTGGGCAGCATGACCATGCTGGTGTCCAATATGTATTTCCAGCAGGGCCCGTGGACGCCCTGGCAGATGTTCGCCGCCGGGCTCATCGGGTTTTTGGCGGGCGTATTGTTTCGCAAGGGGTTTTTGCGCCGTGACCGCCTGGCCCTGTGTGTCTTCGGCGGGCTGGCCACCGTGCTGATCTACGGCGGCATCATGAATCCCTGCGCCATGCTTACCTATCAGAGCAACCCCACCTGGGCCATGCTGCTGGCCTATTATCTGCGGGGCGTGCCGGTGGATCTGGTGCACGCCTGCGCCACCGTGCTCTTCCTGTGGTTTTTCAGCGAGCCCATGCTGGAAAAGCTGGATCGGATCAAGACAAAATACGGCCTTTTGTCCTGAATCGGCGTCTTTTTCCGCATCCCCCTTGCTTTTTTCGGAAAAGGCTGTTATACTGGTTCAAGATATCAAAATTGAATATTCGCCATTATCCAGAGTTGCGGTAGAGAGTTAGCTCCATGACCGCACGCCAACCTGCTCGCGGGAGTGAGGTGGTTCTGCTAACATCGATAAGGAGCGGCTTGCACGATCACGACAAGGACTCCTGCGGGAGTCCTTTTTTTGCGGCTGAAACAAAAAAATTTTTTGATTATAAAGGAGAGACAGCTATGGCAACCAACCGTATTTTTACCTCTGAAAGCGTCACCGAGGGCCATCCCGACAAGGTCTGCGACCAGATCTCCGACGGCGTGCTGGACGCGGCGCTGGCGCAGGATCCCCGTTCTCACGTGGCCTGCGAGACCTGCGCCACCACCGGCATGGTGATGGTGATGGGTGAAATGACCACCAATTCATACGTGGACATCCAGCAGATCGCCCGGGACACGCTGAAAAAGATCGGTTATGACGGCGAGAGCGCCGGGTTCGATTACAAGACCTGCGCCGTTCTTTCCTCCATCCACGATCAGAGTCCCGACATCGCCATGGGCGTCAACAATGCCATGGAAAACCGCGCCGGCGGCAAGGACGCTTACGATCTCATCGGCGCCGGCGACCAGGGCATG
>JAFOPS010000021.1 GCA_017394205.1 Clostridia bacterium | reverse complement strand
TCATCAACGAGCCCACCGCCGCGGCCCTGGCTTACGGCATGGATAAGGAAACCGAGCAGAAGGTCATGGTCTATGACCTGGGCGGCGGCACCTTCGACGTGTCTCTGCTGTCCATCGGCGACGGCACCATCGAGGTGCTGGCCACCGCGGGCAACAACCGTCTGGGCGGCGACGACTTCGACGACCGCATCGTCAAGTGGATGCTGGACGAGTTCAAGAAGGATCAGGGCGTGGATCTGTCCGGCGACCGGATGGCCATGCAGCGCCTGAAGGAGGCCGCCGAGAAGGCCAAGATCGAGCTTTCCGGCGTCACCTCCAGCAACATCAACCTGCCCTATATCTTCGCCGACGCCAATGGCAGCCGCCATTTGGATCTGACTCTCAGCCGGGCCAAGTTCGACGAGCTGACCCGCGACCTGGTGGAGGCCACCACCGGCCCCGTGCGCCAGGTGCTGTCCGACTCGGGCATCAACGCCTCCGAGATCGCGAAGGTCCTGCTGGTGGGCGGCTCCAGCCGCATCCCCGCCGTGCAGGAGGCCGTTCGCAAGATCACCGGCAAGGACGGCTTCAAGGGCATCAACCCCGACGAGTGCGTGGCCATGGGCGCCGCCATTCAGGGCGGCGTGCTGGGCGGCGAGGTCAAGGACCTGCTGCTGCTGGACGTCACGCCCCTGAGCCTGGGCATCGAGACTCTGGGCGGCGTGTGCACCCGCATCATCGAGCGCAACACCACCATCCCCACCAATAAAAAGCAGATCTTCTCCACTGCCGCCGACGGGCAGACCTCTGTGGAGATCCACGTACTGCAGGGCGAGCGCGACATGGCCGCCGGCAACAAGACGCTGGGCCGCTTCCATCTGGACGGCATCCCCGCCGCGCCGCGCGGCGTGCCGCAGATCGAGGTCACCTTTGACATCGACTCCAACGGCATCGTCAACGTATCCGCCAAGGATCTGGGCACCGGCAAGGAGCAGAAGATCACCATCACCTCCTCCTCCAACCTGAGCAAGGAGGATATCGACAAGGCCGTGAAGGAGGCCGAGAAGTTCGCCGCCGAGGACAAGAAGAACCGCGAGGCCGTGGACGCCCGCAACGAGGCCGAGAGCCTGGTCTATCAGACCGAAAAGTCCCTGGGCGAGCTGGGCGACAAGATTTCCGCCGACGAAAAGGCCAACATCGAGTCTGCCGTGAACAAGCTGAAGGAAACCCTGAAGGGCACCGACACCGAGGCCATCAAGGCCGACACCGAGGCGGTGCAGAAGGCCTTCTATGCCGTGGCCGAGAAGCTCTATGCGCAGGCGGCGCCTCAGGGCGCGCCCGGCGCGGATATGGGCGGCCAGCAGGCCGGCGCCCAGAAGGGCCCGGACGGCGAGACCGTTTACGACGCCGACTACAAGGTCGTGGACGACGACGAAAAGAAATAAGATCCCTGTGAGGATCCCGGCGGCTGCTCTCTCCCATCCGGGGGAGAGCAGCGCCATGCAATGATTAGGAGAGAATGCCTATGGCGGAACAACGTGATTTATATGAGATCCTGGAACTGAAAAAAGGCGCCAGCGACGATGAGATCAAAAAGGCTTACCGCCGCCTTGCGAAAAAATACCATCCCGACCTGAATCCCGGCGACAAAACGGCCGAACAGCATATGAAAGAGGTCAACGGCGCCTATGAGATCCTCTCGGATCCCGATAAAAAAGCGCGGTACGATCAGTTCGGCTATGCGGGCATCGACCCCAATTATGCCGGCGGCGAAAACCCGGGCGCGGGCTTCAGCGGTTTCGGCGACTTTGACCTGGGCGATCTGTTCGGGTCGATGTTCGGCGGCTTCGGCGGAGGCACACAGCGCACCCGCACCGGCCCCCAGCGTGGCGAAAATCTCCGCGTGGGCGTGACGCTGACCTTTGAAGAGGCCGTGTTCGGCTGCGAAAAGAGCGTCAGCATCACAAGGGAAGAAAGCTGTAAAGACTGCGGCGGCACGGGCGCCAAAAAGGGCACCTCGCCCGAGACCTGCCCCGTCTGCCGGGGCACCGGCCAGGTCCGCTCCACCCAGCGGACGCCCTTCGGCGTGTTCCAGAGCAGCAGCCCCTGCCAGAACTGCCGGGGCACCGGCCGCATCATCAAGGAGCCCTGCCAGACCTGCCGCGGCACCGGCAAGCGGCGGAAAAACCGCACCATCAAGGTCAAGATCCCCGCGGGCATCGACGACGGTCAGACCATCTCCCTGCGGGGCGAGGGCAACGGCGGCGCCCAGGGCGGGCCTGCCGGCGACCTGTATGTCACCGTCCGCGTGCGGGAACACAAGATGTTCAAGCGCGACGGGCAGGATATCTGGCTGGAGATGCCCATCTCCTTTGCCCAGGCGGCGCTGGGCGCCACCCTCACCGTCCCCACGGTAGACGGCAAGGTCCAGTACGATCTGCCCGAGGGCACCCAGACCGGGACGGTCTTCCGTCTGCGGGGCAGCGGCGTTCCCAACATCAGCGGCCGGGGCCGGGGCGACCAATACGTCAAGGTGAACGTGGAGATCCCCAAAAACCTCAACAGCGAGCAAAAGGAGCTGCTGCGCAAGTTTGAGGAATGCACCGGAGACGGCTGCTATGCCGAGCGGGGAGGCTTTTTCAAAAAGATGAAGGACCTGTTCAAATAAGAGCATCTCACGCCCGGGAGCGAATCGCTCCCGGGCGGTTTGCTTTTTCGGGAAAAGAAACGGGCGAAACGTTGTTTTCCGCCGTATTTTACGGAAAATCCCTTGTAACTGCCATGGGAATTTGCTATAATAGCTTCAATAAAAATATATTATGGAGTGAACCATGAAAAGAAAAAAATGGCTGCTTGCAGCAGAGCACAGCGCCGGCATACCCGCCCTCACCGACCGCCTCGGTCTGGGCGGGCTGGCGGCGCGCGTCCTTGCGGCGCGGGGCTTTGATACCGAGGAAAAGGCGGATCATTTTCTGCACCAGACGCTGGAGGACATCCACGACCCGTTTTTACTGAAGGATATGGATAAGGCGGTGGATGAGATCCGCCGGGCCATCGAGACCGGCGTCAAGATCGCCGTGTACGGCGATTATGACGTGGACGGCGTCACCTCTACCTGCATCATGATCCAATATCTGCGGAAGATGGGGGCCGACTGCACCTATTACATCCCCGACCGGCTGGGCGAGGGCTACGGCCTCAACGTGGCCGCCATCCGGTCGCTTTACGACGACGGCTGCCGCCTGCTCATCACGGTGGACAGCGGCATCACCGCCGAGGAAGAGGCGCGATTCGCCAAGGAGATCGGCCTGCGGCTGATCATCACCGACCATCACGAGTGCAAGGAAAACGTTCCCGAGGCGGTGGCTGTGGTCAATCCCCGCCGTCCCGACAGCGACTATCCCTTCCGGGAACTGGCGGGCGTGGGCGTGGCCTTTAAGCTGATCTGTGCGCTGGAGAAGGGGCGCCCGGTGGAGGAGCTGATGCGGGAATACGCCGACGTGGTGGCCGTGGGGACCATCGCCGACGTCATGCCCCTGGTGGGGGAAAACCGCGTGATCGTTTCTTACGGTCTGGGCTGCCTGCGGCAGACCAAGAATCAGGGCCTGCGGGCGCTGATGCAGAAGCTGGGGCTTGACAGCAAGCCTGTGACCTCCAACTCCGTGAGCTTTGTGATGGCGCCGCGGATCAACGCCGCCGGCCGGCTGGGCGGCGCAAGCATCGCCGCGCGGATGTTTCTGACCGACGACCCCGCGGAGGCGTCGGAACTGGCCGACCGCCTCTGCGAGCTCAATCATCAGCGGCAGGAAGAGGAGAACGGCATCTACGAGCAGATCATGCGGCGCATCCGGGAAAAGCCCGAGCTCACCCGGGGCCGCACCATGACGCTTTGGGGCGACAACTGGCACAACGGCGTCATCGGCATCGTGTCCTCCCGCCTGTCCGACCGCTACGGCATCCCCTGTGTGCTCATTTCCATGAACGGGGACGACGGCAAGGGCTCCGGACGGAGCATCAAGGGCTTCAATCTTTACGCGGCGCTGGAGAAAAACGCTGCACTGCTGGAAAAATACGGAGGCCACGAGCTGGCCGTCGGGCTGACCGTCAAGCGGGAAAATCTGGAAGCGCTGCGGGACGCGCTGGAGGAATGCGCCGCCTGCGGCGGCGAAGAAGAGATCGTGCCCTGCGTCAACGTGGACTGCCGTGTCGAGCCGGAGGAGCTCACCGTCGCGGCGGTCAAGGGCCTTTCCGTGATGGAGCCCTTCGGCATGGGGAATCCCCAGCCGGTCTTTTTGATGAACGAGGTGCGCATCGAGGAGATCACGCCCATCAGCCACGACCGGCATATCAAGCTCCACCTTTCGAAAAACGGCCGCTGTTTCAACGCCTTTGTTTTCGGCATGGGAGCTAAAAGCTGCAGATTTGTCAAGGGCGACCTTTTGGATATCGTGTTTTCCGCCGAGATCAACACTTATCGGGACAACCAGACGGTCCAGCTGGTGGTCAAGGACGTCCGCTGGTCGGAGGAAGAGGAGGCGGCCGACAGCCGTGCGCTGTCGGTCTACCGCGCTTTTTCCGCGGGCGACACGCCCGATCAGAAGGGGGCCCAGATCCTTTGTCCCACCCGGGACGAGCTGGTGGCGCTCTTCCGCCATATCAAGGCCAACGGCGAAAACGGCGTGCTTTGCGAGCCGGCGGCCACCCTTTATCGCAAGCTGCGGTATGAATCCCGCGCCTGCTGCCGGATGAACGAGGGCAAGCTGCTGATCTGTCTCGACGTGTTCCGGGAATGCGGCATTTTTTCTTACGAACAGACGGGCGACGATCTGGTGATCCGCCTGCTGAATTATCAGGGGAAGGCAGATATCAACGGCTCTTCGGTGCTGAAACGGCTGATGTCTGTATTGAGAGGCTGAAAAGATGGACGAAAGGGAAGAACGGGAATATCTGACCCATCTCAGGGCACAGATCGCTCAGATCGCGGCGGGCTTCTCCGAAGAAGAGGGGAAGGATATCCTCCGCGCTTATGCGTTTGCCGCCGAGGCCCACAAGGATCAGCGGCGCAAGAGCGGTGAGCCCTATATCATGCATCCCGTGGCGGTGGCCTGCATCATCGACCAGATGGGTCTGGACGCCGAGAGCGTGATGGCCGGTCTGCTCCACGACACGGTGGAGGATACCAACGTCACCTGCGCCGATATCGCACGGGAGTTCAGCCCTGCTGTGGCCATGCTGGTGGACGGCGTCACAAAGCTGACCAAGATGGAGCATACGGCATACAGCACCAAGGAAGAGCAGCAGATGGAGGATCTGCGGAAGATGTTCATCGCCATGGCGAAGGACATCCGCGTGATCATGATCAAGCTGGCCGACCGCCTGCACAACATGCGCACCATCCAGTTCCAAAAACCTCAGAAGCAGCGGGATATTTCGGTGGAAACCATGGAGATCTATGCACCGCTGGCCCATCGGCTGGGGATGCAGGGGGTCAAGTGGGAGCTGGAGGACCGTTCGCTCAAGATCCTCGACCCCGTGGGCTACCAGGAGATTTCCGACTATCTGGAGGACAAAAGCCACGGCTTCAGCGAGTTTCTGGATAAAACCAAGGCGCGCATCGAGGAAAAGCTGGCCCAGGTGGGAATTTCCTGCCAGGTGAAGGCCCGCCTCAAGAGCGTATACAGCATTTACCGCAAGCTCTACGGGCAGAATCTCAGCTTTTCCGAGCTTTACGATATCTGCGCCACCCGCATCATCGTCAAGGAGCTCACCGACTGCTATAACGTGCTGGGCCTGATCCACGACCTGTATAAGCCGGTGCCCGGCCGCTTCAAGGATTATATCAGCACCCCCAAGCCCAACGGCTATCAGAGCCTGCATACCGTGGTCATCGGCACCGAGGGCATCCCCTTTGAGGTGCAGATCCGCACCGAGGAGATGGACCACCGGGCGGAATACGGCATTGCGGCCCACTGGAAATACAAGGACGGGCTCAAGGGCTCTCAGAAGGAGGAGGCCTTTGCCTGGGTGCGGCAGCTGATCGAAAATCAGCAGGATACCGACGCCTCTGACTTCATCAAAAATATCAAGACCGACCTGTTTGCCGACGAGGTATATGTTTTCACGCCCCGGGGCGACATCATCAACCTGCCGCTGGGCGCCACCCCCATCGACTTTGCCTACGCCATCCATTCGGCGGTGGGCAACCGGATGACGGGCGCCAAGGTCAACGGACGCATCGTCCCCATCGACTATCAACTCAAAAGCGGCGAGATCGTGGACGTGATCACCGCGAAGAACGCTACCGGCCCCAAGCGGGACTGGATGCAGATCGTCAAGACCAATTCTGCCCGCAGCAAGATCAAGCAATGGTTCAAAAAAGAACGCCGGGACGAGAATATCACCGAGGGCCGCGAGGTCTTCGAGCGGGAGCTGCGGGCCAACCTTCTGTACGACGCCTTCCAGCAGCCCGAGCTGCAGAGCGTGATCCTCAAGCGGTTTGAATATCCCAACCTGGAGGAGCTGTATGCCGCCATCGGTTACGGCGGCGTAGCTCTCAACCGCGTCATCGGCAAGATCCGGGACGAGGTGATGCGCCAGCGGGCCGCCGAGGCCAAGGAGGCCAAGCTGGAAGCCAAGCTGGCTGCCCAGGCGGCCAGACAGGAAAAGTCCACCGCCGATTCCGGCGTGGTGGTGGAGGGCATCGGCAACTGCATGGTCAAGTTCGCCAAGTGCTGCAGCCCCGTTCCCGGCGATCCGATCATCGGCTTCATCACCCGGGGCTACGGCGTTTCGGTCCACCGGCAGGACTGCATCAACGTGCGCGCCGCCCGCAAAAACGGCGAAGACGGTCGCTGGATCAAGACCGAATGGGCCACGGCCGAGAAGCATTCTTATCACGCCGCCATCAAGGTGACGGCAAAGTCCAGCGTGGGGCTGGGCGGCGAGGTGCTGATGCAGCTCGCCAATATGAAAATCAATGTCAGCGAGATGACCGCCCGGGACAACGAAGACGGCTATTGCGATCTGTATCTGACCATCGGCGTCACCGGCAAAGAGCAGCTTGAGCTGGTCATCGCCCGCCTCAGCAGGACCTCCGGCGTGGTCGAGGTCAAGCGGATGGCGGCGGGAAGCTGAGAAAGGAACGAATATGCGAGCAGTATTGATCCGCGTTTCCCGCGCCTCTATCACCATCGACGGCAGAGACGGCGGGAGCATGGGCAAGGGCTTTGTGGTGCTGGTGGGCGTCAAGCCCGAGGACACCGAGAAGGAAGCCGTGTATCTGGCAAAAAAATGCGCCGAAATGCGTATTTTTGAAGACGAAAATCTGAAAATGAATCTCGGCCTTGCCGATGTGGGCGGCAGCATGATGGTGGTGAGCAATTTCACCCTTTACGCCGATTGCTCTCACGGGAGGCGGCCCGACTTTTTCCACGCGGCCCGTCCTGAGGTCGCCATCCCGGTGTACGAGGCGTTTTTGCGGGAGATCCGCGCAAGAGAGATCCCGCTGATCACCGGCGAGTTCGGCGCCGATATGTATATCGACCACGTCAACGACGGCCCGGTGACGCTCATTCTGGACACCGATCAGATGATGAAGAAATAAGGAAAAAGCCGGGCAGGGCAGCGGCGAGGCCGTCGTAAACGGCGCTTCTGCGCCGCGCGCCCAATGGCGCGTATGCGAAGGGAGGATCCGGATGATCCGACCGGAGCATAGGAAAACATGGGCCCCCGCAAAACCCGTTTTGCGGGGAATCGGCCCGGTGACGCTCATTCTGGACACCGATCAGATGATGAAGAAATAAAGGAGAAGGACATGCTGATCAAACCTGTTACCGTGGGCATGCTGGGGACCAATTGCTATATCGTCTGCGACGAAGCGACGAAAACCGGCGCGGTCATCGACCCCGGCGCTCAGGCAAGCAAGATCATGGCTGCGGTGGAGGAGACCGGATGCGCTGTAAAGCAGATCCTCTTGACACACGGCCATTACGACCATATTTTGGCGGTCACAGAGCTCGTTCGCCGCACCGGAGCGCCCGTTGCGATCCACCGGGAGGACGAATGGCTGCTGGACTGTGAGGACGTGAAATTTTTCGGAAAGCGGGAGGGATATGTCCCGCCGAAGCCGTCCCTGTATCTGGAAGAGGGCATGGAGGTGCCCGCGGGCGGGCTGACCTTCAGGGTGCTGCACACCCCGGGACACACGGCGGGGAGCTGCGTCTTCCTTTGCGGCGACGCCATGTTTTCCGGCGACACGCTCTTTCAGGAGAGCTGCGGCCGCACCGATCTGGAGAGCGGCGACACCGGCGATATGCTCCGCAGCCTCAAGCGGCTGTATGAACTGGAGGGCGACTGGCGGGTCTTTCCGGGGCACGACAGCTTTTCCACGCTGGAGCACGAGCGTCGGCACAACGCCTATATGCACGAGGCGCTGCGGCGATGAACTACTGTCTGCAGGGGCACGACCGGGACAACGGCGTGCAGGAGATGCTGATCTCCCTTTTGCCCGACGAGCCGCACGACCGGGTATCCGAGCTGCCCGAAGACGCCGAGGGCTGCCGCAGCCTTGCGTGGGAAGAAGACGGCCGGATCCTGTCCCGCGCCGAGATCCGGATGGGAGAGCGGCGCACACAGGCGCAGTTTGAAAGCGTTGTTCCCCGCTCCGCCGACGGCGAGGAGCGAAAGCGGATCCTGACCTACACCGTCAAGACCGCCGTTTATCGGGCGCTGCTGCCCCTTTTGGATCATAAGCCTGTATGGGGCAGTCTTACGGGAGTCAAGCCCGCCAAGCCGGCCCGGCTTGCCATCCGCGAGGGGATGAGCCGGGAGGGGCTGGACGCGTGGCTGCGGGACCATTACGACGTGTCGGAAAGCCGCCGCAGGCTGTGCATCCGCTCGGCGGAATACGCCATGGAAACGGAAGACGGGCTGCTTCCGCGGGAAACGCAGCTTTATCTGGGCATCCCGTTTTGCCCGGCAAAATGCAGCTATTGCTCCTTTGTCAGCAACGATATGGCCCGCTGGGGCCACATGATCGAGCCCTATACCCGGGCGCTTTTGCAGGAGATCGAAGCGGCAGGCGCGCTTCTGCGGGAAAACCGGATCCCGCTGGGCAGCGTTTACATGGGCGGCGGCACGCCCACCACGCTGAATGAAGACCAGCTGGAGCGGGTGCTTTCGGCCGTCGACCGCCATTTTGACCGGACAGTCTGCCGGGAGTTCACCGTGGAGGCCGGCCGGCCCGAAACCATCACCGGAGAAAAGCTGGACATCATGACGGCGCACGGCGTCAGCCGCATCAGCATCAATCCCCAAACCATGAACGATGCCGTGCTGCGGGGCGTGGGACGCAACCACACCGCCGCCGACATCGAAAACTGCTATCGCATGGCTCGGCAAAAGGGCGGCTTTCTCATCAATATGGATTTGATCGCCGGACTGCCCGGCGATGACGATGCGGGGCTGCTGGAAAGCGTCCGCCGGGTGGCGGCGCTGGAGCCGGACAACATCACCATCCATTGTCTGGCCCGCAAGCGGGGAGCGCGGCTCTATTTCGGACCCACCGGTCAGCTCCCGCCCGAAACGCTGGACGCCTGCTATACCCATCTGGAGGGCCTTGGCTACGAGCCCTATTATCTTTACCGCCAGAAATATATGGCCGGCGGGCTGGAAAACGTGGGCTTCTGCAAGCCGGGCACGGCTTCCCATTACAATATCTGCATGATGGAGGAGCTTTCCGACGTGATCGCGCTGGGCTCGGGGGGCGTCAGCAAGCTGTGCTCGGAAAACGGCCGTCGGATCCATCGGATCGCCAACCCCAAATATCCCAAGGAATACATCGAACGCATCGATTCCATCGTACAGGAAAAGCGCCGTCCGCCGGACGGGCGCGAAGCATAAGACCGTCATTAAAAGGAGGAACAAGCAATGTTTTGGTTGGTTATTGCGGTGTTGATCTTGATCGTCGGCCTGACGCTGGGGCTGCAGCTCCGCGCGTCTGAAAAGGCGGGCTCCAAGCGCGCCGGCGTGCTGATCATGGTGGCTGCGCTGCTGCTGGCCGCCGCGGCGGGCGTGGTTTCCTGCGTGCGCACGGTGCCCACTGGCTACACCGGGCTGGTCACCGTGTTCGGTCGTGTAGAAGATTATACGCTGGATTCCGGCATCCATTACGTGGCGCCCTGGAAGCAGGTAGTCACCATGGACAACCGCATCCAGAAGAGGACGGTGTCGCTGCCCTGCTTCAGCTCGGATATCCAGGAGGTCAGCGTATCCTATACCATCAATTATCAGATCTCCAAATCTGACGCCATGATCCTTTACCGCACGGTGGGGCGGGATTATTATGAAACGGTGATCTCTCCCAACATCGCCGAGGCCGTGAAGGTGGTCACGGCCCGCTATACCGCCGAGGATCTGGTGGGCATGCGGGATGAGCTGGCAAAGGATATCGAGGAGATCCTGGCCGAGCGTCTGCTGAAGCACAGCATCGAGGTGGTGGGCACCTCCATCGAGAACATGGATTTCACCGACGCCTTTACCAACGCCGTGGAGGAGAAGCAGGTGGCCCAGCAGAACAAGCTGCGCGCCCAGACCGAGGCCGAACGCAAGGTCATCGAGGCCAGGGCGGAGGCTGAGATCCGCAAGGTGGAGGCCGACGCCGAAGCCTATGAGGTGCTGGCCAAGGCCGACGCCGAGGCCGAGGCAAACCGCAAGATCGGCGAGTCGCTGACCCAGCAGCTCATCGATTATTACTACGCCCAGAACTGGGACGGCCAGCTGCCCAAGATCGTTTCCGGCGAGAGCGGCTCCACCATCGTCAACGCAAGCGACCTGCTGCGGACGGGAGAATAAACAAAACATTCTGGCAAAACGCCGCCGAGGCGCATAAAATAAAATATGTTGATGCGAATCTGAAAAGGAGGCATTTTTTATGGATGAAAGAGTGAAGGAATTGCTGGAAAAGGCAAAGCTGACGGCCACTGCCGCCGCCGGGGCAGCCGCGGAGACCGGCAGCCGTCTGGTGGAAAAGACCAAGCGCAGTCTGCGGGCCTTTGACCTGAACAACGAGATCGAGATCCTGATGCGGGAGATCGGCCGCACCGTATATCTTACCCACACCGGCGCCGAAACGGACGAGGAGGAGCTCCAGGCCAAGCTGGAGGCCATCGATGGAAAATATGCCGAGATCGCCGAGATCAAGGCCCAGCAGGAGGCTCAGCGTTCCGCGCTGACCTGCCCCGTGTGCGGCAAGCCCTGCGACAAGACCGACCTGTATTGCCGCGTCTGCGGCGAAAAGCTGCAATAAACCTGCAAAAGCCCATTGGGCGCGCCCAATGGGCTTTTCTTGCGAAAAGGAGAGCCGTATGTTTACCTTTCAGAACTATCGGGAAAGCGCGGAGCTGATCCGCAGCCGCATCGGGGAGCGCAAGCCCCGCGTGCTGCTGATCCTTGGCTCGGGACTGGGCTTTTTGGGCGACGAGGTGGAGAACGCCGTCGCTGTGGATTACCGTGAGATCCCGCATTTCCGCCCCTCTACCGCGCCCGACCACAAGGGACGGCTGGTGGTGGGCGAGCTCAGCGGCGTGCCCGTGATGGTGATGCAGGGGAGGATGCACTATTACGAGGGCTATTCTCCCGAGGAGATCGCTTATCCCGTCCGCGTGGCCAGGCTGCTGGGGATAGAGCGCATGATCGTCACCAACGCCGCCGGCGCCATCAACACGGGCTTTTCCGTGGGGGATCTGATGCTGATCTCCGACCACATTCGTATCATGGGCGAAAGTCCCCTCCGGGGCGAAAACCTGCCGGAGTTCGGCCCTCGCTTCTGCGATATGACGGCTGTCTACGACCCCGCTCTGCGGCGCATGGCGCTGGAGCAGGCGCAGGCGATGGGGCTGCCCGTGCGGCAGGGCGTCTATTTCTATTTTGCCGGGCCGCAGTTCGAGACCCCCGCCGAGATCCGCATGGCGCGGACGCTGGGCGGCGACGCCGCGGGCATGTCCACCGTTTACGAGGCCACCGCGGCCAATCATTGCGGCATCCGCACCCTGGGCATTTCGCTGATGACCAATATGGCGGCGGGCGTCACCGAGGGCCGCCTTTCCGGCGAAGAGGTCAATGCCGCCGCGGCCCGTGCACAGAAGCAATTCACCGCGCTGGTGCTGGCCTGCCTGCGGGAGATGAAATAAGGGGGAGCGCTATGCTGGATCTTCTTATCAAAAACTGCATTGCCGTGACCATGGACGATGAAGCCCCTGTGATTTCCGGCGCCTGCATCGGCGTGCGGGAGGGGAAGATCGCCTTTGTCACCCCGGACCCGGCGGACGAGCCTGCCAAACGGGTGATCGACGCCGCCGGCAAGATCGCCATGCCCGGTCTGATCAACACCCATTCCCACGCCGCTATGGCCCTGATGCGGGGATATGCCGACGATTACGTTCTTCAGACCTGGCTTTACGACTATGTTTTCCCGGTGGAAGCCAGACTGACCGAGGAGGACATTTACTGGGGCATGCAGCTCGCCATGGCCGAAATGCTGGCCTCCGGCACGGTTTCGATCACCGATATGTATATGTATCTGCCCTCCATGGCCCGCTCGGTGGCTGATGCCGGTCTTTACGGCAATCTCTCCAATGCGGCCATGTGCTTCGATCCCGCCGCTTACCGGTACGACACCGACAAGGTGACGCAGCAGAACCGGGAAGTGCTTCGCGCGTATCACGGCTTTGACGGCGGGCGCATCCGGCTGGACGCCGCCATCCATGCGGAGTACACCAGCTTTCCCCAGGTGTGGCGGGATTATGCTGCCTTTGCCGCGGAAAACGGTCTGAACATGCATGTCCATCTCTCCGAAACGAAAAAAGAGCACGGGGAATGCGTGGAAAAATACGGCAAGACCCCTGCCGCCGTGCTGGCGGAAAACGGCGTGTTTGACGTGCGCGCCACCGCCGCCCACTGTGTCTGGGTCACAGACGGCGATCTGGATATCCTGCGGGAGAAAAACGTCACCGTGGCGCACAACCCCGTGAGCAATCTCAAGCTGGGCTCGGGGATCGCGCCGGTGGGAAAGATGCTGGAAAAGGGCGTCCGGGTTTCACTGGGCACCGACGGCGTCTGCTCCAACAACAGCCATGATCTTTTTGAGGAGATCAAGCTGACTGCCCTGCTGCAAAAGGGCGTTTCCGGCGATCCCCGTCAGATTCCCGCACGGGAGGCGCTCCGAATGGCCACCCGGGCCGGCGCCTATGCCCAGAGAAGGGAAGACAGCCTGGGTTGTCTCAAGGCAGGCTATGACGCCAGCCTGATCCTGGTGGACGCCGACCGCCCGGGGCTGATGCCGGTGCATCATCCCGAATCCGCGCTGGCGTATTCCGCCCGGGGCGGCGACGTGTGCCTGACCATGGTGCGGGGCAGGGTGCTTTATGAAAACGGTGTTTTTACCACCATCGATATCGAGCGGGTCCGCGCCGCCCTGTCCGCCGTCATGGATCGGCTGTTCCGCTCATAACAATTAGAAAAGGAACAGATCTGCGGGAATGCCCGTGAAAGGCGGTAGACCGGATTGAACGAACGGAAACAGGGGACTTTTTTCGGAGGAACGCTGCTTTTGATGCTGGCCGGCGTGCTGGTCAAGCTCATCGGAGCGTTTTTCTCCATCCCGTTGGCGAATCTTTACGGCGCTGACGGAAACGATATTTTCATCAGCGCTTATTATGTATACACCGCGATGTACGTGGTGTCGTCGGCGGGGCTGCCGGTGGCGGTTTCCAAGATGGTGGCCGAGGCCCGCGCGCTGGGGCGCGGCGGGGAGGTGCGGCGCATCGCCCGCCTGACCTTCGTCACCTTTTTAGTCATCGGAGCCGGGCTTTCGGCGGCGATGATGCTTTCGGTGGACGTGATCTGCCGCTTCATCGGCAGCAGCTGCCGCTACGCGGTGCTGGCGGTTGCCCCAACGGTTTTCTTCACCTGCATCGTTTCGGCCGTGCGGGGCTATTACCAAGGCATGGCAAATATGGTGCCCACGGCGGTATCGCAGGTCATCGAGGCGCTGGGGAAGCTGATCTTCGGCCTGGGGCTGGCCTGGTATCTGACCGGGGCGGGCTATTCGCTGGAGATCGTGGTGGCGGGCGCCATCGGCGGCGTCACACTGGGGACGGTGTTCAGCGCCCTGTATATGCTGCTGTACCGTCTGCGCGACCGGCGGCGGTTTCCCATGCCGGAGCGGGGCGGCGAGTGCCGCCCGGACAGCGAGCTTCTCCGCACGCTGGTGCGGCTGGCGATCCCCATCACCATCGGAGCCTCTGTCTTTTCCGTCAGCACGCTGATCGACACGTTTATGGTCAAGCTGCGGCTGCAGGAAAAGTGCTTCATGACCGACGCCGCTGCAGGCTATCTTTACGGAGCCTACGGCTTTGCCGTCAAGCTTTTCAATCTGCCGCTGACGCTGGTGGTGGCCATCGGCGTCAGTCTGATCCCCGCCATCAGCGGAGCGCTGGCGCTGCGGGAAAAGGAAAAGACCCTTCGCCTTACCGAGAGCGCCTTCCGCCTTACGGGGATCCTGGCTTTTCCCTGCGCGGTGGGGCTGGCGGTCATCCCGCTCCCCATTCTGAAGGTGCTGTTCGGAGCCCAGCCTGAGGCCTGTGCCGTGGCGGCGCCGCTTTTGACGCTGCTGGCGCCCTCGGTCTTCCTGGCGGCGATGGTGTCGGTGTCCAACCCGGTGCTTCAGGCCATGGGGCGGGTGGAGCTGCCTGTGTTCGCCATGCTGGCGGGAGCGGCGGTGAAGATCGCCGCCAACTATGTGCTGGTGGGCATCCCCGAGATCGGCATCTCCGGCGCGCCCATCGGGACGGGTCTTTGCTATCTCACTATCCTCTGCATCAACCTCTGGAACATCCGCCGGCTCAAGGTGGCGTTTTCTCTGCGGCGGGTCTTTTTGAAGCCGCTGCTGGCAGCCGGCGTGATGGGGGCGTTTGTCTGGCTGATCTATCCGCCGCTTCAGGCCATGCTGCGGGGCGGAAGACTTGCGTCGCTGGCGGCCGTGCTGCTGACGGTGGGTCTGGCGGCTCTGCTTTACGTCGGTTTGCTGATCGCGCTGCGCGCAATGCCGAAGGAAGACGTTTTAATGCTCCCAAAGGGCGAAAAAATTGCAAAAATCCTGCGAATTCCTTGATTAAACTGTTGCCAAGAAGGGAAAAATATGGTAGATTTATATAAGGCCGAATATGGGTTTGACGATCTGCTGGAGATCATGGCGCTGCTGCGTGATCCGGAAAAGGGCTGTCCCTGGGACGTGGCCCAGACCCACGAGAGCATTCGCCGGAATCTGATCGAGGAGGCCTATGAAGCGGCCGACGCCATCGACCGGGGCAGTCCTTCCGACCTGAAGGAAGAGCTGGGCGACCTGCTTTTGCAGGTGGTTTTTCATGCCCAGATGGCCCGCGAGGCGGGAGAGTTCGACATCGGCGGCGTATGCACCGAGATCTGCCGCAAGCTGATCCGGCGCCATCCCCACGTGTTCGGCTCCGCCGGTCATCTCACCGACCCGAAGCAGACGCTGGACCTGTGGGAGGCGGTGAAGCGGGAGGAGAAGGGTCAGCAGACCTACACCGACGCCATGAACGGCGTGGCAAAGGCGCTGCCCGCGCTCACCTATGCCGAAAAGATCCAGAGCCGCGCTAAGCGCTCGGGCTTCGACTGGCCCACGGCGGACGGCGCGGTGAACAAGATCCGGGAAGAAACGGACGAGCTCTCCGAAGCCATCCGCACCCGCGCAGGCGTGGAGGAGGAGCTGGGCGATCTGCTGTTCGCCGCCGTCAACGCCGCCCGCAAGCTGGAGATCGACCCGGAGGAGGCTCTTTTCCGCGCCTCGGAAAAATTCAAAAACCGCTTTGCCGCCATGGAGCGGATGGCCGGGGACAAGCTGTCCGAGCTGGACCTGGATGAGATGATCGCTCTGTGGGATCGGGCAAAAGCGCAGACATCCCGATAAAAACGGCAATGCCGTTTATGATATGATCAAAAGATCAAAAATAATTTTAGGAGGACATGTTATGAACAAGACTGAACTGGTCGCCGCCATCGCTGAGAAGGCCGGCCTGACGAAGAAGGACGCCGAAAAGGCGCTGACCGCCGCTACCGAGGCTGTTGCTGAGGCTCTGGTCAATGGCGACAAGGTCCAGGTCATCGGATTCGGTACCTTTGAAGTGAAGAAGCGCGAAGCCCGCGTGGGCCGCAATCCCCGCACCAAGCAGGAGATCAAGATCCCTGCCAGCAAGACTCCCGTCTTCAAGGCCGGCAAGGCTCTGAAGGACAAGGTCGCGAAATAAGTTCGCTGCGGGGCCCGGAAGGGCCCCGTTTTTTCGGAGGAAAACCATGCGTTTGGATAAGTATCTCAAGGTGGCGCGGCTCATCAAGCGCCGCACGGTGGCCAACGAGGCCTGTGACGGCGACCGGGTCACCGTCAACGGCAAGGAGGCCAAAGCCTCTTATCAGGTGAAGGTAGGCGACGTGATCGGCGTGACCTTCGGCAACCGCAGCCTGCGGGTCAAGGTGCTGGCCGTGCCGGAGTTTGCCACCAAGGAGCAGGCGGCGCTTCTGTATCAGGAGCTTCCGCCCGAAGCCCGGGAATAACAAAAAACGCTTCCGCATATACATCTGACAAAGGATGTGATGAGGAGGCGTATTTTTATGGTCAATAACGGCGATTTCCGGGGGGACACGCCCCACAGCGTGGTGCTGGAGGAGCGGCATCGGCTCAGCGTTTCCGGAGTCAGCGAGGTGCTGAGCTTCGACGAGGAGCAGGTGGCGATGGAGACCTCCCTGGGGCGGCTCACCGTAGAGGGCGAAGGCCTGCACGTGGAAAAGCTCAGTCTGGACGTGGGCGAGCTGACGCTGGAGGGCAGCATCCAGAGCCTTGCCTATTCTCACGACGGCAAGGGCAAGAGCGGGTCGTTCTGGTCCAGGGTGTTCTGAGTGCTGCCCACGAGCACGGCGGAGCAGGGGCTCATCTTCCTGCGGTGCGCGGCACTGGGGGCGGCGCTGGCGGTCTTGTGGGATCTTCTGACGGCGATCCGGCTGGAAAACGGCCTTCGCCGGCGGGGGACGGCGGCGCTGGATACGCTGTTCTGGCTCGCGGCGCTGCCCTGCTTTCTGCTGTTTTTTCTCCGGTACACCGACGGACGCCTGCGCGCCTATCTCCCGCTGGGGATGCTGGCGGGCGGCTGGGTGTGGCGGCGTACGCTGTCGCCGCCTGTTCTCCGGATGATGCGCTTTGCGCTGCGATGCGTGAAAAAGTGTCTGCAGGCGGGAAAGCGGGCGCTGATCTGGGCTTTTTCCTTTCCAAGGGGGAATTGAAAAAGAGTCAGGTTGATTCCAAGCGGTAAATGATCTATCATAGATGTATCTGACCTCCATAGAACCAACAGGAAGGAGGATTGCTTATGACAGAACCCGTTTCCATGATCGGCATCTCAGAAATATCAGCGATTTATTATGCGCTTTTGCAAAAGGGCTATGAGTATTATCGGCCGGAGCGAAAACGGGAGCATATCCGCGCCGTCGAGAGCTTTATCGGGCCGGGATCGGCTGTGCCGTCTTTTTTTGACGATGTCAGGCAATCTACCTGTCAAGTTTATTCTTTTTGGCCAAGGGCGGCGCTTTTGGAGGAAGCGGCGCTCCGGCTTCTTGCGGGCGAAGAGATCGGGAAGGGCTCGGCCTTTTACCGCCGGGTCATGTCAGCCTCTAATCTTTCCGATGTCGAGCGAGGCCCGGAGCTTTGGAGCTGGATCGCAGATTTGCCAAAGGCGCTGGAAAACGTATTTGCAAGCGAGGGATTTCACCGTTATCTGGAATGGGAGCAAACATGGGTGAAGGAGGAATCGCTGCACCGCAGTGAAACACTTTCTCGGCTAACGGAAATTCTGCTGACTTGCAAAAAACGCTACCGTTCACCCATTGAACGGGTGCGGCTGGTGATCCAGCCCATCAAATGCGTGTATGCTTCCGATCACTATCGGCTGGGTGAGGAGATGCTCTTTTGCTCCGGCGGGCTGCGGAGGGATTCCGTGGTCCATGAGTATCTGCATCATCTGATCCATCCTTGTCTGGAACAAGTGAAAAAGCGGGTGACCGAGAGCAAAACCGTCTATCCGGGCATAGACGAGTCTTATTATCTTGAAGGCGGCCCGGAGGGCAGACGCAATGCCTTTGAGGAATACGCGGTGCGCAGGCTGACGGAGCGTGTGCTTTCCGGAGATTATCCGGCGGATCTTGCGGCGTTTCTGGAGGAAATGGCGGAGCGAGTCTGAACATAAAATAAAAAAAGCGGGCAAAGCCCGCTTTTTTATGTGCCGTTTGCCTTTACAGCAGATACGCGCAAAGGAGATCGAAGGTGTTAGCAAGGCCGTCGATGTGGGTGCGCTCATAACCGTGGGAGGCGTAAACACCGGGGCCGATGAGGCTGTGACGCACGTCATAGCCCGCGCGGAGCGAAACGTCAACGTCGGAGGAATAGAAGGGATAGACGTCCACGGCATAGTCCAGCTTTTCCTTTTCGGCGGCGGAAATCAGGGCGGAGACCACGTCATAGTTATAGGGGCCGCCGCCGTCCTTGCCGCAGATGGAGACCTGACGCTCGGTGCAGGTGAGCCCCTCGCCCACGCATCCCATATCCACGCTCATCATCTCGGTGAGCCCCTGAGGAATAAAGGAGGCGCCGCCGTGACCGATCTCCTCGTGGACGGTGAAGCTGATCCACAGCGAGCGCTTGAGCGCGATGTTCTCGTCGCGGATGCGCTTTGCCAGGGTCAGAAGCACCGCCGCGCTGGCCTTGTCATCCAAAAAGCGGCTCTTGATATAGCCCTTGCCGGTGATGGTGAACCGGGGCTCGACACAGATGAAATCACCCGGGCGGATGCCGAGCTTTTTCACGTCGTCCTCGGACTTCACGTCCTCGTCCAGCACCACCTCCATGGTCTCGGCAAAGTCCCGCTTGGCGGAGGAAAAGTCCGGATTGACGTGCGCGGAGGCGTTGGCCAGCTGGATGGTGCCCTCATATTCGCCGTTGAAGCGGGTCTTGACCCGAACGGTCTCGGCCTCTACGTTGTTGGCCTGCAGACCGCCCACGCGGCTCATCATCAGCCGCCCGTCGGGCTTGACAGACGCCACCACCGCGCCCAGCGTGTCCACGTGGGCCAGCAGCATGATGCCGTTGCCCTCGCCGCCCAGATGGGCGCGGATGCCGCCCTTGTTGGGATTCTCGGGCGTATAGCCCAGCCGGCGGAGCTCGGCGTTCATATACTCCTGTACGTTTTGCGTGTAGCCGCTGGGACTGTCGATGGCAATGAGCGCCCGAAGCTGCTCCAGCATATAATCACGGTATTCCTGTTTCACGGAAAGACCTCCTTTGAATGTTCTGCCTTTACCATATCACACCGGCCGGAAAGAAGCAAGAGAAAACCTTGCGCAAGGGTCTGAGCCGTGGTATGATAAGATTCGAATGATGGAAAGGAGCGCCTATGAAAAACGATCGCGGAGCCGCGCTTCGCCGCAGACCGGTCCTATTTGCCGCGCTGGCCCTGCTGCTGGCGTTTTTTGCCGCGGGGCTTTACAACGGCCTTGCCGTGAAGGAATATCTGGTTTCGTCCCCGAAGCTCACGGCGCCGGTGCGGCTGGCGCTGGTGACCGATCTGCATTCCTGCCGCTACGGTGAGGATCAGCGCACGTTGCTGGAGGCTGTCCGGCGGCAGCAGCCCGATCTGGTTCTTTTGGCGGGGGACATCTTTGATGACAAATTGCCCGACGGGAATACGGAGCTGTTTCTGACGGCTGTGGGGAAGGAATACCCGTGTTATTACGTAACCGGCAACCATGAGTACTGGGCGGGCGACGCGGCCTTTGCCGAAAAGATGGAGATCCTGGCACGCTGCGGCGTTGTGCGTCTGACGGGCGAGGCCGTTTCCGTCCGCGTGGGTGAGCAGGAGCTCGTTCTCTGCGGCGTGGACGACCCGGACGCCTGGCGGCTGGGTTTCGAAACAGACCCCGCCGGCTTTGACGGACAGGTGCGCCGGGTGCGGGATGCCTGGGGCGGCACAGCTTACGGGATCCTGCTTTCTCATCGGCCCGAGCGCTTTGCTCTTTATGCGGAGCAGGGCTTTGATCTTGCCCTGTGCGGCCACGCCCACGGAGGACAGTGGCGCATTCCCGGCCTGCTCAACGGGCTGATCGCGCCCAATCAGGGCCTGTTTCCCAAATATGCCGGCGGGCTTTATCGGGAAAGCGAGACCGTGATGATCGTCAGCCGCGGCCTTGCGCGGGAGTCTACACGCGTACCCCGCTTTTACAATCGCCCCGAGCTGGTGATGATCGATCTGGAGCCGGACGAAACACGAAACGAAGCTGGAAGGTGAACCATGAAAAAAACGGCCGCGCTGCTTTTGGCGGCGCTGATGCTTTTATGCTCCGCCGCCTCCTGCGGCGGGGCGAGGACGCGCTTTACCGCCTACGATTATTCCTTCGATACCGACGTGACTCTCATCGCCTATTGCGGCAGCGAGAAGGCGTTTGACGATCTGCGCCAGACGGTTTTCGGCGAAATGCGGCGGCTGCACAGGATCTTTGACATTTACCACACCTACGAGGGCGTGGACAACCTGTGCGCCGTCAACGCCCTTGCAGGGCAGGAGGCGCCTGCCGAGCCCGAGGTGCTGGAGCTGCTGACGTTCGGAAAAGAGGTTTATGACCTCACCGGCGGACGGGTCAACATCGCCATGGGCGCGGTGCTCTCGCTGTGGCATGAGGCGCGGGAGACCGGCGTCTTGCCGGAGGAAAGCGCCCTGCGGGCGGCGGGGGAGCATTGTGATATTGAAAATCTGCGGCTCGATCCGAAAAAACAGACGGTGACGCTGCTGGATCCCGCCATGTCGCTGGACGTGGGCGCCGTGGCAAAGGGCTGGGCAGCCCAGCGGGCGGCCGACGCGGCGGAGCAGGCGGGCTATACCGACTTCGTCCTTTCCGCCGGGGGCAACGTGATCGTCCGGGGACAGGCCGACGGGCGGCCCTGGCGGGTGGGCGTCCGCGATCCGCAGTCGGAGGACGGCACGGCGCTGGCGGCGCAGCTGGAAACCTCCGACACGGCGCTGGTGACCTCCGGCGGCTATGAACGCAATCTGACGGTTGACGGAAAAACCTATTGCCACATCATCGACCCCGCCACCCTGTATCCCGCGGACAAGCTGCTTTCCGCCACGGTGATCCTGCCTGACAGCGGCCTTGCCGACGGCTATTCCACAGCGCTCTTTCTCATGGAGCCCCGGGAGGCGCTGGACTTTGCCCGCGCTCACGGCTTCCGCGCCCTGATCATCGACAAGAGCGGCGCGGTGCTGGACAGCGGGGAGCAATGATCCCAAAACAGAAAAAAGACCCGCTCGGGCCGGCCTTTTTTGCATGATCCTTATTCCACAAAGGGGTTGGTAGCCACCAGCCGATGGAGCCGGTGCTTGTTGTGCAGGCTGTGGTTGTAAGCGTTGTCCAGCCAGTATTCCGTCAGCTCCCGATAGATCTGCCGCACCAGGTCGCCCAGGAACCGGCGGTCTTCGGCGGACAGGTCGTACAGATCCGTCCGGTCCTCCAGCTCCTCGCCCAGCAGATAAATGTTCATCACCATTTCGGTAAACTGATTGGACTGGGTCATGGCGGGGTTTTCCAGAATGTTCCGGTAAAAATCCATGCGCTCGTTCAGGTGGTAATGGATGCCGTAAAAATCCAGCTTTTCCGTGTCCAGCTCAAAGGGATACAGCTTGAGCTGCCGCTCGGCGGCGGCATATTGGGACGACCGCCACTCCATGTTCAGATCCAGCATGGCCGAGAGTCTTTCGGCGTTGGGGTCAAAGCGGATCAGATACCGCAGGATATGGCTGCCCGATTCGTTGAAAAACAGGGTCTCGATGATGCTCATCTTGCTTTTGACCTCGTTTTCGTGGGTGCTTTCGATCAGACGGTCGAGCCCCAGGGAGACCAGGATGACCTCCAGCGGCAAAAAGGCCAGGTCATGGACGAAAAAGATGGCAATGTGGTGAAAATCCCGGAAGATCAGATAGTGCAGCGCGTAAGTGATGAGCGAGCAGATCACCAGAACGACAATGAGCTGGCGCATGGTCAGTTTGAAGGATTTCACAAAAACGGCTCCTTTCGGATGGTATGGGGTCGCTTGCTGTCATTATACCGAAGAAAAGTCCGTTTGGGAAGACCCGGCTGCAAAAAAAGAGAAAAGCAAGCCCTTGTTTGCCCGAAAGAACCCCTTGCGAATCCATGCGTTTTCGCGTATAATAAAACCAGAAATCAGGAAACGAGGTGCTTCTTCTATGCGCTGTCCTTATTGCGCGTACCCCGAAAGCAAGGTCATCGATTCCCGCCCCACCGACGAGAGCAACAGTATCCGCCGCCGGAGAGAGTGTCTTTCCTGCGGGAAGCGCTTCACCACTTATGAAACGGTGGAAAGCGTCCCCATGGTGGTGGTCAAGCGTGACGGCTCGCGCCAGGCCTTCGACCGGAACAAGATCCTCAACGGTTTGCTCCGCGCCTGTGAAAAGCGCCCTGTTTCGCTGGAAACGCTGGAAAAGGTCGTCACCGATATCGAGCAGAATCTGCTCAACTCCATGGATCGGGAGATCCCGTCCGAGCGGGTGGGCGAGCTGGTGATGGAGGAGCTGAAGCATGTGGATCAGGTGGCGTATGTGCGGTTTGCCTCGGTCTACCGGCAGTTCAAGGACATCGACAGCTTCATGGAAGAGCTGAATAAGCTGCTGGCAAGCGAGCGATAAAAGCAGAAGCAATCAAAAAGCAGGCGTCATGCCTGCTTTTTTCTATCGCCCGGCGTCAGCCGCGCTTTTTGAAATAGTCCCGTGTCAGCCTTGCCGCCGCGGGGCTGAGCGCCAGAACACCGATGAGATTCGGGATCGCCATCAGCCCGTTGCACAGCTCCGAGACCGCCCAGACTGCGTCCAGCCGGATGCCGCCCGAGATCGCCGCCGCGAGGCAAAACAGAAGCTGGTAGAGCTTTGCCCCCCGCGTTCCCAGCAGATACTCCGCGCAGCGACTGCCGTAAAACGACCAGGTGAGCAGGGTGGACAGCGCAAACAGCGCCAGCACCCCCGCCGCCAAGAGTGCCGGTCCTCTGCCGCCGAGCACTGCTTGAAAGCCCCGCACGGTGAGAGCCGCTCCCGGGTCGGTCCCGTAGGGGATGCGCCTTTCGCCGAGCCCCAGCAGGATCACCAGCGCCGTTGCGGTACAGATC